>JAEWHT010000047.1 GCA_023387695.1 Pseudomonadota bacterium | reverse complement strand
ACTCCAACCCTTCGCTCGTCGCGACGCCCTCGCCAGAAAGCGTAAAGGGCGACGAGCAGCAGCAGGATTCTAAAAAGGTTTGGAGCCATTTCTCACCCGTCAATCATGACGATGCCCGGGGTCAACGGGTATCAGGCGACGATGCGCAGGTTGGCCGACCCCTGCGCCGGCGGACATTCGTTGTCGCCGATGGCGTTGGTACGAAGGCCAGGAATCGTCTTTCGTGTTTCGACCAGCGCGGCGTGGCAGTTGGCGATGCTTCCCCGGGCATTGACGATCCCGGCGGTCGCGGCAGCCAGCAGTTCGAATGGCGCATGGCTGTTCACAAATCCCACACCGGTGGCGGCCCTGGCGCGAACCATCCGCGCCTGCAGCTCAGCGAGTTCTGCAAGCGTGGCTTCAATGCTGTCTTCAACGGCACGGACCTGCGTGGCCAGTTCGTGAGCGGCGTGTTCGATCATCTGTTTGCGCATGGCTGTTCCTTTCCGACGGGTTTCGCGTCGGAGGGGCGTCGACCGATACTGAGTAGTGGCCCGCCCTGCGGCTAGCCTTTGAGAAGCCGCGCCAGGCTTTCGAGTCCGGCGAGATACATGCCCGCCGAAAAGGCCGATCCTATTGCGATGGTCGCGACCCAAAACAGCCGCTGGCCAGCGCTCATCTCATTCCGGGGATTGCTCCTCGTCGCGAACGGCGGTTGCAGGGAAGACCGGAATGAAGCGGGCCTCTGCTCGGTTAGGAAACCAGCGTCCCCGACCTCCCCTGCACGGTCAGCGTGCCGAATCTGAATACTGACCGTGGCTTCTGGTTGATCGGTTTCGGTCTGGTCGGGAATGTGCGACGATTGATGTATCAATCGCTGATATTCCCCCTCGTGAGCCGGGCTATGCTGCGCGACGAGGCGGGCCGCCTGCGTGCGCCGCTCCACGCCAAGCGTTGCAAGGGCCTGGCGGATCCGTTGGTCCACGGTGTGCGGGGAAATGCCGAGCTCGGCGGCGATTTCCTTCGAGCTCCAATGGCGGTCGACAAGGCGAAGGCAAGCAAGCTGACCCGCGTTCAACTTGCGAACCCGAGCAGTTACGTCGTCGTCGAATGGAACCAGGCCGATCGGCCCTGCGCGCCTGCCGCGCGTCTCGTCCGGATCGTCCAAGGAATATCTCACTCCGCTCAACATGCGGCACTCCCGAGCTGGGTCGCCACACCCTAAATTGCTATCCTTAGTAAGGCCAGCTTCGCCCTGAATTCCAGCCATTTCAATCACATTAATCAGTCGAAGGAACGGCAGATTGAGGGGAATAAATTGTTCGAAACGGAGTAATTGCATCCCAGAGCGTCAGGCAGCGTCGATTAGTTCTCGGCGATGGCCGCGCTAAACAGACGCTCGAGCCGGGCGCGGAATCGATCTTTCTCCTGCACAGCAACGCTGTCGGCAGCCATAATCGCGTCGACCACCTTCACGCCCAAGAGTACGGCCAGGAGCGCTCGGGCACGCCCCTCGGCGTCCGGCGCACCGATGATCTTCGCGATCGGGCCGACGAGATCGCGCTCGATCCTCTCCCTCACGATCGGACAGGCTATCGGAGACGAGGCGGAGCGGAGAGATATCAGCAGCTTTTCCGGATGATCCTGACCCCTCTCGGGCGTGTCGCTAACGATCAGCGAGGCAAGGTAAGCGGGCAGTTCTTCGCGGGACACGTTGAATTCGGGCGGATTGGGCGGCTGCGACTGAAGGACCTCCCGAAACAAGCCTTCCTTGTTTCCGAAGTAGCGGCCGATCAACGCCACATCGACGCCGACGTCGCGGGCGATTTCGCGCAAGCCCACGTTCTCGTACGATTCACGCGCGAAGTGCCGGCGTGCCGCAGCGAGAATCTCGCTTCGGGTCGTCGTGGCGCATTTGCGCCGCCGGAAATCGCAACGGCCCGCCATCATCATGCGAAGCGTCCTACCATCTGCTCGCGTTTGTGCAATTAACGCGCTCCGATATGTCCACAGTCGTTGACTTGTCATGAACAACAATTAGATGAGCGCCGGACTCGTGAAGCAAAACGCGAGCGAAAAGGGGTAACAGAGCTTGTCTCGTACGCTGGCCGCGGTCGCGGCTCTTCTCATTCTCGCCGGCTGCGGAAAAAAGGAGCAGCCGACACCACCGCCGCCAACCGTGACAGTAGCCACGCCGGTCCAGCAGAATATCGTCGATTGGGACGAATATGTCGGGCGCTTCGAAGCCATCAAGGATGTCGAAGTGAAGCCGCGTGTCTCCGGCTATCTGACATCCGCCAACTTCCGCGATGGTGATTACGTGCGTGCGGGGCAGTTGCTGTTCACTATCGATGCTCGCCCGGCGCGGGCGCAGGTCGACCAAGCGAGAGCTCAGCTGGCGCGGGCGCAAGCGGTCGTCGTCAATGCGCGCACTGAGCTAGCCCGGTCGCAGACACTTGCGGCGCAGCGGGCTGCGAGCACCGAAGAGGTCGAGCAACGCCGTGCGGCTTTGCGAGCTGGCGAAGCCGATGTCGCGGCCGCCCGCGCGACGTTGCGGGCGCAAGGGCTCAACCTGGGCTTCACCCGCGTTACTGCGCCGATCAGCGGACGCGTGTCGCAGCGCCGGGTCGATCCAGGCAATGCCGTCACCGCCGACCAGACCGTGCTGACGACGATCGTTTCGACCGACCCCATTCACTTTGCCTTCGACAGTTCGGAAGCCCTGTTGCTTCGTTATCAGCGTCAGTCCGCCAGTAGTCTGGGCCGCGAAGTCCGCATCCGCCTCGCCGACGAATCCGACTTCATTCACCGCGGCCGCCTCGACTTCGTCGACAATGCGATCAACCCGCAGGCGGGGACGATCCAGGCCCGGGCGATCGTGCCGAATACCGACGGCTTCATCCGACCAGGCATGACGGCGCATATCCGGCTTGCCGGATCCACGCCTTACACTGCGCTGCTGGTGCCCGATACGGCAATCGCCACGGATGGCGTTCGCCGTCTGGTTCACGTCGCGGACGCCAAGGGCAATGTGAAGGATCGGCCCGTAGAGCTTGGTCCGCTGATTGGCGGCCTTCGCGTCATCCGTCGCGGCCTTGCTCCGAACGATCTCGTCGTCATCGACGGCCTGCAGCGGATCATGCCCGGCCAGAAGGTCACGCCAAAACGCGGCAAGATCGCGCCGCCGGCTGCTGGGGAGACACCGGAAACGCCGGTCCAGGCGCCGCCTGCCTCTAGCGCCACCGCTGCCGGGATCTGATCCTTGAACATTTCGCGCTTCTTCATCGATCGGCCGATTTTCTCGGCGGTGATCGCGCTGTTCATCATGTTAGCCGGCGCCTTCTCCTACTTCGCGCTGCCGCTCGCCCAATATCCCGAGATCGCGCCGCCCTCGGTCGCGGTGATCGCGGTATTCCCAGGGGCGACCGCGGAAACGATGGCGGAAACCATCGCTGCGCCGATCGAGCAGGAGGTGAATGGCATCCAGGGGCTGCGCTATTTGCGCTCGACCTCGACCCAGAACCAGACCCAGATCACCGCGACCTTCGACCCGGGCACGAATATCGATACGGCCCAAATCCTGGTGCAGAACCGCGTAGCTCTGGCCGAGCCGCGCCTGCCCGATCAGGTCCGGCAGATCGGCGTCACGGTGACCAAGCAGCAGCCGGACTTCCTGCTGATTGCCGCGCTGGTCTCGACCGATCCGGCAATCGATACGGATTATGTCGGCAATTACGCCAATTCCAAGCTGCGCGACCGGCTGTTGCGGATTCAGGGCGTCGGCAACGTCCAGGTGTTCGGCGGTGGCAATTACTCGATGAGGATCTGGATCGACCCGGACCGCGCGGCTGCGCGCAACCTGACCGCGGACGAAATCATCACTGCGTTGCGGGGGCAGAACGTGCAGGTCGCCGGCGGCTCGATCGGCCAGGCACCGTTCGGCAAGAACCGTCCGTCGTTTGAACTTCCTGTCCAGGTGCAGGGGCGCCTGACCGACCCCAACCAATTCTCCGACGTCGTGTTGAAGACCGATACGCAGACCGGCGCACTCACGCGGCTGCGCGACGTAGCGCGCGTGGAGATCGGCAGCCAGGACTACGGGATTCGCGGCAAGTTCAGCGGCAAGAGCGGCGTCGCCATCGCGATCCAGCAGCTACCCGGTTCGAACGCGTTGAGCACGGCCGATGCGGTGCTCAAGGACCTAAAGGAAGCGTCCAAGGAATTCCCGGCCGGAATGGCTTACTCCATTCCGTACAATCCGACTGAATATGTGCAGGCGTCGGTCGACGAGGTGCAACGGACCCTGGTCGAGGCCATCGTCCTCGTCGTCCTCGTGATCGTCGTGTTCCTGCAAACCTGGCGAGCGGCGATCATCCCGATCATCGCCATCCCGGTGTCGCTGGTCGGCTCGTTCGCGGTGCTGCTTGCGCTCGGCTTCACCATCAACACGCTGTCGATGTTCGCGCTTATCCTCGCGGTCGGCATCGTCGTCGATGACACGATCGTCGTGGTCGAAGCGGTCGAGAACCATATCAGGGAGGGCAAGACGCCGAAGGAAGCGGCGCACCTCACCATGCGGGAAATCAGCGGGGCGCTGATCGCCATTGGCCTCGTGCTCGTCGGGGTGTTCATCCCGACCGCCCTGATCTCCGGCATCCCCGGCATCTTTTATCGCCAGTTCGCCGTCACGATCGCCGCCGCCGGCGCCATCTCGACCCTGATGTCGCTGACCTTGTCGCCCGCACTCGCGGCGCTGTTGCTCAAGCCGCATCCCAAGGAAGGCGAGGATGATCATGGCAGCCGCTGGACACGACCGCTTCGCCGTGGCGCCGCGAAGTTCAACCGCGGCTTCGCGATCACGTCGGAAAAATATGGCGGGCTGACCACAAAGACCGTGCACCGGGCGTCGCTGATGCTGCTCATTTACGGCGGCCTGCTCGGGCTGACTGCGTGGCGCCTCACCGCGACGCCGACGGGGTTCATTCCCGATCAGGACCAGGGCTTCCTGATCGGTGTCGTCCAGTTGCCGCCCGGCGCGTCGCTCGACCGCACCAGCGACCTGGTCGACAAGGTCCGGGACATCGCGACGGCAAACCACGCAATCGTCGATTCCGCGCAGTTCGCCGGCCTCGACGGATCGACCTTCAGCGCCGCGTCCAACAGCGCGGTCATGTTCTTCCGTCTCGCGCCTCATGAAGACCGCAAGGCCGCGGACCAGAGCGCGGCGGCGCTGGCGGGCGCATTGACCGGTGCCGTCGCGGGGCAGATCGAAGGCGCGCAGGTCTTCTTCCTGTCGCCGCCGCCGGTTCCCGGTCTGGGTAACGGCAGCGGCTTCTCGATGATGATCGAGGATCGGTCCAACGCTGGTTATCAGGCGCTACAGGGCGCCACTTTCGCGATGATGGGCGCTGCTTCGCAAAATCAGGACGTCGCGCAGGTCTTCTCGCTGTTCAATACGGGCAGTCCGCGCATCGATGCCGATATCGACCGCGATCGCGCGCAATTGCTCGGCGTGCAGCCGCCGCAGATCTATTCGGCGCTGGGCACCTATCTTGGGTCGACCTACGTCAACGATTTTAACTTGCTTGGCCGCACCTTCCGCGTGACCGCACAGGCGGAGCAGCAGGCGCGCGACGACATCGCCGACGTCGGCCGGCTGCAGGTTCGCTCATCGTCAGGCGCGATGGTGCCGCTGTCTTCGGTCGCGTCGTTCCATTACGGCGCCGGCCCGGTCCAGGTGACCCGCTACAACAATTATCCGGCCGCCGAACTGCAGGGCCAGACGCCGCCGGGTAAAGCCTCCGGCAATGCGCTGAGCGCAATGGAAGGCATGGCGGCAAAGGTGCTTCCACCTGGGTTTTCATACGAGTGGACGGGCCTCGCATACGAGCAGCGCTCTTCCGGCAACAGCGCCCCGCTGATCTTCGCGATTGCCGTCTTCTGCGTGTTCCTTGTGCTCGCGGCGCAATATGAATCGCTGACCCTGCCCCTGGCGGTCATCCTGATTGTGCCGATGTGCATCCTGGCGGCGATCACCGGCATCAACATCCGGGGCATGGACAATAATATCCTGACCCAGATCGGCCTGATCGTGCTCGTCGCGCTGGCGGCGAAGAACGCGATCCTGATCGTCGAGTTCGCACGGCAGGGCGAGGAAGATCACGGCATGAATCCCTATGAGGCGGCGATCCACGCCGCGCGCTCGCGCTTGCGTCCAATCCTGATGACCAGCTTTGCCTTCATCTTCGGCGTCATTCCGCTGGTGATTGCCGTCGGGCCGGGCGCGGAGATGCGACAGGCCATGGGCACGGCGGTCGCTTTCGGCATGCTGGGCGTGACCATTTTCGGCCTAATTTTCACCCCGGTATTCTACGTTATCTGCCGCCACCTGGCGGACTTCGTGAGCAAGCGTGTTGCGCATCGCGACCATGCGCCGCCGGAAGCGGAAGCAGGGACATCGGCATGAGGTTTCTAACGCTTGGCGCGGTCGCGCTGCTGCTGGCTGGTTGTGTCGTCGGACCCAACCACGTCGATCCGCGCCCGATGGCTCCGGCACAAACGCAGTTTTACTCCGCGCAATCGCCAAACTTCGTTCCGGCTGAGCCGCCCGGCAATTGGTGGAGCCTGTTCCGCAACCCGCAAATCGATGTGCTCGTCCAGCAGGCGCTGGCGGCGAACACTGATTTACGGATCGCCGCAGCCAATCTGCGGCGGGCTCGCGCCGCGCTTCGCGAAACGCGGACGCAACGCCTGCCGAGCACGGATATTTCGGGTAGTGCGAGCTACGCGAAGCAGCCGGGCACGGACGCAACCGAATATTATGATGCGGGCATCGACGTCGGCTATCAGCTCGACCTGTTCGGACGGATCACGCGGGCCATCCAGGCCAGCCGCGCCGATGCTGAGGCGACGCAGGCGGCCTATGACCTGGCGCGCATCACCGTCGCCGCCGAGACGACCCGCGCCTATGCAGACGTCTGCAGCTACGGCGATCAACTGCAGGTCGCGCAGCAGACGCTCAATGTGCAGGAACAAACGTTCGCGTTGACCCGGCGGCTGTTCGAGGGCGGCCGGAGCACTGCGTTGGAGACCAGTCGCGCCGGCGCGCTACTGGAGCAGACGCGCGCAGCCATCCCCACCCTGGAGGCGCAGCGCCAGACGGCGTTGTTCCGCCTGTCAGTGTTGACCGGCAAGCCGCCGGCGGAGTTTCCCCGCTTCGTCGAAGCTTGCGTCACGCCACCAACACTGGCGCAGGCGATCCCAGTTGGCAGCGGCGCCACCCTTATCGCGCGACGGCCGGACATTCGTGCGGCTGAGCGGCGGCTTGCCGCCGCGACTGCGCGGATCGGTGTTGCCACCGCCGATCTTTATCCCAGTGTCAGCCTCGGCGGTTCGCTCGGATCTTCTGCCGTCGGATCGGTCGGCGACCTGTTCTCGAACAAGGGCTTCCGGTTCAGCCTCGGTGGATTGATCAGCTGGACGTTCCCGAATGTCGCGGCTGCGCGGGCGCGCATCGCTCAAGCTCGTGCCTCAAATGACGCCGCGCTGGCCGATTTCGATGGGACGTGGCTGCGTGCGCTCGAAGAAACCGAGGGTGGTCTCACGCGCTATGCCAAGGAACTCGAGCGGCTTCAGGCCCTCAAGCGCGCCCGCGCCAACAGCAACGAAGCCGCCCGCATTGCGCGCCTTCGCTATCGCGCTGGCCGCGAGAGCTTTCAGGTCGTCCTCGATGCCGAGCGCGACGTGGCCCAGACCGATGCAGCCGTAGCCCAATCCGAGGCGCAGCTGTCGGACAATCTGATCGCACTCTTCCTGGCACTCGGCGGCGGCTGGCAGGCACCGAAGGCTTAGGCTCGGCCGCAGAGGAATGGTGGAGAGGGCTGGATTCGAACCAGCGTACGCTTGCGCGGGCAGATTTACAGTCTGCTGCCTTTAACCACTCGGCCACCTCTCCACGAGGCTTGCCACGCGCAGACCATCTGGGAGATGGTCGAGCATGACGAGGCAGGCGCGCCATGTGGCGGCGCAGGGGCGGCGTGTCAACGCGCTCCATCGATGAGAGTGCCTGTTGTCGCCGCTTCGCTCTGCGAGCTCAGCGCGCTCCAAATTCCAATCATCCCCCAGATGATCAGATTTTGGAGCGGGTGAAGGGAATCGAACCCTCGTCGTAAGCTTGGAAGGCTTCTGCTCTACCATTGAGCTACACCCGCAACTCACCAAAAACATTATGTTTTCGGAAGTCAGACCTCAGCGGTTTACAACCTGGTTTACAGTTCCCGCCGCGATCCGCTCGC
Organism: Pseudomonadota bacterium; assembly: GCA_023387695.1. Classification (GTDB taxonomy): domain Bacteria; phylum Pseudomonadota; class Alphaproteobacteria; order Rhizobiales; family Xanthobacteraceae; genus Bradyrhizobium. The sequence goes on along the minus strand of JAEWHT010000047.1, from coordinate 17,429 downwards.
CGATTGCCATGATGACAGCCGCTTGGTCAACATAAACGCGCCGAATGTCGGCGACGCGATTGGTACCCCAGCCCATAGTTTCGGCCACCTCTAAGTCACTCAATCCTTGCGAGATAAGGCGCGTAGCAAACGTACCTCTCAGATCATGTAGGTGCTTTTTCTTTTCCGCTCCCGTCTCGGGGTCTTGATGGATTATTTTCGCCGCGTCTCGAACAAGGTTGAACGAGCCACCGAACCCATCTTCGGTCCATGGTTCACCACGACTACTCACCAAAAGGGTGCGCACGCCGGGTCGACGCGGTCTGGCCTGAAGCTCGTCAAGAAGCTCGTTGAGTTCTGGAGTGCGGGGGATTGTAACGAAGCGTCTCTTGCGTCGGCTCACCTTGAGAGCCTTCTTCTTGATCGCATGCTCCTCAACGTTGTCGAAGCTCACAGTGACCAAGTCTGCTCGCCGCATTCCGGTTAGCGAAGCCAGCAACACGGCATCGATTAGATGTGGCTTGTTGAGGGCTAGAGCGTGCCAGCAGAAGCGATCAATATCCTCGTCAGTCCAGACGATCTCTGCGCGGTCTCCACCCCGATAGAGAGTTGGTATACCTTCGGCAGCGTTGATCGAGATGTCCCCGTGCAAACATCCAAATTTGAGTAATTCACGGAGTACGGTGACGCCGATGTCAGCACCGCGAGGGGTCGCCGAACGACTGTCCCGCCATTGCACGATTTTGGGTTTCATCCGCTTGTCACTGAAGATCGCCAGCGGAACGTCACCCCACTTATCCTCGATCACGTCGAGTGCAGCACCCCAAGTCTTTTTTGTATTTTTCGAGAGGCGGTCCCATTCGGGACTAGAGGGTCTTTCGGGGTCCAAGGAACGCCAGCGGCGTATTAGCGACCTAAGGTTCTTGTCTGCTCTAGGCTCCCGCTTTTCATAGGCATCCGCTATCGCGCGAATAGCCTCGCGAGGTAGCTTTGGTTTGTCCCTGCCAGGGGCTTTGTAAATTTGGGGACCACCTCGCCAAGCGTACACGTACACGCACCAGCCGCGCGTCAATCGTTTCCGGACGTAGTGCAAACCGTTAGTCAGAGTTTGTCTTCCCAACGGCCAAACTCATCGGTCGGCGCAGGACAGCCCACGACTGTCAAAACCTTGATGGTGCCGTCTGAGCTAACCTCGAATGAGCTTACGATCACACCTGCGGCTTTCGCCGCCCTGAGCACTCTGGTTACATCGACTTTTCGCAGTTGGACCGATCTCGATTTTGGCGGGCGCAGGCGGCTGGGAGGCTCCGGATAGTCGGGGACAATCACTTGCCAATCTCGACTGCTGGATCGGGCCGGAGAGACGCAAGGTGATCCGCGACCACCAGTAAGAGCACCTCTTTATTGTCCGGGGAGATCGCGGGAAACCCTCTGAGCAGGTCTTGCGTGATCTGCTCTAAATTGCGCGTGGTTAGTTGGCCGGATCGTTCTCGAAGTCGGCCAAGTGCTTTGAGCCAATTTGCTGTACCGAAGTGAATGCTGACCTCACTGCCGACATAGTCGAACGAGTAACCGAGCCACTCGAAGCTCTGTTTAGGCTCGAACCGGTCGATTGAGAGGGAAAACGGCCCCGCGAAGTGCTCGGCGAAATACCGAACAAGATTTTCCTCGGCATGGCCGCGCGCTCCTTCTGAAGATGCAACAATGGCAATGTTGTCACCGAACAAGAGAGCTTCTACTCTCTCATCCAGATGGCTCGGAAGGTCATTGAACAAAGTCGCTAGAAGGGGATTGGACGCCGCCGATCCTTCTAATAGTCCTCGCGGGACCGTTTCCTCCCCATCCTCCATTCCCTCTGGAATACCGGCAAAGCGCCGGAACCTGAGCCTTCGATAGTCCAAGGCGTTTCGGAAAAGCTCAGGCGGAAGGGGATTGAGGTAAGTGAGAGGCTCCACATTCACGGATGCGAAGCACTGACGAACGTCAGCCAGGATGACGTGCTGTCCAAAAGTTCGCAGGAGGTGCGCGAGGCGCAGGGCGAGATGATCGCGTCCGGTTCCCCGCCAATGGTAAATGTGAGGTCCTGGCTCCACTACTGCGTAGAGTATTTCCGCAGCCAGGCGGTGCACTGCGTTCAGTTCCCAAGGTAAGTCTACGACGCATCGGGGCGGACCTGACTTTCGAGCTTCGTAACGCCAGGGAATTTTTCTCTTGAACCGACCCAAAGCGTCCAACGCTTCCGCTCGCTGGAAGAGGTGTTCCGTAACCGCTCGCGTCGGGTCTGCCTTAGCGAGCGCAACAGCCTTGCAGGCGGGAGATGCTAGAAACCCTCGAATGGCACTGCTCAATAGCGCGGTCGAGATGGCTCCTCGGCCCTGGCTTCGTCTGCGAATTAGACGAAGCATATCACGGTGATGCCTGCGGGCGCTGCTCAGATCGCCGCCTATTTTGCAATAACGCACTAAGTCCTCCGAAAACGCTGTAAACTCGGGGACCAAACTAAATAAACAAATGTCCTAACTAATCAAAAGAAAAATTTTGCAACTTGTTGCAAGCCCATTTGGTTAGAGTTGTAGCTTTCGTTTTCTTGCCGTGCTCCAACGTCGTCCAGTTACAAAGTCTGCTATTTCATCTAACCTGTCGAGACGGGCAATGTATTCTCGATCTCGTTCAGCGTTGCGCGAGGAAATTTTTTTCCCTTCGGGCGTACGCGGGCCTGTGGCGCTTCCCCATGGTCTAATCGATCTTATTAGCTCAGCTTGACGGGCGCGCCGTTCCGCAGTCCATGCCGTTTTAGTTCCCATTTTGTATGCATCTCTATTCAGTTTGTTTTTTGATTTACTGAGCTAGACCTGTTCCCGAAAGCTAATTGCGTGGCTTGGCGTCCTTGAGCGCTAATTGTGACGCCGGATCGATGGTTAGCTCGCGCGCCCAGCAATCAGCGCTGGCAACCCTGCTCAGAAGCCTGAACCATCTACTTGTATTCTCGAAGCGCCGGTGGAGAGCATCGTGGCAACGTCGGCAAACCCCAAAACCCGTCAGAGGCCGCGAGTAGTCCTCGGTGTGCAGGACAACGTCTGAGGGTTGTTTAAGCTTATCGAAGCCGCAAATCGTGCAGACGGTTGGCCGAGCAATTTTCCCTGATCTGAATGCCTCTAATTGGATTGGTACGGTCGCCCGCCGCTCTTCCGGAGACCACCCATTATACCAAGAGTTGCAGGGCATGTGAGGGAAGCCTCCGTCAAACCTGCTCTTTGAGTAACCGGTAAACCGAGGCTCTGCTCATCTTGAGCTGTCGACCAATCTCGCGCGGCGCGATACCGCTGGCGTGGAGTTCCCGTACCTTGGCAAGCTGCCTGCGAGCCGTAGGTGCGCGACCTTTGTATCGGCCCTCCGCTTTGGCTTTGGCGATGCCCTCTCGCTGTCGAGCGAGCATGAGTTCACGCTCGAATTGCGCCAAAGCGGCAAACATCGTGAGCATAAGCCGCCCTGAAGGGGACTGGGTCGCCACCTCAGAGCCGCCAAAATCAAGAATGCGGAGCGCGACGCCATTCTGCTCAAGCCGCTGAACGATGTTGAGCAAATCTGTAGTGGACCGGGCAAGTCGATCCAGCCGCGTCACGATCAGGGTGTCGCCATCGCGCACGAAGTCCAGAGCGGCATCAAGCTGGGGACGCGGGCCGACCGAGGAGGTCTGTTCGGAATACAGCTTCTCGGTGCACCCAGTTGCAATGAGGAGACGACGCTGAGCCTCTAGACCTGCAACCTGTTCGGTTGTGCTGGTGCGGCAATAACCAACAAGCATTCTAACCTCCCGAGGTGCTCAGAAGAGCCTATCCGAGTGGCGAGGTGCGGAAAGAGCAAAGTGCGTTTACAGGCCGATCTTAGTAGGGGCCTAAATCAGGGAGCTTCCATGGCTAATTCTGAAGAGGTTGCACTAGGCATCGCGTCCATTGTGGCCTCTGTTCACGCGCCCAACCCGGTGCCGATTATGCTGAGAGGACAGAGCTTACCCGAGGCAGCCTACATCATCTGGAAGGTAGTCGATGAATGCGCAGCCGCTGGTCTCGGACTAGAAAAGATCGAACTGGACCCAGAGCTGTTTGAAGAGGTTCGACTTCATAGACCTGTCGAGGTCCGGCTGGTTAACAATGCCCACTTGATCGGAGAGGCGCATTTTTTCCGTCGCCGTTAGGCGTTCGGTAGCTCAAAGATCACTTCGCTGCCGAACTGCAAGCCAGAGGCTTCGGTCGCCGCTTTTACGATCCGCAGTTTCTCGCGGTTAGCTACATTGGTGCCGACGTACCAGCCGGGCACCAACTCAACCACTGTGTGCACGAGGTCCGGCCTGTCCGGATAAACATCTATCGGCGACTGTGCGATGTGATTGCGAGTGCGGCCTCGCGCTGCCGTTGCTATCTGCTGCATCCGATCAGGGAACTCAGTCGCCAGTGCGCGCAGCAGTTCAAGGAAGCCCGAGGTAGCATCCTTCACGCTAAGCTCGCGACCTTTAAGGACAGCGACAACTCTCCGGCTCCGCACACCTATCGGAGCGACGTTCGGCGTGTCTTTGTTGAGTGTTGTGATTGGCCGAGCAGCGGGAGTTGCAATGCGTGCCTCCGGTACTTTGGGAGGCGTCGAAAAGCGCCCATCACGGACCAGGTAGCTCTCCGCTGTCTCCAAGGACGGTCGAATGCCACAAAGTGCTTCGGTCCGCTCTACCAGAAGCTCTATGAGCAATGGGTCCGGCTCGCTGATGAGTTCTGCCCAAGCGCGACTGATTGTGTCGGCAGCGACACGCTCGTTTGCCCGGCTGGCGTAGTCTTTCTGAGCATCGGATTGCGCCTCCCCAGTCCTCAGGCGAGCGTAAGAAAGATACCGGTCGAAAATCCGCTCGCACTCGTCCGGTGAGCGCTCTTGCAAATCGAGTTTGTATAAGCGGCGATCCTCGTAACTGCCTTGTGCTGACGGCAAGTAAAAACTCCAGGTCCGTCCATCGGTCAGTATCGCGAAGGGCACCCCCTCGTGAAAAGCATACTCGAAGAGCTGGCGGTCGGCAGCTTCTACTTTTCCAACCGCCTTAGCTTCGATGAACGCGATTGGGCGTGCTGGAAAAGCGCATAACGCATAGTCCACTCTTCGGCCTTGCGAGCTGTACTCTGGGATTACCGTCAACGGGTCAGTTGCATCCCAGCCGAGGCAAGTGAGTATTGGCTCGATGATGCCGATGCGAACAGCAGCCTCGTTGACGTACGCTCCCTTTTCGAGGTGCGCCGCAATCCTCTGCAATCGATCTTTCAAAGATACCTCGTGAACCCGCAGAATTGCCCCGCTCAGACGCTACCACATTTGCAGAATGTGGGAAGCGGACCTCACGCCAAGTGCTACCTCAGCTCATCAATACGTGCTCGGAAGAAGCTATTACATTCATTCACCATGTGAGAGATCGCTTCTCGGTCGATCCCCATCTGCTCTGGCGAAAATCGGTGCATGTGGCGAACTTCTGTATCGATGCGATAATGGACATAGTCGGTGAGTTCTTGAGGATAGTCCAATGAACCACCGTAAAACCGTTTTCGGTGTTGCTCGATCTGTGCGAGCACTTCACGCTTGAACTGCTGCAATTTCAGTTGCTTTGCAGGCTCATCTGCGGTCCGCGTGACGGCGGGGTTTGCCAGCGTCTTCTGAATGAACGACCGCCAGAAGGTCTCTACAATCGCGACGACCGCACCTTCCGGGGTCCCGGACGCTTTCGCTTTTCCAAAGAAACCGAGCAAACCCTCGTTCTTTAGACGCTGCTCAGCCATCAACGCTGCTTCCCCCTTTGAAAAGCCATGCTGAAGAAAAGAGCGCTCCATTCGGTAGCGCAGCAAAGAGATCGTCAAATCAATCTTCTTCACCCGTACCCTCCCGCCGAACGACTACGAGGGTTTAACTCACATCATGTTACCTATCGGTTACTTGCTCGCGTAGTAATGAAGGACTTGCCAAGCCCCGAGCAAAGCTTGGTCACTTAGCCGATGCCGTTTGCGAGCAGCCAATCTTGGCGAGCTTCGCTAAACTGATCTTCCTCTGTCCATTCTTCTGGATAGGTCCAGCTTGGGTCCAGGCAGGCTCACCAGGCCCATCGTAGACGATCTCAGCTTGCTCAGGAGTAATGACCCTTAAAACCACTAGACGGTCACAGCATGCGTACATCGAGACGCACTTGCCTGCGGTCATCTTGATCTGAACATCGCCGTTCGCGTCGTATGCGTCGTGAATAGCTCGGGATGGTGGATACAGCGACAGACCGAGAGCTTCGGCTGCGACGACCTCTCCTATTGAACCGACCATGTGGCCGTCCGGAGTGAACGGCCTACCGGGGTATTTTTGGGAAAGCTCCTCGACTGCTTTGTAAATAGTGGCCACCTGCGGCGGTAGATCAATTCGATGCGTCACATCGCCCCCCGGTCGAAGGTCTCACATCCGATACAATGCATACCAAATCATAGGGAATGACGCCCACGAGAGGACCGTTGTCAGCTTCCAAAGCGCAGGTTGCCGCATATCCTTCGTTTCCAACTTTCTGCCGTTGTTCAGTTCCCAAATGAGATCGGGAACTCGCGCAGCGATCATCATCAGCGCTGCAACAAGCAGCCCGATGTTTCCGAAATAGAATAGGGCGAAAAGAAACGCAGAGGTGAGAAGCCAACCGATTGCGTTGGTTAGCGTTTGGCCACGACGGTACTCGTGAGCCAAATGTTGGGCAAAAGCGTCAGTTTCGCTTGCGAGCTGCTCCATTTGAGGGTCGGGGTAAAAGCCGCGAACTACAAAGCCTGTCAGGTTGGTCGTAACCAGCACCAAGACCACCCACGCACCTACCGTACTTACCAACTGGAAGATCATCGTTCTGTCCTCCCCAATCGCCGCAATAGGCTAATACGCTGACTATTGTCCTAACGGCGACAGGCGGTCCGAGCGTGACGCCTCAACAGCCCGCCCAAGCCTCTTACCGGGACGGCGTGACGATCAGTCAATCTGTACCCATGCATCGCGGAACGCTTTGGCGTCGCATCTGCCTACAATCAGCCACTCGGCTAATGTCTGCAATGGGTGGAAAGCGAATACTGGTGTGGAGGGGCAATTCTCGGCAGTGTTGGCAAATGAGATCATTGCTAACCGCCGCCGTTCTCGCACTCTGCGGTTGCGCCAGTTTCAACAATAGCGAGCCACCGCTAGTCGTGAGTGTTAGAGCGCGGGACGACGAATGCCGCGTGGCCTTTGCGCGACCATCTAATGTCCAGCCGCCGAAATTCATGACAGTGCATCAGCAACAGCTATTGGCCGTGGCGCGGAGTGAGACGACCAAACGAGCTGTTGTCGTGTTCGATCAGACGGCTCCCTACAAATGCACCGGCGCTGCTATTCTCACTCTGCAACAGGCCGGAAAGATCGTGGACGTAGTGACGTGGGACGCGAGGTAATTTGGCAGTGTCCGCAAGGGGTGGAAAGCAGACACTCAGGCGGCTCGTCGACCCGTAACGTAAAGGCTGATCCCGACGATCATCGGCAGCAAAACGAAGGGCAGAAAAATCTGCCAATCGCGGACGACTACTGAAGGATCGTTCAGCGCCGCCCAAATCGGGACACATAGCAAGATCGCGGGGGTCACGATGAGAGCTACGCCCGCGTCGGACTTCCAGTTGCGTCGCATTGCCACCAGTGAGTTTTCGCACTGCTGGCCAATGTCTGCAATGGGTCGAAAGCGGACATTAGGAACCTGACGTTTACCGCGCTGAGGTATCCCTGCTCCCATGGGAAACATCAGGCCATATCGGCAGCGAAGGCGCACAGGCCCAACCGGAGGCAAAAAACTACCTGAGTGGGCAGTTCCAGCGGCTCTCGGCGTCGGCTTCGTAGCGGCGGCGGTAACGTATTCGCAGCGAGGCGAACCCGACGTGCCTGTCTACTATCCAAACTGCGACGCGGCCCGAGAAGCTGGCGTCGCACCAATCCATGTGGGTGAGCCAGGCTATCGTGAGCCGCTCGACGCGGATCGAGACGGGATTGCCTGCGAACCGCTTCCTGCACTCTGAGCTTCCAGATCAGGTCGTCGTTCTAGGGTCAAAACCCTGCGAGAATTTGTCTCAAAATTTGTAACACGGCTTGTCTGAGACACGCTTCTCGCACTCGCGATAGTCGAATTGGGGCAAGGTATAGTGAGACCAGAAGTTCGATATTTTGCGCCGAATGATGCAAACGAGATCGTCTATAGCACCTTCTGAGAGGAAATTTTGCAGTTAGCAGTCGTTTGCGGAGCGGGAGCTAGTAAGGACCTCGCAGAGTTGATGCCGCTTGGTTCCGAGCTTGCGGAGATCATTGAGCAACTTCTAGACGAGGACCTGCGCCACCGACACGAAGGTCCCATATCGCGCGCGATCATGCGGGACGGCGGGCTGGAGGAAACACATCAGGCAGCTATGCGCCGTATTCGCGAGGGTATCTCGTCTTGCGACAGCATTGACGAGTTCATCAGCGAATGGCGCGACATTCCGCACCTCGAACACGTCGCGAAAGTGACTATCGCACAGGTTTTGCTCGACCGCGAGAAACGGTCGCTACTTGGGGAAGCAAGCAGCTCGGGCAATCATGCACCGGCACTACGCGAGCTAAAGTCCTCTTGGATTGGCTATCTCAGTGGTCGTTTAAAGCGTGGGCAAGTTCCTAGGCGGAACGTACGTCGGGTATACGAGGGCGTCTCGTTCATAACCTTCAACTATGATCGCCTGATCGAACAATATTTGCTCGCGAGCTTCACAACGAACTTTGCGCTCAGCGACACTGACGCTCGCGCAGCACTATCAAGCATACCTGTCCTGCATGCTTACGGCACTTTAGGTGATCTTGGATCAGCCTCACCCCATGTGCCTTTCGGCGGCAATGAATACTGCGTGGCGTTCGCTGCCCGAAACATAGCTACCTACACTGAAGACGCTCCGACAGAGCGCGTCGAGGCCATCCGCGAAAAGATACACTCAGCCGATAAGATTATTTTCCTGGGCTGCGCTTACCACAGTCAGAACCTCGACATTTTATTCGGCGAAAACCGGCATCGTGTGAAGGCTCCAATCTGGGGAACTGCGGTCGCAATGCCTGCGAGGCAGCTTCGGCGAGCAAATGAAGAACTTCGGCAAGTGAGCAGTTCTGTTGAGCTACACGACCTAAGTTGTCGTGAGTTTTTAGGTAAGCTCGAAGACGCCCTGTTTTAGCGGCTGCTGCTGTGCGCTTGATCGAATTTCAAGGTTTCCGGTTTAGCTGCAGCGGATAGCGTTTCACAAAAGGGTGCTGTGTGGCTTCAACTTGGATTTTTCAGGCGAACCCAAGTCGGTTCACGCTATCGGCTTTTCTCGCGGCTCGCCCCACGGAGAGCGAATGGCTAGTTAGTCGTTATTTCAACGACATCGAACCGGGGGACCGTGTATTCATTTGGCGGGCTGGCAATGACAAGTTGCAGCCAGCAGGGATCGTGGCTGATGCAACTGTACTGACCAAAGTTCGGGAAACGCAGGACAGCGGCCCTGCAATTTTTTGGCTAGACGCCGCCGACCAGACGGCGGTCAAACCACGGTGCAGAATTTCGCTCGGGCGGATTGCAAATAAACGCGAGGTCCTCAAGCGCGACTGGTGGAAAGAAGACCCAATCCTCCGGGATCATCTCATCATGAGGATGGCGAACCATTCGACCTTCCGGATCGAAGGTGACCAGCTCGCTCGGCTTGAAAGACTTTGGGAGCGGACAGGTTCTGACTGGTCTTACGAGGAAGCCGTCGCCGGTCTGTGGGCATTCCAAAAAACTCGCGGCGGCCCTGTTTCGAGATTGCCCGGATCGGCAGTAGCTGATGTGGCCCTTTTAGTCGGCAGGCCAACCTCTGGCGTCTACAACATGGTGATGAACTTCCGCGCTCTCGACCCACAGGATGAACGAACCGGGTTGGAAGGCATCAGCGAACAGGGGCGTTCGGTCTGGCAGCAGTTCGCGAGCAACTCAGGATTGCGGGTAAGCGAATTGGAAGCTGAATTTCAGCGACTTTGGTCGCTTGGTGACCGTCCAGTGGATGTTAGCGCGGCCCGTAAAGAATATGAAAAACAGGTCGACCACTTATCACACGAACTAAGCCTGGAAGAGCTGTGGAGCCGCTACACCAAGGTGAACGCAGGGAAGGTCAAGAAACCTCCTGTCAAACGCGGAACTACGAAGGTCTTTGCCCGCGATCCTTTGGTGGGCGCAATCGCGCGGAAGCGAGCTAACTTCCAATGCGAAGTGCCGGAATGCACCGTGCCTAGCTTCCTAGACGGTGAAGGGGTTCGTTACGTGGAGGTGCACCACATTCAGACGCTTGCAAACGGCGGAGCAGACAGCCCGGAAAACGTAGCCTGCCTATGTCCTGTGCATCACCGTGAGGTTCACCATGGTGCACAATCCTCCGACCTTGTTTCCAAGCTTTTTTCGGTCAGAGCCAGTGAACCGCGGTCGACCATCTAAGCACGCAATTTCATTCGGGGGTCGAGCTTTGTGCAACTGGTTGCAACGTTTCGCCTCCATCGACCGTCAGATCAGGCGGTTCTTTGCGCAGCAGTAACAGTCTTTAATCTTGTGCCGAGTGATCGCCTCAGTGGCCGGAGAGGCTTCACGACCCCAGTTTGTCGGGGCCGAACAGTTTACACCGCGATTGTAAGCTCTTGATTTAAATGGCCCGAATTTAGCGCAGTTTACACTGCGATCCGCGAGAAACTGCGAAAACTGGGAGCTTGGAAGGCTTCTGCTCTACCATTGAGCTACACCCGCGAACCATGGCGAAAACTCGCGTCGCTGCCGATTTTCACCGGCAGCGGGTCCGGGCGCCGATTGCCACAAGGGTCTTGTCGCGGTCAACATGACCCGGGCCGGTTCCCGCCGCTCCGATCAGGATTGCGTGTGAACGAAAGGTCATTGGTAAGCAATTTAGGGATCACTTACCCTTGAGCCGTGGCCGAGCGACAGATTTTCCATGACCCGACGGGCCGGCGGCGAAAGCGCTTTGCGATCGCCGTGAGCCTGTTCGTCCTGCTGAATTTGCTCGCCGTCACGGCGTTATTCGCAACCATCGAAGTGGTCCCCGCGCAGGCGCCGCTTCCTGTTGCCCTCGAACATGGCATCGCCCGGACGCGCCCTCAGCCGACCCTGCTCTCCCGCACAGCGAGGGAAATAAATCTGGCAATTCAGCGGATGCTCGGGACGCGGCCGCCCAGCCACGAACGCGTTGGAGCCCGCCGGGCGACGGCAATTGCGACGGCAATGAACAAACGCCTCAGCGTCGGCTTCTACGTCCCCTGGGATCCCAGTTCGACGGCCTCGCTCCAACAGCATCTCCAGGACATCGATTGGCTCGCGCCGCTGTGGGTTACGGTGACGGGACCAACGCACGCCTTCAACGTGCTCCCTGACCGTGCTGGTCGTGCCGTCCTCAACGGTGCGCGGCACCGCCCGCTGATCCTTCCAGTGGTTCAGAATTTCGCCAACGGCGAGGTCGATCAAGCGGGCATCCAATCGATGCTCGCCAACCCTCGCGAACGCGCGCGCTTACTCGATCGGCTTGAGCCGTTCCTTGTGGCCAATGGCGCATCGGGCGCCGTGTTCGACTTCGAGCAACTGGATAGAGCAGGCCAGCAAAACTACCTTCGGCTCCTGGTCGAGGCGCGGCAGCGCTTTGCCAGGCACCGCTGGCTGATCACGGTCGCCGTGCCGGTCGGCGAGGGCTGGGACCTGAAGCGGTTTAGCGCCCTTTCCGACAAGCTCTTCATCATGGCTTATGACGAGCATTCGAACGACGGACCGCCTGGTCCGATCGCTTCCGAACAATGGTGGGCCCGGTCCGTCGCCGCCGCCGTCCGCGAAATCCCGCGCGACAAGGCAATCGTAACGATCGGCAATTACGCCTACGATTGGCATGACGGCACCGGCGATCCGGAAAATGTTGAGGAAGCCTGGGTGGACGCCGGTGACAGCCAGGCGCCGCCGGTGTTCGACCGGGCCAGCGCCAACAGCACGTTCGCGTACGAGGATGAGCAGGGTCACGCGCATACGGTGTGGCTCCTCGATGCTGCGAGCGCCTTCAACGAACTGACGATTCTCCGGCGCGCCGGTTTGCGTGAGGTGGGTTTGTGGCGTCTGGGCGCGGAAGACCCGGGTTTGTGGTCGATCTTCGGACGGTCCGCTCCTGACCTGCCGGGGACTCAAGGTCTGCGCCATCTCACCCAGGGATCGAACGTCGACATCGAGGGCCCGGGGGAGATCCTGCGGATCACCGCTTTGCCCACGCCGGGCGAGCGCAACGTGAAGCTGGGACCGAGCGGTCTGATCGCCGATGTCGATTTCGTGCGGGTGCCCAGGCCGTTCACGATCACCAGAACCGGCGATCGACCCGGCGAAGTGGCGCTCACCTTTGACGATGGTCCCGATCCGACCTGGACACCGAAGATCCTGGACATCCTGCGCGACAAGCACGTTCCGGCGACCTTTTTCATCGTTGGCGAGAACGCCCTGACCGAGCGCGGATTGCTGGAGCGGCAAATCCGCGAAGGTCACGAGATCGGGAGCCATACCTACACGCACCCTAATCTCGCGAACACGGATAAAGGTCGCACCGCATTCGAGCTCAACGCAACGCAGCGGCTGTTCGAAGCCTTTACCGGGCGGACGCTGAAGCTGTTCAGGGCCCCGTTTTTCGGCGACGCGGAACCGACGACGGCCGACGAAATTGTCCCTGCGTGGGAAGCCCAGAACAGGGGTTACCTATCCGTCGGCCTCCACGTGGACAGCGAAGACTGGCAGCGGCCCGGCGTCCCGGCGATCGTCAACAATGTCGTCAGCGGCGTGCTGAAGAACGATCGTTGCGACAGCCCATCGGAGACGCAATGCAGCCACAACGTCGTACTGTTGCACGATTCCGGAGGTGACCGGAGTCAGACTGTCGCCGCGCTTCCGATCATCATCGATACGCTGCGCGCGAAGGGCTATCGCTTCGTGCCAGTGTCGTCGCTCGCCGGCCTGTCCACCGAGCAGGCAATGCCAGCGCTCACGCCCGCGGATCGCGCGGCCGCGCGGATCGATCTAGCGTTGTTCGAGCTGCTTGGGTTCGCCGTGCGCGCGTTGGGCTTCCTGTTTGCGGCGGCGATTACGCTGGGCATCGCACGAGCCCTACTGCTTGCGGGACTGGGACTCAGGTCGGCCATCCGCGAGCGCGAGGTGCCGCGACCAGCGATCGATCCCGACCTGTTCGTCACGGTGCTGATCCCCGCGTACAATGAAGAGCGCGTGATCGAACGATCGATTGCGACCGTGCTTGATAGCCAGGATGTCGCGCTGGAAGTGATCGTGATTGACGACGGTTCGTCGGATCGCACCTCTGAGCTTGTCGAACGCGCTTATGGAAATGATCCCCGGGTTCGCCTGCTGAAGCTCGAGAACGGCGGTAAAGCTCGCGCTCTGAACCAGGGACTTGCGCTAGCTCGCAGTGACATCGTCATCGCGCTCGACGCCGATACCCAGTTCGAGCGTTCAACCATCGCGCGGCTGTCGCGATGGTTCGCGAGCGATGAACGTCTGGGCGCCGTGGCTGGCAACGCCAAAGTCGGGAACCGCGTCAATCTGATCACCAAGTGGCAGGCCATTGAATACATCACGGCCCAAAATCTCGAGCGGCGCGCGCTGGCCAGCCTTGGGGCGATGACGGTGGTGCCCGGCGCCGTCGGTGCGTGGCGCAAGCAGGCAATCATCGAGGTCGGCGGATATCCGCCCGACACGTTGGCCGAGGATCAGGACCTGACCATTGCGGTTCAGCGGGCGGGATGGACGGTCGCGCACGATCAGAGCGCAATTGCCTGGACCGAAGCGCCGCTGACCGTGCGGCAGCTTGCACGGCAGCGCTTCCGCTGGGCCTTCGGAACGATTCAGTGCCTGTGGAAGCATGGGGCGGTGCTCAAGACAGGACACCCGCGCGGGCTCGCCATGATCGGCATTCCGCAGGCCGTGTTGTTCCAGCTGCTTTTCGCGCTTGTTTCGCCGGTCATCGACCTTGCGCTGTTGGTCAGCATCGCAACCACGGCGACCTCGATCTACCAGCACGGCTATACGGCGATGCAGGGCGACCTCCACCGCATTGCGCTTTTCTGGATCCTATTTGCCGCGATCGACGTAACGGCCGGCCTGATCGCCGTCGCGCTGGAGAAGCGTGAGAACTGGTGGCTGATGGCTTGGCTGATCCCTCAGCGTTTCGGCTACCGCCAGATCATGTACTACGTCGTCATCAAGGCCATCGTGCAGGCAGTGCGCGGCCCGCGGGTGGGCTGGACGTCAATTGCGCGGTCGGGCTCGGTCCGGGTCGGTTGACGGGCATTAGGCCCGGTTGACGATGGGCAAGCCGCTGCCCTACCACGCGATTCGCATGACGCACCCGATCGCCATCGCCGCAACCCTGAACGCTCGCCGCTGGTGGCGCAGCGCGACCTTTGCGGCGCGATGGCGCGACTGATCGACTAGCCAAACCGATCATCGACTGCCCGCCCGCCCACCGGCGGGCTTTTTTGTTTCAGGTGCTCATCATGAACCAGATTGTTGCCTTCCCCCGGCCGACTGCCGACGTTTCTACTCCCGTCCCCAACCCCCTGCCCAAGCTGCTCACCGGCGAAGACCTCCCGCGCGAAGATGCCGAACATCTGTTCGAACGGCTGGTGGTCGGGAAACTCGAACCGGCCGAGATCGCCGGGATGCTGATCGCCCTCCGCATGAAAGGCGAAACGGCAGAGGAAATGATCGGGGCCGCGCAAGCGCTCAGTGCGGCTGCGCAGCCCTTCGACCGGCCCGACTATCGTTATGCGGATTGCTGCGGGACCGGCGGCGACGGGTCGGGCCTCATCAACGTGTCGACTGCGACGGCATTTGTGGCGGCGGCCTGTGGGCTACCGATCGCCAAGCATGGCAATCGTAGCGTCAGCTCCAAATGCGGATCGGCCGATGTGCTCGAAGCGGTGGGCGCCAAGATCGACATCTCGCCTGCCAAAGCCCGCCGGCTCCTCGACGAGACCGGCTTCTGCTTCCTGTTCGCGCCAGCCTACCATCCGGGCATGAAGCATGCCGCACTGGTGCGGCGGCAGCTCGAGGTGCGGACGATCATGAATTTGCTTGGCCCGTGCATCAATCCGGCGCGGCCGCCAGTGCAACTGCTCGGCGTTGCAGACCCGAAGATGTTGCCGCGCATCGCGCAGACGCTGGCGGCGATGGGCGTTCAGGAAGCGCTGGTCGTTCACGGTTCGGGCCTCGACGAGGTGGCACTGCACGGCGAGACGCGAGCGATCCGGCTGTCTGGAGGCGAGCTCGAGGAACTGGAGATCGCGCCGGAGGACGCCGGGCTCGAGCGCGCGCCGCTAAAGGTCGTGACCGGTGGCGATGTGTCCGAGAATGCTGCGCGGCTTCGTGCACTGCTGGCGGGCAAGGCGGCGCCAGCCGAGGAGGACATCGTGATCCTCAATACCGCATCGCTCCTGCACACGGCGGGCAAAGCTACAGACTTGCGCGATGGTGCGGGCCAGGCGCGCGAGGCCCTGCGAACCGGCAAGGCCGGCGATGTCCTGAATCGCTTCGTGGAGGCGAGCCGTGACTGAGCCGGTCGGCGTCCTCGGTAGGATTGCCAAGGCCAAGCGGGCGGAGCTTGATGCCCGCTTCGCTGGCGTCTCCATTGAGGAACTGCGGGAGTGCGCGGCGCCGACAGACCGCAGTCTCGCGGCTGTCATCGGGAAATCTGGCGCCAGGTTCATCCTTGAAATCAAAAAAGCTTCGCCGTCCGCGGGTGTGATCCGGGCTACCGCCGATCCCGCCGCGCTCGCACGGGGCTATGCCGGCGTGGCCGATGCCTTAAGTGTCCTGTGCGACGCCGAGTTTTTCGGCGGCTCGCTCGCCGACCTGTGCGCCGCGCGTGCCGAGTTCGAAGGACCGGTCCTGGCCAAGGACTTTTTCATCGATCTTCGCCAGGTCGCCGAGGCGCGGATCGCGGGTGCGGATGCTATTCTCGTGATGCTCTCGCTGCTCGATGACGATGCGGCACGCGCGATGATCGCCGAAGCGCGCCGCTTCAACATGGACGCGCTGGTCGAGGTGCACGACGAGGACGAGATGCAACGCGCCCTCGCGCTCGACGCTGCACTCATCGGGATCAACAATCGTGACCTCCGCGATCTCAGCATCGACCTGTCCACGACCGAGCGGCTGGCCCCGCTAGCCGCCGACCGGACGATCGTCAGCGAGTCCGGCATTGCCACGCGCGCCGACGTCGACCGGCTATCGCCGCTAGTCGACGGCTTCCTGATCGGATCGTCGCTGATGCAGGCCGACGATCCCGCGCAAGCGGCGCGCGAATTGGTGTTCGGGCGCACGAAACTTTGCGGTTTGACTAGCGGCGCGGATCTGCGCGCCGCCCGGCCAGCGGCGTTCGCCGGCTTCGTCTTTGTACCCGGCAGCCCCCGCCAGGTGACGGAGCAGGAGGCGGCGCCGCTGGCCAAAGAGGCCCGTCGGGCAGGCATGCGCACGGTCGGCGTCTTCCGTGATGCGCTGCCCCGCGATGTCGTTCGTATCGCGCGGCACCTGCAACTCGACGCAATCCAGCTGCATGGTGGCGAGGATGCGGACACCGTTCGCACCTTGCGACGAAATCTGCCCCAGGACTGCGAGATCTGGACGGCCGCCAGCGTTGGGCGAGGCACGCTTGATGGTCGTACCGCCGACCGCATTCTGTTCGACAATGCAGACGGCGGTAGCGGTCAGGTCTTCGACTGGTCCCAAATCGTGGATCATGAAGAGCTGCCGAGGGCGTTGGTTGCGGGGGGCATCGGCCCGCGTAACGCGCGCGAGGCGCGAGCGCTGGGTGTTTATGCGATCGATGTCGGATCGGCGGTGGATGAGCAGCCGGGCCGCAAGTCGCCTCATAAAATTGCGGCGCTCTTTGACGTCTTGCGATCGACTGCGCGTGACCGGGATAGCGCATGCGCCTGAACGGACGGTTCGGCCGCTTTGGCGGCTGCTATGTACCTGAGATCCTGGTTCCGGCGCTTGAGCAGTTGGAGGCCGCGTTCCTCGACGCGCAGGAGGACCCTTCCTTTGCGGCAGAGCTAAACGCGCTGCTTGCGAGCTATGCCGGTCGGCCAACTCCACTGACCCGGTGCCGCAACCTGCCGGGCAACATTTATTTGAAGCGCGAGGACCTGCTGCATGGCGGCGCGCACAAGACCAACCAGGTGCTGGGGCAGGGGCTGCTCGCCAAGCGAATGGGCAAGACTCGGCTGATCGCTGAGACCGGCGCGGGCCAGCACGGCGTTGCGACGGCGATCGTCGGTGCGCTGCTGGGATTCGAGACCGTCATCTACATGGGCGCGGAGGA
>JAEWHT010000349.1 GCA_023387695.1 Pseudomonadota bacterium | reverse complement strand
TTCATGCTCTTCTTCGCGCCGACGCGGTCGAGCGTGACGACCTCGGCACCCATGTCGGCCAGCATCATGCAGGCGAACGGGCCGGGTCCGATGCCGGCGAATTCGACGATGCGAAAGCCCGAGAGCGGGCCGGAGGCGCGGACAGATGTGGTCTGGGCTGGTTTATCGAGCACGTTGTTGTTTCCTCGGGTCGCGGGCGATGCCGATAGATCGGCAATGGCCTCGGACATTCCTCTGTGTGGGCGAGTTAATTGGCTGATTAACTTTTCTCGCCTTCACGCCAACGAGGCAAGCGCTTTTCATGCATGGGCGCATAATAAAAGCGGCGCGCATTGCTGCGCGCCGCGGAAGTTTTGTGTTGAGTCGCTAGAGCGCGACGTGCTGTCGCGCTTTTGCTTATTTGAGCATGATCTTTTCGGAAAACCGCTTCACACTTTTCCGGATCATGCTGGATCAGCCCGCAGCAGTCACCGCGCGCTGCGCCATCACCTTGACGAGATTGGCGCGGTATTCCGCCGTACCGTGGATGTCGGCCAGCAGCCCGGTCGCGGGAATGCTGACGCTGTCGATCACCGACGGCGACCAGTTCGCCTTCAGCGCGGCCTCGATTGCGCCAACGCGCATCACGCCGCTCTGCGAAGCGCCGGTCGCGGCCACACGAATCTCGCCCGACTTCGTCTGCGCGACGAAGACGGCGGTCAGCGCGAACCGCGAGGCCGGATGCCGCATCTTGGCATAGCCTGCCTTTGCCGGAACCGGGAATGACACGGCGGTGATGATCTCGCCGTCTTCAAGCGCCGTCGTGAACAGGCCCTTGAAGAAATCGTTCGCCGCGATCGACCGCTTGTTGGTCTTCACGGTGGCGCCGAGCGCAAGCAGCGCGGCCGGATAGTCCGCGGCAGGATCGTTGTTGGCGATCGAGCCGCCGATCGTGCCGCGATAGCGCACGGCAGGGTCGCCGATCAGCGAGGCCAGATAAGCGACCGCAGGGATCGCCTTCTTCGCGGCATCGCTGGTCGCCACATCATAATGCGGCGTGGCGGCCTTGATGGTCAGCGTGTCGCCCGCGGCCTCGATGCCGATCAAATCCTTGATCTTGGCGAGGTCGATGACATCGGAGGGGCCGGCGAGGCGCTGCTTCATGACCGGCAGCAGCGTCTGGCCGCCGGACAGGAATTTCGCCTCGCTGCTCTTGCCGAACAGGCTTGCGGCTTCGTCGACCGAGGAAGCGCGATGATAGTTGGTCTGGTACATCTTCGTTCCTCCCTCTTAAGCCGAATGGATCGTGCGCCACACCCGGTCCGGGGTTGCGGGCATTTCCAGATTGTTCTTGCCGATCGCATCCGTGATCGCGTTGATCACGGCCGCAGAGGCGCCGATCGCGCCGGCCTCACCGCAACCCTTGATGCCGAGCGGATTGCCCGGGCACAGCGTCGTGGTGTGGGAGAGGTTGAAGGAGGGCACATCGTCGGCGCGCGGCATGGCGTAGTCCATGAAGGACGCCGTCACCGGCTGGCCGTTGCTGTCGTAGATCGCGTGCTCGAGCAGTGCCTGTCCGATGCCTTGAACCAGGCCGCCATGGACCTGGCCCTCGACGATCATCGGGTTGATCAGCCGGCCGAAATCGTCAGCCGCGACGAAGTTGACGAAAGAGGTCTTGCCCGTAGCAGGATCGACCTCGAGCTCGCAGATGTACGCGCCGGCCGGGAAGGTGAAGTTGGTCGGGTCGTAGAAGGCGCTTTCCTTCAGGCCCGGCTCCATCCCGTCAGGCAGGTTGTGCGCGGTGTAGGCCGCGAGCGCGACCATCGGCAGCGCGATCGCCTTGTCGGTGCCCGTCACCTTGAACTCGCCGTTCTCGATGACGATGTCGGCCTCCGACGCCTCCAGCGCATGGGCCGCAATCTTCTTGGCCTTGGATTCCATTTTCTCCATGGCCTTCAGGATCGCAGTGAGACCGACGGCCGCCGAGCGCGAGCCGTAGGTGCCCATGCCGAACTGCACCTTGTCGGTGTCGCCATGGACGATCGAGACCTGGCTGATTGGAATCCCGAGGCGATCCGCGACGAGCTGGCAGAACGTCGTTTCGTGGCCCTGGCCGTGGCTGTGCGAGCCCGTCAGGATCTCGATGGTGCCGACCGGGTTGACGCGCACCTCGGCTGATTCCCACAGGCCAACGCCGGCACCTAAGCTACCGACCGCCTTCGACGGTGCGATGCCGCAGGCCTCGATGTAGCAGGACAGGCCAATGCCGCGCAGCTTGCCTTGCGACTTGGCTTGCGCCTTGCGCGCGGCAAAGCCCGCATAGTCGATCGCCTTCATCGCCGCGTCGAGCGAGGCGTTAAAGTCGCCGACGTCATAAGCCATGATGACCGGCGTCTGATGCGGGAACTGGGTGATGAAGTTGCTCCGGCGCAGCTGGGCCGGATCGACCTTCAACTGCCGCGCGGCGGTCTCCATCATGCGTTCGATGAGGTAGCTCGCCTCGGGGCGGCCCGCGCCGCGATAGGCGTCGACCGGCGTGGTGTTGGTGTAGACGCCGACCACCTCGGCGTGGATCTGCGGGATGTTGTACTGGCCCGACAGCAGCGTTGCGTAGAGATAGGTCGGCACCGCCGAGGAGAACAGCGACATGTAGGCGCCGAAATTGGCGTAGGTCTTCACCTTCAAGGCGGTGATCTTGTTGTTGGCGTCGAACGCCATCTCGGCATGGGTGACGTGGTCACGGCCATGCGCGTCCGTGAGGAACGCCTCGGTGCGATCGCTGGTCCACTTCACCGGACGGCCGGTGCGCTTGGAGGCCCAGAGCGCCACCATCTCTTCAGGATAGATGTAGATCTTCGAGCCGAAACCGCCGCCGACGTCGGGTGCGATGACGCGCAGCTTGTGCTCGGGGGCGATGTTGTAGAACGCCGACAGCACGAGGCGCGCCACGTGCGGGTTCTGCGACGTGGTGTAGAGTGTGTAATGCTCTTCCGCCGTGTCGTAATTGGCGATCGCGGAGCGCGGCTCCATCGGGTTCGGCGCCAGGCGGTTGTTGGTGAGGTCCATCTTCACCACATTCGCGGCCTTGGCGAAGGCGGCATCCGTTGCGCCCTCGTCGCCGATCACCCAGTCATAGACCTGGTTGCCGGGGGCTTCGGGATGGAGCTGCGGCGCACCGGATTTGATGGCGGCATGGACGTCGGCGACCGCGGGAAGCTCCTCGTAGTCGACGACCACGGCTTCGGCGGCGTCGCGCGCCAGATTCTTGCTCTCGGCGATCACGACCGCGACCGCCTGACCCACGAAGCGCACCGTGTCGGGCGCCATCGCCGGCCATGCGCCCATCTTCATCGGGCTGCCGTCCTTGGAGG
>JAEWHT010000227.1 GCA_023387695.1 Pseudomonadota bacterium | reverse complement strand
CCTCTTGCGACAGCACCCGTTCGCCGGAGTTCTTGCCGGTGCCGAGATCGCGGCTGCCGTCCTCGACCATGGCCGCCCATTGCAGGGCCATGGTCTCCGATAGTTCGTTTTCTGCAGCGGCCTTTGCGGCCTCCGCGGGATCCTCGGAATCGAGCGATGCCTCCCATTGGGCGGCAATCGCATCCTGGTCCATTTGCTCGTTGCCGGCCATGACGCTAGCCCGTTGCCTTCCGCAGCATCCTCACTGGAGCACGACTTCCTTGAACAGCACCGCGCTGACCTGGATCGGCGCGACCGCGGCGTTGACGCGCTTGGTCAGCTCTTCCTTGAGACGGAAGACGCCGGCAGAGCCGTTCAGGTCGGAGGAGCGGAGCTCGCGCACATAGGTCTGGAAGATGTCGGTGACGCGCGGCATCGACGGCTTGATCGCCTCGATCTGCTTCTCCTCCTTCAGCTCGAGCACGATCTTGAGCTTGAGATATTGCACGCGCTCGCCCGGCGCGCCCGCGAGGTTGACCATCATGTCGGGTACCTCGACGAAGGCCGGCGGCTTCGGCGGGGGCGCCGCCTCGGCATGATGCTCCTCGTCGCCATGACGGAAGAACAAGAACCAGGTCGCGGCACCGCCGCCGAGCAGAACCAGCACGCCGACGACGATCAGGATCAGCTTGAACTTGCTTTTGGGGGCAGCGGCTTCCGCGCCTTCGGCGGCTGCGCCGCCTTCCGCTTCATTCTCTGCCATGATCGTCCGGGCTCGCTCATCTCATAGAGGGTCGAAAGAGCGAAGCCTCCTGGCAGACAGTGACGCGATACAAATGTCCCGGCGCAAAGCGCTCATCTCACACGCAAACGCTACGCTAATAATGGTTAACGGAACCTTTCGATTGGGCCTGCGCTAGGAAAAATCTGCCGGGCAAACATGGCTAACAGAACCTTTCTGCCCCCTGCCCGCCGCCCCGAAAAATCTGCAAGCCATTGCAACTCCACAAAATTTCAAGTTGGCACGGCTTTCGCTGAGAGAGGGGCGAGACCGAACGGTTTGGGAGAACCCGACGGCCTCTTTCACGGGATCGGCCTTGGCGCTTGGGAGAGCGAAATGGCGGGTCTCACGCAGGGGAGATCTACCGATGCAGAATGCGCTTCTGATCGGCTTGTCACGGCAGATGACGTTGGAACGGCAGATGGATGTCATCGCCAACAACGTCGCCAACGTTAACACCAACGGCTTCAAGGCCGACCATTCGCTGTTCGAGGAGTACCTCAACTCGAACGCGCATGAGGACAATTTCGTCGGCTCCGACCGCCGGGTCTCCTATGTGCAGGACCGCGGTACCTACCGCGACGTCGGCCAGGGCCCAATGGAGGCAACCAACAACCCGCTCGACATGGCGATCAGCGGCAACGCGTTCTTCGCCGTGCAGGCCAATGGCGCCGAGCGCTACACCCGCGACGGCAAGTTCGCGCTGAGCAGCACCGGCCAGCTCATGACCTCGGACGGCAATCTGGTGCTCGGCACCGGCGGCCCGATCGTGTTCCAGCCGACCGACCACGACATCAACGTCTCGCCCGACGGCACCGTCACGGTGCTCGAGGGCACGGCGAAGGTCGACTCGATCCGCGGCAAGATCAAGATGGTGTCGTTCGACGATCCGGCCAAGCTGACCAAGCTCGGCGCCAATCTTTATTCCGCCGGCTCGGCCAACCAGCAGACCGACAGCAAGTCCACCGTGCAGCAGGGCTACGTCGAGAAGTCGAACGTGAACTCGGTCGGCGAGATGAGCCGCATGGTCGAGGTGATGCGCAGCTATACCGCGATCGCCAACCTGCTCCAGCAGCAGAGCGACATGCACAAATCGGCGATCGAAAAGCTCGCCGACGTTCCGGCCTGATTGAGGGAGAACTGACATGCAGGCGCTTCACACCGCAGCGACCGGAATGGCGGCACAGGAACTGAACGTTCAGGTGATCTCCAACAACATCGCCAACTTGCGCACCACCGGTTTCAAGAAGCAGACCGCGGCGTTCCAGGACCTGATCTACGAGCACATCCGCCGCGTCGGCGCGCAGGCCTCGGACCAGGGCACCATCCTGCCCGTCGGCGTCGACATCGGCGGCGGCGTCAAGACTGTCGGCACGCCGCGCAGCATGACGCAAGGAACGCTGTCGCAGACCGGTAACGATCTCGACCTCGCTATCTCCGGCGAAGGCTTCTTCAAGATCCTGATGCCCGACGGTACCTACCAGTACACCCGCGACGGCACGTTCCAGATGGACAATCAGGGCCGCGTCGTCACCGCGGGCGGCAACCCGGTGCAGCCGACCATTACGATCCCGAATAACGCCTCGGGCATCACCGTCAACGAGCAGGGTCAGGTGACCGTGACGCTGCCGGGCTCGTCGACCAATACCGTTCTCGGACAGATCGGCGTGACCCGTTTCATCAACAAGGCGGGCCTGCAGCCGGTCGGCAGCAACCAGTTCACCGAGACGACGTCGTCGGGCTCGCCGCAGGACGGCACCGCGAACTCCGAAGGCTACGGCAAGATCACGCAAGGCAGCCTCGAACAGGCCAACGTCGACGTCGTCTCCGAAATGAGCGACCTGATCGCCGCGCAGCGTGCCTACGAGATGAACGCCAAGGTGATCAGCGCCGCCGACCAGATGATGCAATCGACCACGGCGCTGTTCCGCTGAGGTGATGACCATGATCCGCACCACGCTTCTCACCCTCTCCGCTCTGATTGTGCTGGCGCTGCCGGCGCAGGCCGCCGACGACGGTATCGCCACGCCGACGCTGCGCGCCAACGTCACCGTCACCTCGGACGTGGTCCGGGTCGGCGACCTCATCGACAATGCCGGTTCGGCCGCGCTGATCGCGGTCTATCGCTCGCCCGATCTCGGCACCACCGGCGCGCTGCCGGTCGCCCAGGTCCTGAACGTGCTCCGCGCCAAGCAGGTGATCGGCGTGATGACCGGCGACATCAAGGAAGTCCAGGTCACGCGGCTTGCCCGCACGCTTGCCAACAAGGATCTCGAAGACGCGGTCGCCTCCGCACTCGAGCGCCGCTTTGGTCTAGGCGATGCCGCCAACATCACCGTCACCTTCGACCGCGGCGTCTCCGACATGCGGCTGGACGCCTCCAACACCGGCGCACTGCAGGCGGTTTCGACCCGCTACGACGCGCGCGGCGGCCGCTTCGACATCGCTTTCGAGATCAACAACGATAGCACCACGGCGCCAACCAAGCTGCGCCTGACCGGCACCGCGATCGAGACTGTCGAGGTCGCCGTTCTGACCCGCGACATCGATCGCACCGACGTGTTGAAATCCTCCGACGTCGCGCAGGAGCGCCGGCCGAAGGGAGAAGTGATTGGCGAGGCCGCGCTGCGCGACCGCGCCGTCGGCATGCAGCTGCGCCGGCCGATGCGCGCCGGCATGCCGATCCGCGTCGCCGACATCGCCAAGCCCGAATTCGTGTCGCGCGACCAGAGCGTCACCGTCATCTACCAGGTCCCGGGGATCTACCTCACCACCCGCGGCAAGGCGATCGATGGCGGCGCCGAGGGCGACACCGTGAGTGTCCTCAATCTGCAGACCAAGCGGACGCTGACTGGCGTCGTCACCGGCCGCGGCCAGGTGACCGTGCAGGGTGCCAGCCAGTCCACGCCGATGGCGGCTGCGGTCGAGCAGACCTCCTCGCTCAAGCGCGACGAGGCGCCCGCGCCCGTCGACACCAACGCCATCGTTCGCAGCCTGGTCCAGGCTCCCGCGTCGCCAGCTCAAGTCGCACAAGCCCAGATCCCGCAAGCTCGCGTCTCGCAAGCCCAAGCAAAGTAAGAGTTAGTCATGTCCGCTTTCAGTTCGGCTTACCGTCTCCGTCGCGTCGCGATCCCTGCCCTGCTGCTCGCCTCAAGCGCGCTGGGCGGCTGCTCCTCGATCGACCGCCTGTCGCAGATCGGCGAACAGCCGAAGCTGTCAGCGATCGACAATCCGACGACGCAGCCTGGCTACAAGCCGGTGCAGATGCCGATGCCGAAGCCGGAAGTCGCCTCCTACAGCCCGAACTCGCTGTGGCGCAACGGCAGCCGCGCCTTCTTCAAGGATCAGCGCGCGATGCGTGTCGGCGACCTCCTGACCGTGACCGTGAACATCACCGACAAGGCCAACCTGTCCAACGAAACCCAGCGCAGCCGCACCAACTCGGAAGATTCGGGCATCACCGATTTCATCGGCGCGAAGACGCTGGGTGCGCAGGCGCAGAAGGTTTTGCCCGGCCGCATCCTGACGGCCGACTCCACGGCCTCCAGCGACGGCAAGGGCAGCGTGCAGCGCACGGAAGCGTTGCAGACCAACGTCGCCGCCGTCGTGACCCAGGTGCTGCCGAACGGCAACCTGGTCGTCGAAGGCAAGCAGGAGATCCGCGTCAACTACGAGATCCGCGAGCTCGTGGTCGCCGGCATCGTCCGCCCCGAAGATATCCAGAGCGACAACACCATCGATTCCAGCAAGATCGCGCAGGCCCGCATCGCCTACGGCGGCCGCGGCCAGATCACGGACGTGCAGCAACCACGCTACGGCCAGCAAGTCATGGACGTGCTCCTGCCCTTCTAAGCCTCTCCCGAGCTCCCACATCGTGTTCGCGAACCTAGGCGCGGACGACGATGTACTACACGGCCCTTGCTAGCTCCCCTGGCAAGGGCCGTATGTATTTTGGCGGTGGCGTCACCTCACACTCCGTCATTGCGAGCGAAGCGACTTGTC
Organism: Pseudomonadota bacterium; assembly: GCA_023387695.1. Lineage (GTDB taxonomy): Bacteria > Pseudomonadota > Alphaproteobacteria > Rhizobiales > Xanthobacteraceae > Bradyrhizobium. Next base: position 7,910 of record JAEWHT010000227.1, on the reverse strand, counting down.
CGCCGAAGCCTTGGCGAAGGCGGAAGCAATCCAGAGTCTTTCCGCGGATGCAGTCTGGATTGCTTCGTCGCAAGTGCTCCTCGCAATGACGGCGGAGAGAGACACACTACGTAAACTCCGCCTCCACGACGCCCAGCCCGTCCAGTTCCATCCGCACCTTGTCGCTGGCCTTCAGCCACAGCGTCTTGACCAGGCTGCCGGTCAGCACGAGCTGTCCCGCGTGCAAGCCCTTGCCTTCGGCGGCGAGGTGGTTGGCGAGCCAGGCGAGTGCGTTGTGGGGATGGCCGAGCACGTCGGCGCCGGTGCCGTGGCTGACCTCCTTGCCATTGATGATGGCGCGACCCTTGACGGCTCTCAGGTCCGGCACCATCGAGCGTGGATAGGAGGCGCCGAGCACGCAGCCGGCGGCGAAGAAATCGTCGGCAATCAGCGTCGGCGCGCCCATCGTCTCCCACTTCACATAGCGGTCGTCGACGATCTCGATCGCGGGAAGATAGCTCTCGACGGCCTCGCCAACCCATTCGGCGGTGAACGGGGCTTCGCCGGCGGCGAGATCGCGCTTCAACCGCACTGCGATCTCGCATTCGACCCCGACGCGGACATAGTCGGAGGCCGCGAGCTCGACGCCCCAGTCGTGAACGCCCCCTCGGAACACGCCACCTGCGCAGGGATGCGGGATGCCGATGTAGTCCTGCATCACCTGGCTGGTGCAGCCGATCTTGTAGCCGACCAGCTGCCCGAGATGCGGCAGCAAGAGATCGTGCAGGGCCCGCTGGACCTGATAGCCCTCGGCCTCGTCGACAGGCGGAACCTCGAGCGGTGCCAGGGGCGCATGGTTGCGGCGCGCCAGCGCGATCGCCTTTGCGGCTTCGAGAATTTTGTCCATCGGCGCCGCCTCCTACGCTACGCAATTGAGGGCGGCAGTTCAGCATCCCCGCCCGGACCTGACAAGCGCTGCTCACCCCTTGATCGGGACGAATACGGGGCGCCGCCGGCGTTTAAGGAAATATTGAGTAGGTCCGGTCCTTATGGAGATGCACGCCTTGCAGCGTCGCATGAAGGCTGATTGCAGCGAAACATGATGCTGCTTGATCAGACTCTCAGCATCCGAGCAGACCTCGTTGATGCGACTCGCAAAATCTCCCGCACCTCAAGTGAAACCTGTTTCTCATGTGAACTCACGTGAGCTCGCAGGAATCTGCTCTAGCCCATTGATCACGATTCACTTTTCACGATCGCCATGACGAGCATCATGTCGTGGCGCCCAAGTCAGCACCACGACATCATGAGAACCAAGCTTCGCGCCTCAGGCGTAACCCAGCGCCATCCGGATCGCGATCTCAACCGGCGAGTAGCTGCGATCGGCACGGTCGAGCCGGTAAGGTTCGGCCGGAGGCAAATCCGGCTGCGCCATGAAGCGTGGCGTTTTTCCCCGATGCCTTTGCGCGGCATGGACCAGGAAAGGGTGGCACAGATAAACCGTGCCGGCCTCGCCGGTCGCCAGCGCGAGCGGGCAATCGGCGCCCATCTCGTCCAGCACCATGCGCGACCGTCCGGCCTCGCCCGCTGGCGCCAGATAGCGCGCCATCGGCATGTGCGAACCGACCCTTATCCGCGTCGGCGCATCGTCCTCGCCGACATCGGAGAACAGGAACAGCATCAATAGAGCCCGGCCGCGCGAGACAATATTGGCCCGCCACGCCGAGAATTCGTGCCGCTCGTTGGGATCGCAATCCTCGCCGGGAAAGCTGAGGTCGATATGCCAGCCGGCGTCGCCGGGATCATCGGGATGCGGGAAGCGCACCGCGAAGGTGCCGCCGATGTCCCTGCGCGGCCGCCAGCGGCCGACGCCGACCAGCTGGTCGAACGCGCGATGCAGCACCTTTGTGTTGGCGATCTCCGGAAATGGCGGATTGCCGTACCCGGACAGCCGGATCACCGGACGCGTCCAGGTCGAGGGATCGTGCTCGCTGCAGGGCAGATCGCGCCACAGGATGGCGCGGCCCTGCTCGGCGAGCGCACGGGGAAAGGCGTTGTCGATCCGGACAAAGCCCTGTTCGATGAATCGTGTGATTTGCGCAGCGCTTAGCGCAGGCGCGTCGTCTCGATCGGTCATGATTGTCTCTCAAGCTGTCGCCAGCCATCGACGGTCCGCGTCATGCGGAACCGGGCCGGCCCATTCGGTTCACTGGAATCCCGCGCGCGAGGGTTGGCGGGGTCGATCAGCGCTTCCGGGCGGAAGCAGAATCAGCCCAGGAAGAAAACCGAAGCGATATTGAGAGTGCAAATCATCATGGCGGCGCGAATTTACGCGCCAAACCGGCGGCGCTCAAGCGGCACCGTGAACGCAAAAACAAAGAGCCGCATCGCTGCGGCTCGGACTCTATTCGTCGCGATAGACCTTCTCGCGTTTCTCGTGGCGCTCCTGCGCTTCCACCGAGAGCGTCGCGATGGGCCGGGCCTCGAGCCGTTTCAACGAGATCGGCTCCCCGGTATCCTCGCAATAGCCGTAGGTGTTGTCCTCGATGCGCTGGAGCGCGGCGTCGATCTTGGCGATCAACTTGCGCTGGCGGTCGCGGGCGCGGAGTTCGATAGCGCGGTCAGTTTCGGACGATGCCCGATCGGCGAGATCGGGGTGGTTCACGTTCTCCTCCTGCAGAGCCTGCAGGGTGAGCTTGGACTCTTTGAGGATCTCATCCTTCCAGGCGAGGAGCTTCATACGGAAGTACTCCTTCTGCCGGTCGTTCATGAAAGGCTCTTTTTCGGTCGGTCGGTAGTTTTTCAACTTTTCCAAGGGCGGCCTATCTTCTTAAGCAACGACTCGCGAACGGAACGGGGTCCGTTGAGCCGGGGCTTATATAGCTACCCCTTGTGACAGACAATATTTCCTTAATGGCGCGGTTACCGCCCCCAAACCCTTGCACAGGAAGGTTTATCCGGCAGAAGCCCGGGGGCGGCCAACAGCCTAGTAGCCGACCGTGAAACGCTGCCTCAGATGGGCCGGTTTCTCGATCTCGTCGGCGAGCGCAATGGCGTAGTCGGCGAAGCTGATCCAGCTCTTGCCGTTCGCATCTGCGAGAAGCTGGTCGGTGCCGAGCCGGAACTTGCCCGTCCGCGCCTCTTCGACGAACAGGGCCGAGGGCGAGATAAAGGTCCAGTTCAGGTCCTTTTCCTGCCGCAGCAGATCAAGGAAGACCCCGCCCGCCTCGGCCTCGGCCTTGTATTGGGCCGGAAAACCGGGGGTTGTAACCAGTTTGACGCCGGGCGCGACCTCGAGGCTACCGGCACCGCCGACCACCAGATAGCGCCCAACACCGGACGCCTTGGCTGCCCCGATCAGCTTGTGCGGGTCGCTCGCCAGGAAGTGCACGGAACTCACCGCAACGTCGTGACCGGCCCAGAGTTTGGCCAGACCCGCCTGGTCGAGCACATCGCCCTTGGTTGGGGTGACGTTCGGCAGGCCTGCGATCTTCTCGGGGTTCCGCGCGATGGCGGTAACCGCGTGTCCACGGCGGGACAGTTCCTTGGTGATTTCCGACCCGGCCCGGCCCGAGGCGCCGGCGACTGCGATTTTCATGGAAGGCTCCTTCGCTTCTATAGTAACCAATAGTTACTAGATATCGCAAAGAATGCTGGTGTTAAGAGCGCACTTTGTGCTTACCTGATTACGCAGGAGTAACCGGAACGAAGCTGGACGAGCCCAGCAAACGCGAGGAACCGAGATGAAGCCCAATGTCTACGCCGCCGAGTGCCCGACACGCCAGATCCTCGATCGCGTCGGCGACAAATGGGCGGTGCTGATCCTGCTGCTGCTGCGCGAGGAGCCGATGCGCTTCAATCAGTTGCGTCGCACGATTGAAGGGATCTCGCAAAAGATGCTGAGCCAGGTTCTCAAGTCGCTCGAACGCGACGGCCTGCTCAAGCGCCGCGCCATCGCGACCGTGCCGGTGACGGTTGAATATTCAATCACGCAGCTCGGCGTGACACTCGCCGCTGCGGTCGATCCGCTGCGCGATTGGGCCGAAGAAAATCTGAAAGACGTGCTCGCCGCGCAGCGCCGCTACGATGCGCAGCTGAAGGAGGAAGCGGCGTAGAGCTGTTCTATTGAAGGGCCGTGATCAACCCTGCCCGGCCTTGGCCAGCTCGACTTCGACGCGCAGCTCGATCTCGGACAGCACGGAATCCAAACCGGGATCGCCGGAAGACGATTTCAGGTTGGCAGCCGCGTCGCGCAGTCGCAACACCGTCGACTTGTCCAGGTTGCCGGACAAAAGTCCCATCTTGAGATCGTCGAGCACGTCGAGCGCCGTCTTGCCGCGGGCGACCGAGCGCTTGCGGCGCTCAGTCGGATCTTCCTCGATGCCTTGCAGCGCGAGCAGCCCGTCGATGTTGGCGGTAGCCTTCGGTGCGGCTGCGCTGCGCGTCTCCTGCGCCGACGAGGTGTCGGGCAACACGAAGGTGCCCGAGCTCGTTCGCCTGGCCTGGCTGGCCGGCGTTCCAAGCGTGGTGCCATTCGGTCCGTAGATGCGCATCGAAGCAATCCGGGTGATCGATGCGCCACATTCGCCGCTTTATGGTTAACGGGGCGTAAACGGCCCGGCAAAATCTGCCGACGGGCGGCAGTTTCGCTCCTTAGCGACAACGGTCGCTGACACGGTCCGAAACAAATTTACTTAACCTATTCAATCGCCTAACCCCTCCGCCCCGGGTTGGCACAGCGCTCGCAAGGACAGCGTCGGACCAGCTCGTCATGGGAGTGTCGGGCAGGTCCGAGATGTGAGGAGGCTCTTTGGAGGAGCCTTGGGGAGCACAGGATGCCAGGCGTTCGTTGGGGCAAGATTCTTGGTGGGGTTTTCGGAGTGGCCTGTGCCGCGCTGTCAGCGCTGGCGCTCTCGGCTGCCTCTGCAAACGCGACCTCGCGCATCAAGGATCTCGCCAATATCGAAGGCGTTCGGCAGAACCAGCTCATCGGTTATGGCCTCGTCGTCGGCCTCAACGGCACCGGCGACACCCTCAACAACATTCCTTTCACCAAGCAATCGCTGCAAGCAATGCTCGAGCGCATGGGCGTCAACATTCGCGGCGCCACCATCCGCACCGGCAACGTCGCTGCCGTGATGGTGACCGGCAATCTGCCGGCCTTCGCCACGCAAGGCACGCGCATGGACGTCACCGTCTCCGCACTTGGTGACGCCAAGGATCTGCGCGGCGGCACCCTGCTCGTCACCCCCCTCCTCGGCGCCGACGGCAACGTCTATTCGGTCGCCCAGGGCTCGCTCGCGATCTCCGGCTTCAACGCCGAGGGCGAAGCGGCCAAGATCGTGCGCGGCGTTCCGACCGTCGGCCGCATCGCCAACGGCGCCATCATCGAGCGCGAGATCGAGTTCGCGCTCAATCGCCTGCCGAATGTTCGCCTCGCGCTGCGCAACGCCGACTTCACCACCGCCAAGCGCATTGCCGCCGCGATCAACGATTACCTCGGCGTCAAGAGCGCCGAGCCGATCGATCCCTCGACGGTGCAGCTGACGATCCCACCGGAGTTCAAGGGCAACGTCGTCGCCTTCCTGACCGAGATCGAGCAGCTTCAGGTCGATCCGGATCTCGCCGCCAAGATCATCATCGACGAACGCTCCGGCATCATCGTGATGGGCCGCGATGTCCGCGTCGCCACCGTCGCGGTCGCACAGGGCAATCTCACGGTGACGATTTCCGAGAGCCCGCAGGTGAGCCAACCCAATCCGCTGTCGCGGGGCCGCACGGTGGTCACGCCACGATCGAGCGTCGGCGTCACCGAGGACGGCAAGAAATTCGCCGTCGTCAAGGACGGCGTCTCGCTCCAGCAACTCGTCGACGGCCTCAACGGCCTCGGCATCGGCCCGCGCGACCTGATCAGTATCCTCCAGGCGATCAAGGCCGCCGGTGCGATCGAAGCCGATATCGAGGTGATGTGATGCACGCCGGCATGCTCAACACCTCGCGCGTCGTCACCGCCGCGCTCTCCACGAACCCGGCCTTCTCGGTGGAAAGCCGCAACGGCCGGCCGGATTTCGAGCTCGCCGCAGCGCTCCAGAAAGTCTCGCCGCAGCAGCAATCGAAGGCGCAGAAGACCGCCACCGACTTCGAGGGCATGTTCCTCAACAGCATGTTCGCGCAGATGACTTCGGGCCTGAAGGGCGAAGGCCCGTTCGGCGACACGCCGGGTACGGGCGTGTGGCGCTCGATGCTGACTGAGCAATATTCCAAGAACTTCGCCAGCGCCGGCGGCGTCGGCGTCGCCCGTGATGTCTACCGTACCCTGATCATGCAGCAGGCCAAAACAACTCTGCGTACGGCATAAGGTCAAACGAGATGAACCACTTCACCGCGTCACGTCAGCCAATGCCGGCGCAACGAGCAAACAACACCCCCGGCAGCGCCGAGGCGCGCAAGCTCGCCGAAGACCTGATGGACGCGATGAGCGCCCTGCTCGGCCTGATCGAGCGCGAGACCGAACTGGTCCGCGCCGGCAAGGTTCGCGAAGCTATGACGATGGAAGGCAAGAAGCAGGAGCTGTCGAAGCGCTACGTCGGCGCCGTCAGCCAGCTGAAAGCAAACCAGGACAAGCTGGCGAAGTCCGCACCCGAGTTGCTTTCGACGTTGCACCGGCACCACGACGCCTTCCGCGCCATGCTTCAGGTCAATCTCACGGTGCTTGCAACCGCGCATGCGGTCTCCGAAAGCGTCGTACGCGGCGTCAACGCCGAAATCCAGAAGCGCAACGTGCCGAACACCTATACCGCAGCAGGACGCCGCGCTACGCCCGGCCCGCGCCACATCACGCCGCTCGCGGTCAGCCGCACGCTCTGAGCGCACAGGAAAACTGTCTTCAATTTTACGAAAAACCGCGCGGCGAAAGCGTCGCGCGGTTAGGCACGTTTCCTTACCGGGTGTTCAATCCTGGTGTTCCATGGTTGCGTCTTGAGAGGGGTTGGGATTTGACTCACGCAAGGCAACCAGGAGGCTGCCATGAGTACAGATTTCAGCATCAGGCCGGTGGGGATACCGGCCCCGATACAGATCGTCACGACGTCGAATTCGGCGGCGAACGATGCCGTACAAACCGATTTGCCGGTGAGCCAGACGGTCGCCGCAAGCGATACGGCTGCGCCTGCGCGCAATGACTTGCCGAGCAACGAGAACATCTCGCGGCAGGTCGTGTTCGACCAGGCGGCTGCATCGATGGTCTTCCAGGTCGTCAACGACAAGACCGACGCGGTGGTCAATCAGTTCCCCGACGAAGCAATGCTGCGCCGGCGAGCCTATTTCCACGCACTGGATTTGAAGTCGGAGCCCTCACGTCCGCTCAATACGGACCTCAGCGCTTAAGACGCCTGCCGATCAACTGTCGAGCGTGGCCTGGGCGGTGTCGAGATAGCTCGACCCGGTTGCCGGGTCCGTGACGACGTTCTTGATCTGCGCCACGCCGGATTTCGTCAAAGTGAACTTCGTATTGCCGAAGCGGAACGAGGAATCCTTGATCAGCACCTGCTGATACTGCGAGGTTCCGTCGCTCTGATAATGGATCTGCGCGCGGAACCCGTTGACCTGCGAGATGTTGAGCGAGAATTTCTTGCCGTTGGCATAAGCGCCGGTCCAGTTGCCCTGGTACTGCGACGAGTCAACCGCAACGTATTTTGACGAGCCCGTCGTATTCGAAAGCGTATTCGACTTATAAGCGGACGATAAAATGCTCATGATGTCGGACATCACGAGTCTCCGTTATTACGGGCGGCCGGACAGACCGGCGGCGATGTTGCGGTTGATCTCGATCAGCGGGCGGAAGTGATCGAACTGCGGGCTCATCTGCAGGGCCGCGGTCTGGCTCAGCACGAACACGCTGATGTTGGCGATCTTCTGCCGGACGTCGAGCG
>JAEWHT010000160.1 GCA_023387695.1 Pseudomonadota bacterium | reverse complement strand
GCGGTGGTGAGGCGTACGAATGGATAGTAGGCCCGCACCCGCGTCGTGATCGCCTCGCCTGAGACATAGGCCTCGAACCGATCGCGCAGGAATTTGGTGTTTCGCTCGTAGATCTCTTCGAGCCGGGCGACGGCCGCGGACGCCTCGGAGAAGGATTTGGTGGCGATGGAAGGTGGGGATTGCATTGTTCGACCGCCGGTTTGCCTGGGCTTGAGTCGAACTATAGCAAGAAGAAAGTGCCGTAGGGTGGGTTAGCGCAGCGTAACCCACCACTTCTGCTTCCGCGGAGAGACAAGTGGTGGGTTACGGCTTTGCCTAACCCACTCTACGCGGCCGAGTTTGCGGCGCGCGTCACTTTTCCCTGAACGCCCGCATGAACTGATCGTGCAACGGCTTTAGAAGATACGACAGCATGGTGCGATCGCCGGTCTGGACGAAGGCTTCCACCGGCATGCCGGGGATCAACTTGGAGTCGCCGAGCCGGGCAACCTCGTCGGCGGACATCGACACGCGGATCGTATAGTAGCTCTGGCCCGTGCGCTGGTCCGTCGTGACGTCGGGCGAGACGCGACTGACAACGCCGGTGAGCTCGGGCGTGGTGCGCTGATTGAAGGCGGAGAGACGCAGCAGCGTCTTCTGGCCGATCTGCAGCTTGTCGATATCGACCGGATTGACCTTGGCCTCGACCTGGAGGTCGTCAGTCTGTGGCACGATCAGCATCAACGTGTCGCCGGCGGTGACGACGCCGCCGACGGTATGCACCGTCGATTGCAGCACCATGCCGTCCTGCGGCGCGCGAATGTCGACGCGGCGGAGTTGATCCTCGGCTGCAACCTTGCGCTCGATCAGTTCGCCGCTCTTGTCGTTGGTCTCGCGCAGATCCTTGGAGACCTCGCTCACCATGTCTTTGTCGACCTGGATGATCTGAAGCTCGGTCTCAGTGATCTTGCCCTTGGCCTGCGCCCGCGAGGCAATGTATTGCGCGCGCTCGCCGTTGAGGCGGGCGTTGTCGCGCTCGAGCGTGGTCAGGCGCGAGAGCTGTACCAGATGCTTGTCGTAGAGATCGCGCACGCCGGTGAGCTCCTGCGCCACCAGCGCAATCTCCTTGTCCTTGGCCTTCTCCTGCGCCTGGAGGCCTTCGATCTCTTCGTTGAGCTGCTGGATGCGCTCGCGCAGCTGCGCCTTCTGGCCGGCACGGCCGTTGACGCGAACGTCGAACAGCTTGCTCTCGCTGTCGATCAGCGCCTTGACGTCGGGATCGCCGGCGCGATCGAGCAAGGCCTGCGGGAACACGATCTTGTCCAGACCACGCTGCTCGGCCTGGAGCCGCGCGGCGCGCGCCTGCGCGGCATCGAGATTCTTGACGACGATGGCGAGATTGGCCTTGGTCACGGTATCGTCGAGCCGCACCACGATGTCGCCGGCCTTGACCACATCGCCGTCGCGGGCACGCACCTCGCCGACCACGCCGCCGGTCGGATGCTGCACCTTCTTGACGTTGGATTCGACCACGATCTGGCCTGGCGCAATCAGCGCGCCGGAGATCAGCACCGTCGACGCCCAGCCGCCGAGGCCGACGGCGAGGAACGCCACGATTCCGAGGCCGAGATACAGGTGAAACCGGATCGAGTCCCGCACGCTCGCCGAGGGCTTCGTTGCACCAACCGTCATCGTGCTCATGGTTTGGCCACTCCGCCTTCGCTGACGATCTTGATCGGCGCCGGCGGCGCGACGCGGGGCTGCAGCACCTGGGCGAGCACCTGCTCCTTCGGACCGAACGCCTGCATGCGGCCGTCGCGAAGCACCAGGATCTGGTCGACAGCCTCGACGCCGATGGGCCGGTGCGCCACCACGATGATGATGGCGCCGCGCTCGCGCGCGCTGCGGATCGCGCGGGTCAGTGCCTCATCGCCCTCGGTATCCAGATTGGAATTGGGCTCGTCCAGCACGATCAGGAACGGATTGCCGTAGAGCGCGCGCGCCAGCGCCACGCGCTGCGCTTGGCCTGCCGAGAGTGAAGTGCCCTGCTCACCGACCTGGGTGTTGTAGCCCTCGCGCATCTTGATGATCATCTCGTGCACGCCGGCTTCCTTGGCCGCGGAGATGATGCCGTCCGACGTCGCCTCGGGATCAAAACGGCTGATGTTCTGCGCGATGCTGCCGCCGAACAATTCGACGTCCTGCGGGAGATAGCCGATGTGGCGGCCGAGCACGTCCGACGACCATTGGTCGAGCGCCGCGCCGTCGAGCCGGACCTTGCCGCGGACCGGCTGCCAGACGCCGACCAGCGCGCGGATCAGCGATGATTTGCCGGAACCGCTCGGGCCGATCACGCCGAGGCCGTTGCCGGCTTCGAGTGCAAAGGTGACGTCCTGGACGATGAGACGCTGATCGCCTGGCGCCACCATGGCAACGGCTTCGACCGAGAGGCGGCTGACAGGCGCCTGTAGCTGTGTCGGCATGCTCTGCGCCGGCATCTGGTCAAGAAGCCGGCTGAGGCGATGCCAGCTCTGGCGTGCGGCGACGAAGGATTTCCAGTGCGCGATCGCCAGATCGACCGGCGCCAGCGCGCGGGCGGAGAGGATCGAGCCGGCGATGATGATGCCGGCGGTCGCCTCCTGGTGGATGACGAGCGTGGCACCGACCGCGAGCACCGCCGATTGCAGCATCATGCGCAGCACTTTTGCGATCGCGCCGAGGCCACCCGCGACGTCGCTCGCACGCTGATTGCCGGCGAGATATTTTTCGTTGGCCTCGCTCCAGCGCGCGTTCAGCCGGCCGGCCATGCCCATCGATACCAGCACTTCGGCGTTGCGGCGGCTGGACTGGGCGAGATCGTTGCGCTGGGCGGCAAGGCCCATCGCCTCCTTCGCCGGCTGGCGGGACAGGAATTCGGTGACCAGCGTCAGGCCGACCAGGATGACGGCGCCGACCAGCGCGGTGATGCCGATCCAGACATGGAAGGCGAAGCAGATGCCGAGATAGAGCGGCAACCAGGGCAGGTCGAAGAATGCGCCCGGGCCCATGCTGCCGAGGAAGGAGCGGACATTGTCGAGGTCGCGCAGCGGCTGCAGCCCCTCGTTGCGGTTGCCGACCAGCAGGGGCAGGCGCACGATGGTGTCGAACACGCGCCTGTTCAGGGCCTCGTCGAGCGCGGTGCCGATCCGTCCCAGGATGCGGCTGCGGATCATGTCGAGCACGCCCTGCGCCATATAGAGGCCGCTGGCGAGGACGATCAGGCCGACCAGCGTCGGGATGCTCCGGCTCGGCAGCACCCGGTCGTAGACCTCCAGCATGAAGATCGACCCGGTCAGATAGAGCAGGTTGATCATGCAGCTCATGAAGCCGACGCCGACGAACGCCGTGCGGCAGGCACGCAGCGCGTCACCGAGCTCTGAACGGCGGAGGCCGGGAACGGCTGCCATCAGTCTGATCTCTTTCGGGTGAGGGGCAAATGCCCTGAATTCCAAGGCCCTGACTATAACGGCAAATCGAAGCGTACTCGCTCCGGAATTAATATCGGGTTCTTCCCCCGCGTGTAACGCAATCGAATTAATCCGGGCCCGTCACATCTAACCGGGACGACCTGGTGCGCAAGTCCGGTATTTCACAGTCTTTGCGGCTTTTTATAGCAGACGACGACGCCTCTCCCCAAGGGCTTGAGGAGAGGCGCAAGGTTCCGATCAAGTAGGGGCCGCTAGAGCCTGCCGCCGCCGCGCACCAGACGCACCACCAGCAACAGGATGATGGCGCCGATGGCGGAATAGATGATCTCCGAGACCATCCCGACGCCGATATGGATGCCCAGCTTCGGGAACAGGAAGCTCGCGACGAACGCGCCGGCGATGCCGATGACGATGTCGCCGATGATGCCGAACCCGCTGCCCCGCACGACCTTGCCGGCGAGCCAGCCGGCCACCAGGCCGACGAACAGGATGACGATGAGGCTTTGGCCAGAAATGTACATAAGATGAAGTCCCTCTCCGTGAACGGGCGCATGGAACGGGAACCGGGATGAACGGGGTCTGAATGGTGCTCAGGGAGGGACCGGTCAGCCACGAATCGCGAAAACAACCCCATGCACAGTAGAAATGGCCCCGCCGGGTTCGGCGGGGTAGATTGCGGCAAGGGCGTGCTGATGCAGAGGATTTTTGCCGGGGGGCGAAAAGGCCCCAGCTACGTCACCACCACCGGCTCGGCCAGCACGCACCTGGCCGCCCGGCCCGGGCCGACTTCGACGTTCGCGGGCAGCTGCTCCAGGCAGCGGGGCTCGGCGAGCTTGCAGCGGGGGGCGAAGGAGCAGTTGTGGGGCTTTTCGGCCAGCGACGGCGGGGTGCCGGGGATGGTCTCCAGCCGCTGGCCCCGCTTGGCGCCATGGATGGTCGAGGCCAGCAGGCCCCTTGCGTAGGGGTGCACGGGCGAGCGGACGATATCGCGGAGCGTCCCCTGCTCGACGATCTGGCCGGCATACATCACCGCGACGCGGTCACAGATCTCGATGGCGACGCCGATATCGTGGGTCACGAAGATGACGGACATGCCGAACTCGCGCTGCAACTCGCGCAGCAGCAGCAGGATCTGGATCTGCACGGTGGCATCGAGCGCCGTGGTCGGTTCGTCCGCGAGCAGGATCTTCGGCCGGCAGGCGAGCGCGAGCGCAATCATCGCGCGCTGGCGCATCCCGCCGGACATCTCGTGCGGATAGGCATCCAGCCGCCGTTTTGCCGAGGGGATGCGGACGACCTCGAGCATCTCGAGCGCCCTCGCCTTGCCCTCCGCGTAGCTCTTGCCTTCGTGGCGCACGACGCTTTCGGCGATCTGCGCGCCGATGGTGTAGACGGGATCGAGCGCCAGCGCCGGCTCCTGGAAGATCATCGAGACGCTCTGGCCGCGGAACGACGACAGCTGCTCGTCGTTCATGGCGAGCACGTCGCGCCCCATGACGTTGACCTTGCCCGTGATCTCCGTGCGCTTCTTCGGCAACAGCCGCATCAGTGCACGCAGCGTCACGCTCTTGCCCGAACCGGACTCGCCGAGCAGGCCCAGCACCTCGCCATCACCGAGCGAGAGATTGAGATCGTTCACGGCATAGACCGTGCGCTCGCCGGTGAAGCGGATGTTGAGGCCTGATATCTCGACGAGCTTTGTCATGACGGCAGCTTGGGTACCCGGTCGTGATAGTCGGTGACGCGCTGGAAGGCGGCGCCAATGGTCAGCAAGGTCGCTTCATCGAAGGAGCGGCCGATCAGCTGCATGCCGATGGGCAAGCCGTTCTTGGTGAAGCCCGAGGGCACCGTCAGCGACGGCAGGCCGATGAAGTTTACGGGGCGGGTGAACAGCGTCAGCCGCTGCAACAGCGCCGGCGCGTTCGGTCCGCCGCCGACATCGCTCTCCTCGATCGTCGGCGCCGGGATCGGCGAGGCCGGGGCGATGATCGCATCGACACCTGCGGCAGCCGCATTGTGCGCGGCGAGTGCCGGGCCACGCCAGCGCATCGCCTCGAGATAGGTGACGGCGGGAACCGAGAGGCCGTTCTGCAGCCGCATCAGCGTCTGCGAGCCATAATCCTGGGGACGCTCGATCATCCAGCGCTTGTGGAAGGCGGCCGCTTCCGCCGCGAGCACGAGTTGGCTCGCTGCAGACAATTGCCGCTGGTCCGGCAGCTCGACCTTGACGATATCGGCGCCCTCACGCTTGAGCACCGCGATGGTCTCGTCGAGCACGCGCGCGACCTCGCTGTCGAGTTCATCGACATAGAAGGACGCGGGCACGCCGATCTTCAGGCCTTTCAACGAGCCCTTGGTGGCCGCGACGTAATCCGACAGCGGCTCGTGGCTGGTGGTGGAGTCCTCGGGGTCGAGGCCCGCCATCAGCGCCAGCAGCAGCGCGCAATCTTCCGCGGTACGCGCGAGCGGGCCAACGGTGTCGAGCGATTGCGACAGCGGCATCGCACCGGCGCGGCTGACGCGGCCGACCGTGGTCTTCAATCCGGTGACGCCACAAAAATGCGCGGGCATGCGGATCGAGCCACCGGTGTCCGAGCCCAACGCGGCATAGTTCATCCGCGCGGCGACCGAGGAGCCGGAGCCCGAGGACGAACCACCGGTGATATGCGCGACATTCCAGGGATTGCGCACCGGCCCGTAATGGGCGTTGTGGCCGGTCGGGCCGTAGGCGAATTCGGCGAGATGCAGCGTGCCGAGGCGGACCTGGCCGGCATTCTTCAGGCGCTGCAGGGCGGTCGACGTCACCGTCGGCACGAAGTCGCGGCGGATCAGCGAGCCGCAGGTCGCGACATGACCCGCGTCGTAATACATGTCTTTGTGCGCGAGCGGCACGCCATGCAGCGGGCCGCGAACATTGCCCTTGGCGAGCTCGGCGTCGGCGGCCTCCGCCGCCTTCAACGCGGCTTCCGACTCGATCGACATGAAGGCGTTGAGATGCGGTTGCCACTGCGCGATGCGATGCAGCAGCGCCCGTGTCACCTCATGCGAGGACAGCTGCTTCACCGCGATCGCACGCGCGACCTCGGTGAGGCTCATCAATGCAGGCTCACGGCTCATTTTGACACCTTCTGTGTCTGCGCGAGCGGATAGAGCGCGGGCTCAAGGTCGAACGGCAACGTGCCGGCGATGGCGGCAAAGCCTTCGAAGGCCGGCCCGATGGAGTTGGAGATGCGCGTCGCGATCTCCTCGTTCACGGGAATGCCGGCGATCTGCGCCGTCGCCTGGATTTCTTTTGTCGATGGTCTCGTCATGCGGTTCCCTCTCCCGGCGCGCGGCTATGGCCCGATCCCGGAATGGCCATGTAGCAGGCGGCTTCGTGACCCATCTTATCGAGCGCCGTGAGCTTTGGTGTCGCATTTGCGCAGAGCGGCTCCGCAAACGGACAACGGGTGTGGAATCGGCAGCCCGAAGGCGGATCGATCGGATTGGGCGGATCGCCCGAGATCGGTGGCTTCTCTGTGCGCCTGTCAGGATCGGAGGATGGCATCGCAGCAAGAAGCGCGCGCGTATAGGGATGCGCGGGGCTATCCCAGACCTGGTCGACGGGGCCGAGCTCGACGACCTCGCCGAGATACATCACCAGCACGCGGTCGCTGATGTAGCGCACGACGTTGAGGTCATGGCTGATGAAGAGATAGGTCAGGCCGAACTCGCGTTTGAGGTCGGCAAGCAGATTGAGCACCTGCGCCTCGACGGATTTGTCGAGCGCGGAGACGGCCTCGTCCAGGATCACCAGCCGCGGCGACAGCGCCAACGCACGCGCGATGTTGACGCGCTGCCGCTGGCCGCCGGAGATTTCGTGCGGATAGCGGTTGGCGAAGTTTGCAGGGACAAGGCCGACCTTGCCGAGCAGCTCGCGCGCCAGCGCACGCGCGGCGCCATCGGCCATGCCATGGACTTTCGGGCCAAAGGCGATCGATTCCTCGATGGTCAGGCGCGGATTGAGCGAGGCATAGGAATCCTGGAACACCATCTGCATCCCGCGGCGCAATTCTCGCAAAGAGAGCGATTGCCCAACCGTCATGCCGTCATAGATGATATCGCCGGTATCGCGCGGCATCAGATGCATCAAAAGACGCGCGGTGGTCGACTTGCCGCAACCGGACTCGCCGACGATGCCGACCGTCTCGCCCTTGGCGACGGTGAAGGAGACGTTGTCGACGGCGCGCACGGTTCGTTTGGCGGCGAACAGGCCGCCGCGCACCGGGAAGTGCTTTGTCAGTCCATTGACCTGCAGCAACGGCTGCGCGACGCCGCCGACGTCCTCGACCTGCTCCAGCATAACGGCAGACGTGTTGGTCTCGCTCATGGCCGCGGTCTCCCACCTCTCCCCATCGGGGAGAGGTCGCGCCGCAGGCGCGGGTGAGGGGCCGCGGCAAATGCGGTAGAGCGTGACCCCTCACCCGGATGGCATCTTGCGATGCCATCCGACCTCTCCCTTCGGGAGAGGTGTGGCACCGTCGCCGTGGCGAACTGCGTCTTTCTCACCATCGCTAATTCCTGATGTCCATGGCGCTGCGCAGGCCGTCCGAGAGCAGATTGAAGCAGATCGAGACCGCGAAGATCATCGCGCCCGGCAAGGCTGCGACCCAGGGATTGACGTAGATCGCGGTGCGCAAGGTGTTCAGCATCAGGCCCCATTCCGGCTCCGGCGGCTTGGTGCCGAGGCCGAGGAAGGAGAGACCGGCGGCCAGGATCATGGAGACCGAGATCAGGCTTGTGGCATAGACGAAGATCGAACCCAGCACGTTGCCGAGGATGTGCACGCGCATGATGGTGAAGGGCCCGGCGCCAGAGGCGCGCGCGGCTTCGACGAAATCCATGTTGCGCACGCCGGTGGTGACGCTCTCGGCGACGCGGGTGATCTGCGGCACGAACACGATGGTCAGCGCCACGATGGAGTTGAGAATGCCGGCGCCCAGCGCGCCGGAGATCGCGATCGCCAGCAGCACGGAGGGAAACGCATAGAACACGTCGATCGTGCGCATGATCGCGGTGTTGAGCCTGCCGCCGACATAGCCGGCGACGAGGCCGAGCGAGGTGCCGATGCAGAACGCCAGGATCACAGGCAAGATGCCGATCACCAGCGACAGGCGCCCGCCATAGATCAGACGCGCCAGCATATCGCGGCCGAGCTCGTCGGTGCCGAGCGGATAGCCAACCGTGCCGATGTGGCGAAGGCGGCGGATCATCGAACCCTTGTAGGGATCTTCAAGGCCGAGCCAGGGGGCCAGGATCGCGGAGACGAAGATCAGCAGCAGCACGATCGCGCAGGCGATACTGACCTTGTCGCGCAGGATGCGACGCCCGACGGTCGCCCAATAGCCGCGCGCCTTGGTCGCGGGAGCGGCCTGCAGCGCGGCGGTGGCGGACAGCGGAAGCTCGCTCATTGGCTAGCTCCGCTTGATGCGTGGATCGATCGCGGCTTGCGCGATGTCGACCAGGAGATTGAGGAAGACGAAGAACAGCGCGAGCACCAGGATCGTGCCCTGCAGCAGCGGCAGGTCGCGCTGGAAGATTGCGGAGTTGAGCAGGAAGCCCGAGCCCGGCCAGGAAAACACCGTCTCGATCAGGATCGAGCCACCGAGCATGTAGCCGAGTTGCAGCCCCATCACCGCAAGCGCGGTCGGCGCGGCATTCTTGATGACGTGACGGAATACGCCGGTTTCGTGCAGCCCCTTGGCCCGCAGCGCCTCGACGAAATCCTGCGACAGGATATCGCCGGTGAGCGCGCGGACCGTGCGGGTGACGATGCCCATCGGGATCACCGAGGTCGTGATCGCCGGGAGCACGAGGTATTTGAGATGATCCCAATCCCAGGCCCAGGCGGCGGAGCCGCCAGGGCCGGCACCGACCGCGGGCAGCCAGTTCAGCTCCACCGAGAAGATGATGACCAGCACCATGCCGAGCCAGTAATGCGGCACGGAAACACCGGCGATGGCGAAGGAGGTCGCGAGCTTGTCGATCCAGGTCTCGCGGAAATAGCCGGCGATCAGGCCGAGCAGGATGCCCATCGTGAAGCCGATGATGGCGGCGGCGATTGCAAGCGTCACGGTGTTGGCCACCGCGCGCATGACCTCGGCGAGCACGGGGCGACCAGTCGCGATGGAGTTGCCGAGATCGCCGTGCAGCGCACGCAGCAACCACAAACCAAATTGCACCGGCAGCGGCCGGTCGAAGCCATAGGCAGCGCGGAGCTGCGCTGCGAGCTCCTGCGAGGCATCGGCCGGCAGCACCGCGACCAGGGGATCGCCCGGCGTGATGTGCACGAGCAGAAAGCACACCAGCGCCACGCTGATGACGATCGGGATGACATAGACGATGCGTCTGGCGGTGTAGGCGAGCACGTTTGGTTACTCAGGTTAGCGCATAGAGGCCGACATGGCCGGGCTTGTCCCGGCCATCCACGTTCTTCTCTCTAAACCACGAAGCGAGAAAGGCGTGGATGCCCGGGTCAAGCCCGGGCATGACGGATAGTTTGAACGTCGATCGTTACGGCGTCATCGAGATCGGCGAGAAGTCGATGAACCAGCTCTTCGGCTGGATTACGCCTGTGACCTTCGGGCTCATCGCGCGCGGGCCGACGTCGTGGGCGACGTAGAGGAAGGCTGCGTCGTCGACGGAGGCTGCGTGCAATTCGGCGAGCGCGGCGTCACGCGCGGTAGGATCAAACGTCTGCCGCGCCTTCTTCACGAGCTCGTCGAACTTGGGATTGTTGATGAAGCCCCAATTGTTCGAAACCGGCGGAGCCATGCTGGATTGCAGGAAACGCACCAGCGCGAAGAACGGGTCCATCGCCGCATAGGTGACGTTGGTCGCATTAGCACCGTTGGCAGAAGGATCCTTAGCGCCGCGGCGCCAATTCGTGAACAGCGTATTCCACTCGATGACGTCGAGCTGCACGTCGAAATAGCATTCGGCGAGCGCCTGCTGCAGATATTCGTTCATCGGCAGCGGCTGCATCTGGCCTGAACCCGAGGCAGACGTCTGGATCTTCACCGTCAGCTTCTTGTTCGGGCCGAAGCCTGCTTCCTGCATGAGCTTCTGCGCAGCCGGCTTGTCGTACTTGATCTCGAAGGTCGGCTTGCCGCGCCAGGGATGGCCGGGCTCGAACGTGCCGGTCGCGGGCACCATCAGGCCAGCAAGCAATCCGTCCTTGAGGCCTTCACGATCCACGCAGAGATTGGCGGCCTTGCGCACGCGGATGTCGTTCCAGGGTGAGCCTTCGACACGCGAGAACTGCCATGGCCAAACATGCGGCTGCTCGTTGGCGTAGAGCTTGAAGCCGCGCTGCTTGAGCTCGGGCAGCGCATCAGGCGCCGGCGCCTCGACCCAATCGACCTGTCCGGACAGCAGCGCCGCGGTGCGCGCATTGGCTTCCGGCATCGGCAAGAGAACCATCTTGTCGATCTTGGGCACGCGGGCCTTGTCCCAATAGTCAGCGTTCTTGACGAGTTCGAGCCGTTCGCGCGGGGTGAAGCCCGCCATCTTCCACGGGCCGGTACCCGCAGCGTCCTTCGCGAAAGCGGTCCAGGCGGCCTGCGACTTCGCCTTGGCGTCGGCGCCTTCAGCCTTGTCATAGAAGTGCTGCCACTTCGACGGGCTCGCCATGAAGAGGTTGGTGAGGTTGATCGGCAGGAAGCTGTCGGGTTCCTTGGTGGTGAGCTCGACCGTCATATCGTCGATCTTCTTCGCAGAGGCCAGCGTCGGCATGCGCGATGCCGTGACGCCGACCTGGCTGGCGTCGAATTGTGGCGCGTCCTGCTTCAACACCTTGTCGACGTTCCACACCACGGCGTCGGCGTTGAACGGCGTTCCGTCGTGGAAGGTCACGCCGGGGCGCAGCTTGAAGGTCCATTTGGTCTTGTCGGCGTCGTCGACCTTCCACTCGGTGGCAAGGCCAGGGATCACCACGCTGGCCTTGTCGGCGGAGGACAGATCCCAGCCGGTGAGCGCGTCATACATGGTGACGCCGGTGAAGCGGTTGCCTTCAAAGCCCTGATCGGGCTGGCCGAGCGTGCGCGGAATATCGGCAGCCGTCATGCCGATGCGCAGCACCGTTTCCGCGCTGGCCGCGCGCGGCCACGCGGCCGCAGTCGCCAAAGCGAGTGCAGCGATCAGCGCTGCACGCGCGGTTGTCTTGATAAGCATCGCCTCAATCCTTTTCCTGATACCGATGATTAATTTTGATGCAAACGTATGCAATGGCTATGCCAATGGGGAAACTTATTCTGCAAATTGCCCCTGCGACGACAAGTCCTTGTGATCGCGTGGATGCAGAGCCGCCCCGCTGCCTATTCTGGCATCAAGATTGCAAGTTTGGCCCCGACCTCTTCCTTAGGTTTTCCTTGGAGCTTTGGGCCATGCGTATCCGTCTATCCACCTGTCTCGCCGTGCTTGCGCTGGGACTATCCGCAATCTCGGCGCGCGCTGAAACGGTGGTGCGCTACGGCATCTCCATGGCGGATATTCCGCTGACGACCGGCCAGCCCGATCGTGGCGCCGGCGCCTATCAGTTCACGGCCTACACGATCTACGATCCGCTGGTGGCGTGGGAAATGGACGTCGCCGATCGGCCGGGCAAGCTGGTGCCGGGACTCGCGACCGAATGGAAGGTCGACGAGCAAGACAAGACCAAGTGGCGCTTCACGCTTCGCAAGGGCGTGAAGTTTCACGACGGCAGCGACTTCAACGCGGACGCCGTGATCTGGAATCTCGACAAGGTGCTGAACGACAAGGCGCCGCAATTCGACAAGCGGCAAAGCGCGCAGGTGAAGACCCGCCTGCCCTCCGTCGCCAGCTATGCCAAAATCGACGACTTCACCGTGGAGATCACGACCAAGACCGTGGACTCCTTCTTCCCCTATCAGATGCTGTGGTTCCTGGTCTCGAGCCCGGCGCAATATGAAAAGCTTGGCAAGGACTGGGACAAGTTTGCAAGCCAGCCCTCCGGCACAGGCCCGTTCAAGCTGACCAAGCTCGTGCCGCGCGAGCTTGCGGAGCTCAGCAAGAACCCCGACTACTGGAACGCCAAGCGTATTCCCAAGGTCGACAAGATCGTGCTGGTGCCGATGCCGGAAGCGTTGACGCGCACCAATGCGCTGCTCGCGGGACAAGTCGATCTGATCGAGACACCGGCGCCCGATGCCGTGCCGCAGTTGAAGGCCGCCGGGATGAAGATCGTCGACAACGTCACGCCGCATGTCTGGAATTATCATCTCAGTGTGCTGCCGGGTTCGCCCTGGACGGACATCCGCCTGCGCAAGGCGCTCAACCTCGCCATCAACCGCGACGAGGTCGTCGGCCTGATGAACGGGCTCGCCAAGCCGGCGAAGGGCCAGGTCGATCCGTCGAGCCCGTGGTTCGGCAAGCCGAGCTTCGAGATCAAGTATGATCTCGCTGCCGCCAAGAAGCTGGTCGAGGAGGCCGGCTATTCAAAAGCAAAACCGCTGAAGACCACTTTCATCATCGCGCAAGGCGGCACCGGCCAGATGCTGTCGCTGCCGATGAACGAATTCCTGCAGCAGAGTTTCAAGGAGATCGGTATCGACATCGACTTCAAGGTGGTCGAGCTCGAGACGCTTTATACGCATTGGCGCAAGGGCGCGGCCGACGAGATGAACGCCGGCATCACCGCCAACAACATCGCCTATGTCACCTCGGATCCGCTCTACGCCATCGTCCGCTTCTTCGCCTCCGACCAGATCGCGCCGGTCGGCGTCAACTGGGGCGGCTACAAGAACCCGAAGGTCGACGCGCTGATCAACGAGGCCAAGCAGACCTTCGATACCGCCAAGCAGGACGATCTGATCGCGCAGGCGCATGCCCTGATCGTCGATGATGCCGCCTTGGTCTGGGTCGTCCACGACACCAACCCGCACGCGTTGTCGCCGAAGATCAAGCAGTTCGTGCAGGCGCAGCACTGGTTCCAGGACCTGACGACGATCGGGGTGGAGTGAGGGGCGGACGCTGCTGCAGCAGGGTAGATGTGGCCACGCTGGCGCGTCAAAATACCGCCGTCGTCCCGGGGCGCGCGAAGCGCGAGCCCGGGATCCATAACCACAGGGAGTGGATTGGCGGAGGCTCGGAGTTGCCAGCTCGGGCTACAACTTCTCCCTGGGATTATGGGTCCACGCCTTCGCGGGGACCACACTGAATATGTAGCGCCATTCGGGCCACAATAGCGGTCAGCTACTTCGTCAGCAGGGCGTACGCACCCGACCAGCCTTCCGGCGGCGGATTTTCCTTGAAATCCTTGATGCGCGCTTCGTACAGCTTGAACAGCTTTTCCAGCGTGTCGGCATCCTCGCTGCGGCGGCCGCGCTCGATGGCGTCGAGTGCGCCCTGCCAGTCGCGGCTCCGGTAACAGCCGAGCATCTCGATGGTGACGTTACGCAGGCGCTGGAACGCACCGGAATGCATCACGTCCTCGCGGCCGGCGATGGCATAGATCACCTCGGGCTCGGTCTTGCCCTTGACCATGATGAAGTCGAGCTCGAGGATCGCGAACTTGTCCTTCGCCGCAAGCGCGGTGCGGGAGCCGACGATGATCGGGAAGCCGTATTCCTTGGTCTGGCCTTCGAGGCGTGACGCCAGGTTCACGCTGTCGCCGAGCACCGAATAGTTCTTCTTCAAGTCCGAGCCCATGTTGCCGACCACGCCGATGCCGGTGTTGAGGCCTATACCAACATTGAGCGGGATGTAGACGTGGCCGCCATCGGCCGCCTCCTGCTCGCGCTCCTTGTTGACCACGTCGATCTTCTCGAGCATCTGGATCGCGGCCTCGCAGGCGTTGACCTGGTGCTTTGCATCGTCGAGCGGCGCATTCCAGAACGCCATGATGGCATCGCCCATATATTTGTCGACGTAACCCTTCTCCTCGATGATCACGTCGGTGAGCGGGGTCAGGAAGCGGTTCATCAGCATGATGAGCCCTTGCGGATCGTGCTTGTAGCTTTCCGAAATCGTGGTGAAGCCACGCACGTCGGAGAACATGATCGTCATCTCGCGCTCTTCGCCGCCGAGCACGACCTTCTCCGGCGACTGCGCCATCTGCTCGACCAGGACGGGCGACATGTATTGCGCAAAGATGCCGCGGATCTCCTTCCGCTGCCGCTGCTCACGCACGAAGCTCGCGAAGATGAACGTTAGATAGATCGCGGTGGTCGACAGCAGCGGATAGGTGAAGTCGATCAGATAGCGGTACTGCGCGTAGAAGAACCAGGACGTGCCGATCAAGATAGCGGCGAACGTCGCACCCGCGAGCACCAGCCGGACGGGGCCGAGATTGGGCGTGAAGATGATGACGAGAATGCCGATGATCATTGCCGCGAGCAGCTCAACGCCGAGCGCGTAGTTCGGCTGCGAGATCACCGCACCGCTCAGCACGCTTTCGAGCACCTGGGCGTGGATCTCGACGCCGGGCATGGTCGAGGACACCGGCGTGGTCTTGATGTCGTTCAGTCCGGCCGCGGAGGTGCCGATCAGCACCAGCTTGCCGTTGATCTTGCTCGGCGACACGGTGTTGTCGAGCACGTCGGCCGCCGAGACGTAGATCGAGGGATCGCGGCGGGCGTAATGCACCCAGAGCTGGCCGTTCTTGTCGGTCGGGATCTCGACACCCTTGAGGCGGATCGCGCGGATGCCGGTCTTGTCGGTGCGGACCAGCAACGTCGGTGTTCCCGTGATGACCCGCAAGATCTCGAGGCTGAGCGAGGGCATGATGTTGCCCTGGGCGCGCATGATCATCGGCACCCGGCGGATCAGGCCGTCGCGCTCGGTCCTGATCGAGAACAGGCCGCGGCCGGCGGCGACCTTCTCGATGATCGGCACGTTGCGGAGCAGGCCGGGAAATTCAAACAGGAATTTATCGGCGTTCTCCTCGCCGACCGTCGCGACGCCAGTGAAAGGCAGGGTCTTGTCGATCTCGGACTCGATCACCGGCAGGCCGGTCTCGCCCAGCACCACCTTCGAACGCTTGATCGCGTCGGAGAGGATCTGGTCGTTGCTCGGCAGCTCGCGCAGCCTGGCGCGGGTGGCGTCGTCGAGATAGCGCATCTGGCCGGCGACCAGATCAGGATTGAGTCGATCCGGTTCGGAGAACACGACGTCGAAGCCGATCGCGACCGCACCGTTGTTGGTGAGATTGCCGATCATGTCGGCGATGCGCGTGCGGGACCACGGCCACTGGCCGAATTTGGCGAGGCTCTTGTCGTCGATGTCGATGATGGTGACCGGCCGCACCGTCTTGTGACGGGGGTCGATCAGCTGGAAAATGTCGAAGGTGCGTAGCCGCAGCTCCTGCACCGGCGGCGGATCCCAGACGCGCAGGGCCGCAAACACGACCAGCAGCCCAAGGCACAGCAGCCGCGCAAAGCCGAATCTTTGCGCGAACCACCGGCGCCAGATTTTGAGACGTCTCATATCAATCGAGCTTCCTGCCGCGCATTGCGTCCTCGCGGCCGATCATGGCGCGAAGGCGCGCGGTTTTCCATTCCTTGACGGCGGACAATTATGGATTTTTTGCCGCGGTCAAGCTCCGCGTTCACCGCCGGACGAGCGAGGTCTTCCTCAGGCGATGTGGCTGCTGCCGAAGATGAAATCGGCGGCCTGGAGATTAGCTGTGACCTTCGACAGCAGAAGCGTCTCATGCTCGATGATGGGCGTTCCCTCGGAGAGGCCGACCTGCTGCTGCCACGTGACGAGCGTGTCTCCGGATTGCTGGACGATATGGAGATCGTCAATGGAGCTGACTCCCGAGAACTGGCGCAGGTCGATCTTGTCGAGACCCTCGATGAAATCGGTGATGGTGTGCGTGGCGTCGTCCCCGCTTCCGCCCGGCGAAAACACGAACTGATCCTTGCCGCCGCCGCCGGTGAGCGTGTCGCCCGTCGTCGTCGCGAAAATGACGTCC
Organism: Pseudomonadota bacterium; assembly: GCA_023387695.1. GTDB lineage: Bacteria > Pseudomonadota > Alphaproteobacteria > Rhizobiales > Xanthobacteraceae > Bradyrhizobium. Next base: position 8,309 of record JAEWHT010000160.1, on the reverse strand, counting down.
TTGCCGCTGGTGCCGGTCAGGGTGATGCCCTGGCTGGTATCGCCGGCCTCGTCGAAGACGAAGTGGACGGTGTCGTAAGCGCCGGTGGTCTTGTCCGTCACGGTCAGCGTGATCATGTCGGTATTCGGCGCCGGGTTACCGGGATTGTAGGTGACGCCGTTCGCGAAGGCCGTGTTGATGTCGTCCAGCGAGCCGGACGACGGCGACAGATCGATCGAGCTGCCCGGCGACTCCTCGCCGGTTGGCGCATGCGCGGTGACCGCCGTGACCGTGAAATCATCCGTCGGGGCGTTGGAATCGGTGTCTGTGATCGAGAGGTTGAAGATGGTGTCGCTACCGAGCTCGCGATCATGTGAGACGTAGAAACTATCCGTGTCGATCACCGGCCCGCCGGCTGGCGCGCTGCCGTCGACCTTGACGGCGACGTCGCTGGTGAACGTCTTGGTGTCGCTCAACGACCCGCCTAGGCCAGTCGCCTCATCGACCACGGTGCCGCTGACATGCAGGCTGAATTCACCGGTGTAATCGGCCGGAGCCGTCATCGTCAGCGGCGAGGCGCCGAGCGTGGCGATATCCGACGAGCTGATCAGCCAGTGGCCCGCCTCGGCGCCGGTTCCGGCCTGACCGACCGAGAACGTCGTACCATCGGGGAAGCCGGACAGGTCGAGCGACATGTGCTCGGACCCGTCGGTATCGGTGACGGCGGTGAGGCCGGACAGGGCTATGGGCGTGCCGTGGTCGCCTTCGTAGGCGTTGGAGATGGTGACGTTGCTGACGGTCGCGTCGTGCTGGCTGTCGTTGGCCTCACGGTTGGTGATGGTAACGAGATTGCCGGCCGCGTAGTCGCTGAAATCGGATGTGTAGGTGCCGACGGTCTCACCCGTGCTGTGATCGACGATCACGACTGTCTGATGCGAGCCGTCATCGGTGATGGTCGCGTCGTAGACGGTGCCCTGGCTGAGGCTGGCCGAGAGGTTGACGTTCGCGCCGGTGGCATTGTTGGTGATAATCAGGCCGTTGCCCCAGCCGAACATGAAGGACAGGCCGTTGACCGGCGAGCCATACGCGCCGGTCGTCCCGTCGGTGCCGTCGGTGACGGCGACATAGGGGCCGATACCGTCGTCGAGGCTGAAGCTCAGGCCGACATGCAGCGGCGTGGCGGTCGTCGGGGTGAAGCCGGACGTCGTCTCCAGGTAGCCGTGATCATGCAGGACCACGCCATTGGCGGTCGGCGTCACCGACGCGTCGTCGTCGGTGCCCGGCACTGACGGCAGGACAACGTGCCATTTCGTGGTGTCGATGCTGTTGCCGGTCAGGCTATCGGCGAGATAGTTCACCGCCAGCGCGGCGAATGCCGGCGGGTCGGCGACGGGCGTGACTTCCGTATTGAGCGTGGCCGGCTGAGCCGACACGCTCGAGCCGATCGCGGACGACGTGATGTCGATCACGACGGGCGTATCGCCGCTGACACCACCGCTATAGGTGTTGTCCAGAGCGTGCACGTCGAGGCTACCAGGCACGCCGCTGTAATTCGCCGCCGGCACGAAGCGGATCAGCGTGTCGGTGGCGAGCACCAGCGCGCCGGTGTCGCTGACGCCGGAGATATCGATCCACTGACTGCTGCCCGCAACCTCGTACTGCCAGACGCCCTGATCCGCCGTGGCGTGGTCGGCCGTGATGGCGACGGCCGACAGGCTCGAGCCGTTGTCGACGTCGTGGAAACCGGTGGTGAACAGCTGGCCGACGGTGGATCCGGCAGGCGCCGTCGGATCTTCGCTGACCGCGGCCAGCGTCGCATTGTCGAGCGTCGGCGCGTCATTCACACCTGAAATCGTGACGGTGACGTGGGTCGTGTCGGTCTTGTTGTGGCCGTCGTCGAGCGTGATGGTGGACACCACGGTCGCGGTCTGGCCCTGGGCGAGGAAATCAAGCGTGCTGTCAGCGATCGAATAGGTCCAGCCGACGGTCCCATTATTGTTGCCGGTCGGCTGCAGCGAAAGCGCGTTCCCCAGTGCGGAGATCTCGTCCGGCGTCAGCGTCAGCTGCGTGATGTGGTCGCTGGCGAGCCAGGTCACGTCCTGATGCGTCACCGTCGCCGTCGGCCGATCGACCAGATCGACATCGGTGAAGGCAATCGAGCCGGTCGCAGCCGGCGCCGGATCGGGCGTCAGGGAATTGGTGGTGTTTGCAAGCTCGGAGAAGCTCGCGGTCAGCGTCGCGCCAATTGTGGTGAATGTCGGCGCATCGTCGGCGGCGTTGACCGTGATCAGCGTATGGCCGGCACCGTCATCGCTGCCCGCGAAATTCGTGTGGCTGTAGTCGGCGCCGGTCAGGGTCAGGCTGATGTGGTGCCCGCCGGCGTCACTGATCGTCAGCGTGCCGCCGGTGTTGGCGTCCTTGTTGGCGACATAGACCGCGCTGGTGCCGAGGCCGTAGTCGATACTCGACAGGTCGATCTTGTCGGTCGCAGCCAAGCCTGCGATCGATCCGCCGAAATCCGCCGTCTTGATCGAGAGCTCGCTGCCGTCACCGTTGAACGTGATGGTCTGCGACACCGTGGCGTCGACCACCAGCGTCGCGCCGGCGTCGATCGTAACTGAACCTGCGCCGGACAGCGAACCGAACAGCGACAAGGTGCCGTCGGCGTGGATCTCGATCGTGTTGGTATTGGTGATGCTGCCGGTGATCGAGGTCGTGCCCCAGCTCTCGATCTCACCCGAATTGGTGATGGCGAAGCTCAGGCCGTCCGCGCTCGATATCGATGCGCCGCCGTGCAGGTCGATCTCGCCGGCATTGTCGATCGAGGACAGCGTGCCGAACACGCTGGTGCCGGAAACGGTCCAGGTGCCGCCCAACTCGTTGTTGAACGTCGCGCTCGCGACCGAGATGTTGCCGTTGATGTCGCCGGTATTGTTGATGGTGATCGCGCCGCCGGTCTCGAAGATGGCGTAAGTCGTCGAGACAACGGTCGAGGCATCCGCGGGACCGATGGTGCCGGAATTGTCGATGGTTGCGGTGCCGGTCGCATTTCCGTGGATGGCGATAGCGGCGTAGCCGTTAGCACCGACGACAGAGCCGGTGTTCGTGATGTGCGTCGAGCCGGTCGCACCCGCAGCGTTCTGCGTGACGCTGATGCCGACCGTTCCGGTGCCCGTGAGGTGGCCGTCATTGACGATGGTGACGTCGCCCGCGCCGGTGGTCAGAGCGGACAGGCCGATGGCGCCGGTGGCCGAGCCGTCATTGGTGACGCTGACATCACCGCCACCATGGTCGAAGGCGCCGATCGCGGTGCCCGCCGCCGTGATCGACGAGGTTTCGCCGGTCGAGACCGTGACATCGCCGGCGCCCCAGGTGAATGCCTCGATGCCGTAACCTGCGTCTGCCGTGATCTTGGCATCGCTGTCGACGGTGACGTCGCCATTGACCGCGCCTGAGAAGGTGGCGTTGCCGCCCGGCTTGTAGCCGGCGATGATTCCGCCCGGTGTGGCGTTGTCGTTGTTCAGCGTCGTGCCCGAGTGGATCGTGCCATGGGCCTCGACGATGATCGTGCTGTCCAGCCCGCTTCCGATGCTGGTCGCATAGTTCACCGCAACGATGCCCGTGCTGCCCGAGGTGATGCTGTCACCTTTGGCGAGCGTGACGCTGATGTCACCGGCATCGATGCTGTAGGCCTTGATGCCGTAGGCCGTTGCGCCCGAAATCGTGACGTTCGCGCCCAACGCGATCGTGACGTCGCCGGTGCCACCGCTGAGGGCGGAGGCCTGGATGCCATAGCTCTGGGTGCCGGCGACGGAAATCGTCGTGCCAGCGAAGCTATTCACCGTGACGTCGCCGTTCCCGTAATTGTAGGCATCGATGCCGGAGCCAGCCGCGGCGGTGATGTCGGCATAATTGTTGACGACGACCGTGCCGTTGACGTTGGTATTGGCGTGAGTGCCGCTGGTCGCACCGGCGTAGCCGGCCTGGATACCTGCCGGCGGATTGCCGCTCTGGTTCAGGCTGCTGCCGGAGTTGATCACGCCATGGGCGTTGACCGTGACGGTGCTGTCATTCGACGCGTCGAGCGAAATCGCCCGGTTGACCGCAACTATGCCGGAGCTGCCCGAGGTCACGACGCCGCCCGCCTCGGTCGTGACCGCTATGTCGCCGCCACCGTAGCTGCGCGCCCGGATCGCGTAGGTCGAACTACCCGTGATAGTGCCGCCGGCGTCGATGGTGACGTCGCCATTACCCAGGGTCGTCGCGTCGATACCGAAGGCACCGCCGACCGCGCCGCCGAGCTGGGTGATCGAGATATCGCCGGCGTTTGCGCCGTTGAGATTCTGGACGAGGATGCCTTCCGAAGTCACGCCGGTGCCGGTGGCTTTGCCGGTCACGTTGTTGATCGTGATGTTGCCGACGCCGCTTGCGCTGTCGCTCAACGTGATGCCGTTGCCAGCGAGACCCGTGATGTTCCCCGTCGCCGTCAGCGAGATGTCGCCGGTGTCATTCTGGGTAACGCCGATGCCGCTAGTTGCACCCGTCAGAGCGCCGGTCGGCGTCAGCACGATATTGGCGGGCTTGATGGACGAGCCGCCCGACGCGGTGAAGTCGAGCGCATCGCCCGACGACGCCGTGATGTCGGCGGCGCCGGTCACCGTAAACGTACCGCCCTTGGACGACTGGCCGGTAATGGTGCCAGTAAAGCTCTGGCCTGCAACCTTGTCGAGCCGCAGCGTGTCGGCGCCGCCTGCAAAGGTCACGGTCTGCGCCGTTGCTCCCGCAAGCTCCAGCGTCGCCGTGTCGTCGATGATCAGCGTGCCGACGCCGCTCAGGCCACCGGAGAGGTTCAGTGTACCCGAGTGAACCTCGATCGTGCCGGTGTTGGTGACGCTACCGTTGATCGAGTTGGTGCCCCAACTCTCGATCTCGTTGGAATTGTTGATACCGAGCCCGGCTCCGGAGATCGAGGCTCCGTTGAGCAGATCGATGACGCCATCGTTGACGATGGAGGACAAACTGCCGAATAGGCTGGTGCCGGAGACCGTCCACGTGCCGCCCGCCTCGTTGTTGAACTTGGCGGTGGCAACCGCGATGTTGCCGTTGATATCGCCGGTATTGTTGATGGTGATGTGGCCGCCGCTCTCGGCGATGGCGTAGGTGGTCGCGGTCACGCTGCCGGCATCGTCCGGGCCGATTGTGCCGGAATTGTCGATCACCGCGGAGCCCTGCGTGTTCTCCTGAACGAAGATCGCGTAATGGCCGCTCGCGCCGACGACCGAGCCAGTGTTGGTGATATGCGTCGAGCCGGTGGCGACCGGATTGCCCGTCGCACCCGTATCGTTCTGGGTGACAACGATACCAGCCGTTCCCGTGGCGGTAAGGTCGCCGTCATTGAGGATGGTGACGTTGCCCGCGCCGGTCGCCACAACGCCCAGGGCAACCGAACCTGTGGCCGACCCTTCGTTGGTGACGCTGACGTCGCCGCCGCCATGGTCGAAGGCGCCGATCGCGGTGCCCGCCGCGGTGATCGATGAATCCTCGCCGGTCGTGACCGTGACTTTGCCGATACCCCAGGTGAAGGCCTCGATGCCGTAGCCCGCAGCCGCGGTGATCGTCGCATCGCTCGTGACCGTGACGTCGCCGTAGACCTGGTTGGAGAACTTGCTGTCCTCGTGCGGATTATAGCCGGCAACGATGCCGCCCGGCGTCGCACCACTCAGGTTCGAAGTCGAACCCGAATGGATGGTGCCGTGGGCGGTGACCTGGATCGTGCTGTGCACGCCACTCGCGATGGCGATCGCCTCGTTGACTGCGAGGATGCCTGAACTGCCGGACGTGATGGTGTCGCCATCCGACAGCGAGACGCTGATATTGCCCTTGTCGAGGCTGAAGGCGTCGATGCCATAGCCTGCCGTACCCGTCACCGACGCGTTGTCGCCGAGCGAGACACTGACATTGCCGTTGCCGCCGCTCAGAGCCAGGGCTCGGATACCCATCTGGGCACCGACGATGGTGGTGCCGGCGCCATCGTTCACCGTGACATCGCCGTTGCCGTAATTGTAGGCGTCGATGCCGTGGCCTCCAGCGGCGGTGATATTGGCGTCATTGTTGACGACGACCGTGCCGTTGACGTCCGTATTGGCGTTGGTGCCACTGATCGCACCGGCGTAACCGGCCTGGATGCCGGCCGGCGTATTGCCACTCTGGTTCAGGCTGCTGCCGGAATTGATCGTGCCATGGGCGTTGACGGTGATGCTGCTGGTTGATGAGGTGTCCAGCGTGATCGCCCGGTTGACCGCGATAATACCGGAGCTGCCCGAAGTCACGACGCTGCCCGCCTCGGTCGTGACCGCTATGTCGCCGCTGCCGTAGCTGCGCGCCCGGATGGCGTAAGTCGAACTACCCGTGATAGTGCCGCCGGCGTCGACGGTGACGTCGCCATTACCCAGGGTCGTCGCGTCGATGCCGAAGGCACCGCCGACCGCGCCGCCGAGCTGGGTGATCGAGATATCGCCGGCGTTTGCGGCGTTGAGATTCTGGACGAGAATGCCTTCCGAAGTCGCGCCGGTGCCGGTGGCCTTGCCGGTCACGTTGTTGATCGTGATGTTGCCGACGCCGCTTGCGCTGTCGCTCAGCGTGATGCCGTTGCCAGCGAGACCCGTGATGTTCCCCGTCGCCGTCAGCGAGATGTCGCCGGTGCCATTCTGGGTAACGCCGATGCCGCCGGCTGCACCCGACAGACCGCCGGTCGGCGTCAGCACGATATTGGCGGGCTTGATAGACGAGCCGCCCGACGCGGTGAAGTCGAGTGCGTCGTTGCTCGATGCCGTGATGTCGGCTGCGCCGGTGATCGTGAATGTGCCGCCGGTCGACGCCTGGCCCGTGATGGTGCCCGTAAAGCTCTGGCCTGCGACCTTGTCCAACTGAAGCGTATCGGCGCCGCCCGCGAAGGTGACGGTCTGGGCGTTGGCGCCGGCGAGCTCGAGCGTCGCCTTGTCGTCGATGATCAGCGTGCCGGCGCCGGTCAGGCCGCCGGAGAGGTTCAGCGTGTCGGCCTGCACCTCGATGGTGCCGGTGTTTATCACGGCGCCTGTGACGTTGTTGCCGCCCGAGACGCTATAGACGTTACCGGAATTGTTCAGGCTGCCGCCATTGATCGAGACGTCAGTCAGATAGAGCTTCGAGGTGCCGTCGATCGTGACAGTGCCGCTACCATTGGTGACGTCGAGCGTCGAGAGCTTGAGGATGCCGCCGTTGAGAGCCTTGATATCGGCAGTGTTGACGATCGCCTCGCCGGTGATGTCGAGTTCGCCGCCGTTCGCCTGAAGCAGCTTGCTATTGGTGAGGGTGTGGATGAGGGCGGGATCGATCGTCAGCTTGCCGCTGGTGACCGTGATCGTGCCGGTGTTGGTGATGTCGGCGCTGGTGATGGCGCTGGTGCCGGTGGACTCCAACGTTCCGGCAATCGTCAGCGTGCCACCGGTGACGCTCGCATCGGAGAGATCGAGCATCGAGCCCAACTCGACCGACACTGCTCCGCCGGTATTGGTCACTTGCGTCGAGATCAGCTTCAGCGTGCCGTCGTTGATCGCAGCCAGCGTACCGGTGTTGGTGACGGACTCGGTGTTGATGTCGAGCTCGGCATTGTTGGCCCGGATCGTGCCGCCGTCGTTGGTGATCACGGGAGTGGACGTTGTCGCAACCAGCGTCAGCAACCCGCCGAGCGTCGACTCCAACAGATAGAGGTTGGAAATGTTGGCGTCGGTGATCGTGGTGTTGCCGGACGACGCGAGCGTCCCGGCGATGGTGAGCGCACCGCCTGTCAGGCTCGCGCCGGCCAGCGTCAGCTTCTTGTCGGTCTCGACCTTGACGGCGCCGCTATTGTTGATCTTGCTCGCCGATACCGTCGCATCACCAAATGTCAACGTGATGCCGCTCTCGACCGTCACGGCCCCCTTGTTCAGGGTTGCACCAGTATCGATCGTGCTGTCGCCGGTAACGTCGATCGTGCCGCCCGTCAGACCGTTGAAATTGTTGATGGTGCCGCCCGATATCTCGGTGCCCGAGAGGGTCAGGATCTTGCCGTCGTCGACCTGCACGGTGCCGTTGTTGGTCACGACGTCGTTGAGCAGTGTCGCTGCGCCCGCGATCTCCAGCGTGCCGTTGTTGGTGATCGGCCCCTTGGCGTCTGCCGAGGCGCCCTGAATCGTGGCACCACCCTGAAGCTTGACGATGTGATCCAGCTCGATGCTGGAATTGTCCGTGATCGTCGAACCCGACACCGTGACGCCGTCCAGCGTCAGCTTGGCATCGGCGATGACCGAGTT
>JAEWHT010000188.1 GCA_023387695.1 Pseudomonadota bacterium | reverse complement strand
GGCCTGATCACCGAATTCACCCCGCTCGCCGGCGATCGCAAGTTCGGCGAGGACGAGGCGCTGGTCGCGGGCTTCGGTCGTTTCCGCGGCGAAGCGATCTGCGTGATGGGCCAGGAAAAGGGCGATTCCACCGAGAGCCGCATCAAGCACAATTTCGGCATGGCGAGGCCGGAAGGCTATCGCAAATGCGTGCGGCTGATGGAGATGGCGGAGCGGTTTGGCCTGCCCGTGCTGTCGCTCGCCGATTCCGCCGGTGCCTATCCCGGCATCGGTGCCGAGGAGCGCGGCCAGGCTGAAGCGATCGCGCGCTCGACCGACGCCTGTATGGCGCTGACCGTGCCGAACGTCGCCATCATCACCGGCGAGGGCATGTCGGGCGGCGCGATTGCCATCACCACCGCCAACAAGGTGCTGATGCTGGAGCACGCGATCTACAGCGTGATCTCGCCGGAAGCCGCCTCCTCCATCCTCTGGCGCGACGGCAGCAAGGCGCAGGAAGCCGCCAACAACATGAAGATCACCGCCCAGGACATGCTGCGATTCGGGGTGATCGACACGATCCTGAAGGAGCCGGTCGGTGGCGCCCACCGTGACCCCGCCGCCATGATCGCCACCACGGGCGACGCCATCGCCAAGGCTTTTGACGAGATGCGCGGCCTGGACGGCGACGCCATCCGCAAGCAGCGCCGGCAGAAATTCCTCGATATCGGCCGGAAACTGGGCTGATTCGGACGGATTTCGCTGTGTAGGGTGGTTTAGCCGAAGGCGTAACCCACCACTGTCTGCCTCCGCAGGACCAAAAGAGGTGGGTTACGCTGGCGCTAACCCACCCTACAGCACCTCCCGAGACGCTCCGGTAACCCCGCGTTAACCCTTTTTTTGCCCAAATCAGCGATCTCAGTACTGGTTTGGCTGCAAAGCCCAAGTTCCGGCCCAGTTTAAGTCTTCGTTGACCACGCCTGTCGGCCAACGGGCTCGTGATCCCTGGTCGGGTTGCGACCCCAAGGCCCGGAGGTTAGAATTTTAATCAATGGCTTCAGGGCATCAGCGCTGGGGCTTGGTCTGAACAAGTCCGGACATTCCGGTCAGATCATGCCCGACAGATTGGGGTTTGCGCTCCTTGCCCGGCACGTTGTGGGGTCCATCTTGAATTCTCGTTCGCTTGCTCGCGCGCTCTTGGCTTCGGTTGCGCTTGCCGCCAGCATTGTGCTCGCCGGCTGCGATACCGATCAGGTGTCGCTCGCGACCAACGCCAAGGCCAACCAGCCGGTCTCGCCGAAGCTCGTCGCCGCGATGGGCGAGAAGGACATGGATCTGAATTCGCCGATCCTGATCCGCCTGTTCAAGTCGGAGGCCGAGCTCGAGATCTGGAAGCAGACCCGCTCGGGCCAGTTCGCGCTGCTCAAGACCTATCCGATCTGCCGCTGGTCGGGCGACCTCGGTCCGAAGGTACGCGAAGGCGACCGCCAGGCGCCGGAAGGATTCTACTCGATCAATCCGAGCCAGATGAATCCGCAGTCGGCCTATTACCTCTCGTTCAACACCGGCTTCCCCAACGCGTTCGACCGCGCGCTCGGCCGTACCGGCTCGCAGCTGATGGTGCATGGCGATTGTTCGTCGCGCGGATGCTACGCGATGACGGACGAGCAGATCGCCGAGATCTATTCGCTCGGCCGCGAGTCCTTCTTCGGCGGCCAGAAGGCATTCCAGTTCCAGGCCTATCCGTTCCGGATGACGCCGGTGAACATGGCCAAGCACCGCAACAATCCGAATATGGCCTTCTGGAAGATGATCAAGGAAGGCTATGATCATTTCGAGGTGACGCGGCAGGAGCCGAAGGTCGACTTCTGCGAGAAGAAATACGTGTTCGACGCAGCAGCGGCGCCCGGCGCCAAGCGCGAGCCCGTGTTCGACGCCTCCGCCAAGTGCCCGGCCTATGTGATCCCCGAAGACATCGCCAGCGCCGTGCGTGAGAAAGAGCAGCGCGACGAGGCCGAGTACAGCAAGCTCGTGTCCCGCGGCACGCCGGTGGCGCGCATGAACACCGGTATCGACGGCGGCATGAACAAGATCTTCGCCGCGAAGATCCCGGAAGGTTCGACCGGCCTGTCGGAAGGCGCGGAAGGCAATACGCTGCAGATGCTGGCGATGTCGAAGGCACCGGGCACGATCCCCGGCACCGTCAATCCGCCGAAGCCGAATTTTGAGCCGACCGCCGCCGCGCCGCAGGAAGAGCCGGTTGTGGCGGTGAGTGCGCCCGCGACCAACACGCGCGTCGCCTCGGCGCAGCCTGCCGAGAAGTCGGGCTTCTTCTCGAACCTCGGCCGCAAGATGGGCTTAGGGACCGCCGACACCACGGCGACCACGTCGCCGCCGCAAGCAACCGCGTCGGTCGCACCGGCGCCTGCGCCCGCCGCGCCGAGCACGGCCTCGAAGCTGAAGACTGCGGTGACTCAGTTGATCCACCGCGATTCCGCGAAGGACAAGCCGGCCGTCGCCGCCGCGAAGCCCGCCGAGCCAGCCAAACCCGCCGAGACCAAGGTCGCCGCAACGCGCCCCGCGCTGAAGCCATCGGTGAGCGATGGTGGCGGTGACGGCGGTCAGATGGCCGGTGCCGCGCCGGTGATGTCATCGAACTCGTTCGACAGCCGCTTTGGCGCGGTGAAGTAGTCTCAGCAGCTCTCGAAACGCATTCCGCTGTCATCGCCCGACTTGATCGGGCGATCCAGTATTCCAGAGACAGCAGTTGTTGGACCGATAGGCCGCGGCGTACTGGATGCCCCGGTCCTGGCTCCGCTAGGCTACGCCGGGCTTACAAGCGTGCGCGGCCGGCGAAGCTTCAGCGAAGACGGCAAGCCGGGGCATGACAGTTTAGCTCTGAGTGAGAGCGGAGTTCCTCGTCCAAATCCTACGGCGCCAGATACCGCATCAGTTCGGGATTGCCTCTCACCTCGCCGGCCGCGCCTTGCAGCGCGACGCGGCCGCGATCGAGCACGTAGGCATAGTCGGCGACACGCAGTGCAAGGTCGAGGTGCTGCTCGACGATGATGACGGCGATCGTCTTTGCGAGCTCGATCAGGCGCTCGGTGATCTCCTCGATGACGCCGATCCAGACGCCTTCGGTCGGCTCGTCCAGCAACAGCAGCTTTGGATCACCTAACATGGCGCGGCCGATGGCGAGCATCTTGCGCTCGCCGCCGGAGAGCGTGCCGGCGGGCTGATCGAGACGCTGGCCGAGCTTCGGGAAGATCGCCAGCACACGATCGACCGCGGTCGCATCCTTGTTGAAGAGCGAGCCGACGGCGAGATTGTCACGCACCGACAGGCGCGCAAATACCGAATGCTCCTGCGGCACGTAGCCGATGCCTGCGCGGACGCGCTCCTCAGGCCGGCGGCGGCTGATGTCGCGACCGTCGAAGCCGACCTCGCCCTTCCACGCTGGCAATTCGCCGACGATGGTCTTCATCAGCGTGGTCTTGCCGGCGCCATTGCGCCCGAGCACGGCAACGCCGCCGCGCCAGGGGATGCCGAGGTTGACGTCGAACAGGACCTGGCTGCGGCCATATCCGGCGTCGAGATGCTTGATGTCCAAAAATTCAGGCACGGCGCAGATAAATCTCCTGGACGGATTTGTTGGCCTGGATCTCCGACACGGTGCCGGAGGCCAGCACCTTGCCCTGGTCGAGCACGGTGAGGCGATCACAGATGTCGCGGATAAAATCGAGGTCATGTTCGACGATGACGAGCGAGCAATGCTTTTTGATCGGCTGGAGCAATTCGCCGGTGACGCGGCGCTCCTCCAGGCTCATGCCGCCAGTCGGCTCGTCGAGCAGAAGGAGTTTTGGCTTGCCCGCCAGCGCCATCGCGATCTCCAGCCATTGCTGCTGGCCGTGCGAGAGTGCCGCGGCGGCATCGAAGGCGCGATCGGCCAGACGAAATTGCGTCAGCATGGTCATAACCTGATCGTGCAACGCTCCCCGTGTGCGGGAGAACACGAGGTCGAACAGCGAGGACTGCGCCTGCAGCGCGAGCAGGATGTTGTCGTACAGTGTCAGCGACGGCAGCACTGATGTGATCTGGAATTTCAGGCTCATGCCGGCCCGCGCCCGCTCGGTCGGGGTGAAGGCGGTGATGTCGGTGTTGACGAAAGATACTTTGCCCTGCGTCGGCACCTCGGCACCGGCGATGCACTTCATCAGCGTGCTCTTGCCGGAACCGTTTGGGCCGATCAGACCATGAAACTCGTTCTCGCCGACAGTCAGCGCAGCGCCATCGAGCGCGGTGAGCTTGCCGAAGACCTTCCTGATGCCGGCGGCTTCAAGGAGCATTTTTCTTCTCCTTGATCTTGGCGCCAAAGCTGCCGACTCGCTCACGCTCGCCAAGCACAAAGCTGATCAGGCCGAGCGGTCGGAACAGGATCACCAGCAGCAGCAGCAAGCCCAGAATGATCGGCCAGATGTCGCGGTAATTGTCCGAGAGCCAGAAGCTGACGCCCTCGACGATCACGGTGCCGATGACCGCGCCGATCAACGTGCCGGAGCCGCCGAAGAGCACATAGAGCACGACCTGCGTCGAGACGACGACGCCGACCATGTTGGGCCAGACGAAGCCTTCATGAAAGGCATAGAGACTGCCGGCGAGGCCGGCGATAGCGCCGCCGATCGCGAAGATGATCGCTTTGAGGTGCTGCGCCTTGTAGCCGAAGAAGGCGATGCGCTGCTCGTTCTCCCGCAATCCGGCAAGCGCGAGGCCAAACTGCGAGCGTACGAGGAAGCGGCAGAGCAGGTAGACGACGACGAGGATGCCGAGCACGAGGTAATAAAACGCCGGCCCTTCCGAGAATTCATAGCCACCAAGCGTCATCGGCGCGATCGAGGGTATGCCGTTCTGCCCGCCGAGATAATACCAGCCGCGCGCCAGGCGATCGGCGGCATAGGAGCCGGTGAGCGTGCCCAGCGACACGAAGATCACGCTGGAGGGATGGCGGCCCAGCAGCAGGAAGCCGCCAAGCAGCAGTGCGGCGGTGAGACCGATCAGCGTTCCCGCCGGGAGGACTAAAAGGATGTTGGTGATGTCCATGTCGCGCGCGAGCAGCGCCACGCCATAGCCGGCCGAACCAAAGAACAGGGCCTGGCCGAAGCTCATGATGCCGGCATAACCCCAGACCAGGTCGAACGACAGCGCGAACAACGCGAGGATGACCACGCGTGTTGCGAACACCGTGAGGTAGTCCTGCAGCACCAATGGCGCGGCGAGCGCGGCGACGAGCACCACGCCCTCCACGATCGGCAGGACTTTTCGTCCGGCGACAGCCTGGGCTGTCGCGACACGTTCAGTCATTGCGACGTCCGTCTCCCCGCCGATCTCGGCGGGGATCGCCTGTTTCACTGCGCCCATCGACTTCGGCATTCCAGTCTAGCATTCCTTGGGATCGACGAGACCATCGCTGCGGCCGACGATCTCGTAATTCCCGCCCTTGGCGACGGCGGTGTACATCTTCATCTTGCAGTGCCGCTTGCCCGGCACCATCTCGGCCGGTCCGCCCGGACCTTCAGCGATCTTGGCGTGGTCGAGCGCTGCGGCCACCGAATCGCGGTCGACCTTGCCGGCTTCCTTGACGGCGGCTTCCCACAGCTTGAGGCCGCGATAGGTGCCAGTCGCGGCGCTGCCGGCAGCGAACAGGAAGTTGCCCGGGAAATCCTTTTCGTAGGCCGCCTGGATTTTGGCGTCGAACGGGTTCTCCTTGGTCAGCACCTTGAAATAGTCGAGGCAGCTCGCGAGGCCCTCGATCTCGGCGGCCTGATTGATGTTGAGCGTGTTCTCATCATAGTAGACGCAGGCGAGACGCCCGCCGTTCTTGAGGAAGCCGGCTTCGTAGAGCTGCTTGAAGAACGGACCGACACCGGGCGGGATGACGGTGTTGAAGACGACGTCGACCTTGTTGGAGATGATACGGTTGACGGTCGCTGAGAAGTCCACCTGGTCGAGCGGATAATATTCTTCGAACACGACCTCGCCGCCATTCGCCTCGATCACCTTGCGAGCATAGACGTTGAGCGTGTGCGGCCAGACGTAGTTGGCGCTCGGCAGCGCGAATTTCTTGCCACCGTTCTTGATCAGCCAAGGAATGAACTCGTCGCATTGCTGCGCCGGCGTCGGCCCGGTGCAGAACAGATAGGGCGTGCACTCCTTGCCTTCATAGAGCTGCGGATAGATGTAGAGCGTCTTGCCGCGCGCCACGATCGGGTCCTTGATCGCATTGCGCATTGACGAGGTGATGCCGCCGAGCACCATGTCGACCTTGTCGCGCTGGATCAGTTTTCGCACGTTACCCACCGCGACGGATTCATTCGACGCCGTGTCCTCGATGTAGAGTTCGAGGGGACGGCCGAGCAGGCCGCCGGCCGAATTGATTTCCTTAATCACCATCTTGGCGACGTTGGCGTCGGCATTGCCGGCGTAGGCGATCGGACCGGTGAGGTCGGTCGCGATGCCAACCTTGATCGGAGCTTCGGCCGCATTGGCCCAGGGCGCCGGCACCACCCAGCTGCCGACCCCGGTCGCGACGGCGCCGGAAGCGAAAGCAAAATTGGACAGAAAGCGGCGGCGTGACAGTTGATGATCGAACATATGACTAAACCCCTTTTCCAGCGATGAGGCCCTGCGGCCGGAATTTGATGAAAGCAATGGCGAGAACGAAGACGAGGACATCGGCGACCACAGGCGCCATGACCCATGGCAGCGCGGCGCTGAGCGTGCCGATCACGCCGGCACCGGCGACTGGGCCGATGAAGGAGCCGACACCGCCGACCATCACGGCGACGAAGCCCTGGATCAGGAAGCGGATGCCCAAATCAGCATAGAGGCTGAACACCGGCACGATCAGCGCGCCGGCAAGGCCGGCGAGCGCGGAGCCGAATGCAAAGGTGGCACCGTACATCAGGGGTGTGGAAATGCCTGAGGCACGCGCGAGCGACGGATTCTCCAGCGTGGCACGCATGCGCAGACCGAAGCTCGTGCGGGACAGCAGGAGATAGCAACCGGCCATCACCAGCAGCGTGATGATGATAATCGTGAAGCGCCAGGCCGAGATGTGCATGGTGCCAATGTCGATCGAGCCGCCGATCGGCTCGGGAACGGTGAGGTAGAAGCCGCCGATCAGCCCGCGCACGGATTCGCGGATGATCAGGCCGAGCGCGTAGGTGCCAAGCATGGCTACGATCGGCGCGGCATAGAAGCGTCTGATGATCAGCGCCTCCAGCACGAAGCCGAGCGCGCCGACCACGAACGGCGCCGCAACCATACCGGCCCAGATCGGCAGGCCCTTGGCGTAGGCGAGATAGGTGATGTAGGCCCCGAGCAGAACGAATTCGCCCTGCGCGAAGTTGAAAATGCCCATCATGCTAGCGATAATCCCGAGCCCCAGCACGATCAGGACGATGATCGCGCCAAAGCTCAGGATTTCGAACGCAGCGACGAACGCGTTAGCCATGCGATAGATTCTTGTTTTGACGCGTTTTCTTGACGCGAACCGGGATCCACTTCGCTCGAAAACGCTTTGCTATTCCGCTCGTCTGCATCAATACCTCGCTCACATCTTCTTCCAGTCGCCGATCTGCTCGAACGCATGCGCGGCGCGGTAGATAGTGGATTCCTCGAACATCCGACCGACCAGCATCAGGCCGACGGGCAAACCGTCGACCATGCCGCAGGGCAGCGACATCGCGGGATGATGGGTGATGTCGAACGGCGCGGTATTGGAAATCATCTCCAGCGCGCGGGCGACGTAGTCCTCGCGGCTCGCCGTCGGTTCCGGCAGCTTGGTCGCCTTCATCGGCGTCGTCGGCAGCAGGAGGAGATCGTAGTCCTTGAATGCCTTGTCGTAGGCCGCGGTCAGGCGCCGGGAGATGTTGAGCGCCTTGCCGTAGTAGCGGGGGCCAAAAGTGTTGTTGATGTAGGTGCCGAGCAGCAGGAACAGTTTTGTGGTCTCGGAGAGCGAGTCCGCCTGCCGGCGCCAGCCACGATGGAAGTCCATCAGCGAGGTCGAGTAGAGGTCGGCGCGGGACAGGCCGTAGCCGTCGCCATACATCATGGTCTGGGTCATGCCTTCGGTGCCGATCGGCGTCCAGATCGCGGGGCCCACGAGGTGCATCGGGATCGAGACAGTCTCGACGGTCGCGCCGAGATCCTTGAAGCGCTTCGCGGCCTCTCGAACGCTTTCGTTGACAGCGGCCTCGGCGGTTGCCTGCTCAAAACCTTCCTTGAGGATGCCGATCTTCATGCCCTTGACGCCATGGCCGAGCGCCTTGGTGTATTCCTCGACCTTCGGCGCCTTGATGCGCGGATCGTAGCCGTCGTCGCCGGCGAGCACTTCGAGCAGCAGCGCGTTGTCGGCGACGGTCGCCGTCATCGGGCCGGTGTGATCGACGAAGATCTCGATCGGCATGATGCCGGTATAGGGCACGAGGCCCCAGGTCGGCTTCATGCCATAGGTGCCGCAAAACGACGACGGCATGCGGATCGAGCCGCCCTGGTCGCCGCCGATCGCCATGTCGACTTCGCCGAGCGCGACGACGACGCCGCTGCCCGACGACGAGCCGCCGGCCGAATAGCCCATCTTGTGGGGATTATGGACGGCACCAACCGCGTTGGTGTGGCTGCCGCCGGACATGCAGAAGGATTCGCAATGCACTTTTCCGGCGATCTCCGCACCGGCATCCAGCATGCGCGTGACGATGGTGGCGTCGAAATCGGGAACATAGCCTTCCAGCGTGGTCGACCCGTTCATCATGGGCACGCCGGCGAGCATGATGTTGTCTTTCAGCGCGACGGTCTTGCCCTTGAGCTTGCCGCTGGCGGCGCCCTTCACGGTCGACTTGCGATACCAGGCATTGCGCGGATTCTCCTCCGCCGACGGCCGGTAGCCCGGCGTGCGCGGATATTTCACTTCCGGCACCTCGTCCGGCATCGCGCCCACGAGATTGTAGGCTTCGATCGAACCCTGCATCAGACCGCGGAACGAGGCGACGTCGGCATCGGTCAGCGCGAGGCCGCACTGCTCGGCGACGCTGCGGAGTTGGGCTGGCGTGGGAAGGACAACTGTCACGGCGCGCTCCTTGAGGCTTCTTGATCCATTGCTTTGGACGAATGGCATTGGACAGCCGCTCGGCTCACGCCTGCACGGCGCGGGCCAATCGGCGTCGCGTCGATACTAGAGACGGAAATATTTTCCTTTTCAAGTATTATTTTGCGATGGAGGTCGCCGCGGATTGTCGCGCGCGTCAGATCGGCTTGATCAGCTTGAAGTCGAGACCATCGGCCTCGGCGAGATGCATCGGCATGCGCACATATCCGTTGCGGACGGTGACCTGTCCGCGGGCGCCGCTGTAGACGATGTTGCGACCGGCGGCGAGCATCGGCCCCATCGCCAATGAACCGGCCTTGTTGGCGACCGCTTCGAGAAAGCGCATGCCTTCGTAACCCGACTGCCCTACTGAGCCGATCGGCGGCGCATTCGGTCCGAACATCGCGCGGTAGCGGCCCTGGAAATCGTCATTGGCGCGCGCGCCGGTGCCGGTGAAATAGCCGGAGGCGCAGAACATGTTCTCGCTGTTGTCGGCGCCGATACCGAGCAGAACGGTGTCATCCATGGCGCCCGCGAGCCGCAGCGTGGTTGCACCCAGGCCGCATTCGCCGAAGGCGCGGTTGAAGGTGCTGCTGTCGGTGCCGATCAGCGAGATCAGCACCACGTCGGGCCGCGCGGCGCGAATGCGCGCCAGATGCGGCTCGTGATTGTCCTCGCCGAGCGGAACGAACTCCTCGCCGACGACGTGGCCACCGGTTTCCCTGATGTAGTTCTTGACGGCCCGGTGCGACTGCCAGGGCCAGACGTAATCGCTGCCGATCAGATACCAGCGCTTCGCCTTCTTGACGTCGGCCAGCCAGTGGATCGACGGCCGGCTCTGCCAGCGCGGCGTCTCGCCGATCGCCATCACGCCCGGCGTACGCTCGCCGCCCTCATAGACAGGCGTGTAGATATAGGGGATGCGATGCCGTGTGGTGATATCCCGCAGGGCGACGCGGACTGCGCTGGTGTGCAGGCCGACGATGAGATCGAGTTCGTCAGAGGCGATGGCCTGCTCGGCGCGGTTCAGGACCTCGTCGAGCGGTCCGCCGGCGTCGTAGACCGAGAATTCGATTTCGCGACCGAGGATGCCGCCGCGCTTGTTGATCTCGGCAACGGCGAGCTGCGCAGAGTTCGTCGCGCAGGGACCCCAGACACCGGGAGATCCCGTGCAGCAGATGAAGCCGCCGACACGGAGCTTGTTCGTGCCGCGGCGCCGGAGAAAGGCGTGATCGCTCGGCGACAGCGCACCATCAGCCGCCGATGACGACAGATTCCTGAACAGCATGGACGGCGGCAATGCCGGACCGCCGTGAGCCGGGAAGTTTACCGTCGCGCGCACGCCAACTCCTGTCTGGCACCAGACCTGAAAGCACATTGAGCAGGCGGCCGCGGCTTCCGCCCTTTTGTTGGGCAATGATCCTATTTTGAAAATATTGAATATTCAACAATTGAAGTGCATATAGATGCAGCATTGATTGCAAGACATTCACTCATTTGGGTCAAGACGAAGTCTTAGCCGTGGCAAAATCGAACGCTCCGATCACCGAACACCTCGCCTACCTGCTCGCGCAGGCCAACCGGGAGATCAACCGGCAGTTGGAACTGCGCTTGAGCAAGGAAGGCGTGCCCGTCGAGCAATGGCGCATCCTGAAGGTGCTGTCGGATGGCGACGGCCATTCGATGGGCGAGCTCGCAGACGCCGTGCTGCTCAACCATCCGACCCTGACCAAGATGATCGACCGCATGGTCTCCGACACGCTGGTCTATCGCGTGCAGGATCCGAACGACCGCCGCAAGGTGCTGATGTTCATCTCCGACCGCGGCAAGGTGCTGTGCAAGAAGCTCAACTCGCTAGCCGTGGATCAGGAAGAGCACATCCTGGAGAGCTACGGCGACAAGTCGACGAGCGAATTGAAGCGGCTGCTGGAGAGCTTGATCGATAGTTCGAATTAGGCCGAGACGTATCGTCGCGGCCGCAACACTTTGTCTCACGGAACAAAATATGGAACCGGCGATTAATATGCCGGTGCAGCGGGGACACCGAGTCCACCGAACCACAATCCTGACCGTTTTCTGAGACCACTCTCGGCGTCGCGAATGACCCCCTCAATCTTGATTGTTGAAGACGAAATCTTCGTTGCTAGCGACATTGCCCGGATTCTGGAGGACGCAGGCTTTCGCGTCGCGGCCATCGCGGCGGATCGCAAAGAGGCGCTGGAGGCGGCACCAAAGGCACAGATTGCGCTCGTCGACGTAAACCTGCGTGACGGCATGACCGGACCGCAAATTGCGCTCGACATTTCGCAGCGCTACGGCACCAAGATCGTCTATGTGACCGCCAATCCGGCGCAGATCGCGCCGCGCGCGGCGACCGCGATTGGCTTTATCCGGAAACCCTTCAGCGACGACGCGATCCTGTCGGCGGTTCATCACGCAGCCGGCGAGCCCCTCGCGCCACGGTCCCCCGACGTCACGTTTTTTGCTGCGCCGGACGACTCATCGAGGTCTTTGGAATCCTAGCCACCACTTCGAGGCCGCAAGTCTTCCAATCATTGACGATGCTGCCGCCGAGCTGATTGGTCACGCTGAGCGCGATGAGCCTAGAACCAAAGCCGTTCGTCTCAGGTGCATGCTTGACCTCCGGACCACGGCTTTCAGCCCAAACGATGACAACGTCATCGTTTGACTCACTAATCTCGATGGCGACGCGTCCATCGAGCGTGGAGAGAGCGCCGTATTTCGCGGCGTTGGTGGCCAGTTCGTGGAACGACAGCGCCAGCGGCGTCGCCGAGCGGTCGTCGATGAGAAAATCCCCACCAGTGATCACCACGCGCTGCACCTCCGACTGATAGGCCAAAAGCAGCTGATCGAGGAGGCCTCTCAGCGTCGCCTGCGTTGGGGTCGGCTGCGAACGGGCGCTGTGCGGGCGCACGAAGTCGTGCGCCTTGCCGAGCGACATGATGCGCGAGCGCAGCTCGTCGGCCAGACCCTTGAGCTCCGGGTGCGTACGCGTCGACAGGCCGATCAGCCCGTTGACGACCGAAAAGATGTTCTTGATGCGGTGGCTCAGCTCCTGACTGACCATCTCCCGCTGCTCCATCAGCAGCTTCTGTTCATGGATGTCCGTGCAGGTGCCGAACCAGCGGGTTATGTTTCCCTCATCGTCCCGGATCGGCAGCGCACGGCCGAGCGTCCAGCGATACTTGCCGTCGGCATTCCGCAGACGGTATTCGATCTCGTAAGGCTCGCCCGTGCTCAGCGAGTGCCGCCAGCGTTCCCACGCCCTATCCTGGTCTTCGGGGTGGAACATTCCGTTCCAGCCCTCACCGTCAGTCGAGCCCTCCGGCACGCCCGTGAATTCGTACCATCTGGCATTGTAATAATCGTGATGACCGTCGGGCAGCGTCGACCAGACCATCTGCGGCATCGTGTCGGCGAGAATGCGGAACTTCTGTTCGGTCTCCGACAGCGCCTGCTTTGCGACGGCCGCGTTGGTGTCCTGCAGCTTTGTCTTGCGGCGCGCACCCAGCGCAGCCATGACCTGAGCCGCCAACACGCGCAATCCCTGCGCCTGCAGCGGCGTCAAGCCGGCCCTTGGAACGCGGTCGATGACGCATAGCGAGCCGAGCGGGAAGCCATCATCGCTCACCAGCGGCGCACCTGCATAGAAGCGGATAAAGGGCTCGCCGGTCACCAGCGGGTTGTCCGCAAAGCGCGGGTCCGCCTTTGCATCGGGCACGATCATCAAATCGGATCCGAGCATGGCGTGCGCGCAGAAGGACGATTCGCGCGGAGTCTCGGAAACGTCGAGCCCCTGCTTCGCCAGGAAGCGCTGCGTCGTGTCGCCGACGACGCTGACCAGGCAGATCGGCGTTTCGCATAACGCCGCGGCGAATTCCGTCAGGCCGCCGAACCCAACATCCGCGGGCGGATTGGCGAGATCATGCGCATCGAGAATTGTAGAACGTGACGTTGGAAAATTCTTTGAGGAACTCATGGGGGCGTGCTGGCCTGGCGCAATTGCATCCACTCTCCAGCGCAATCACCTGTCGACAACAACATTCGGTGCAATGGGTTCCGGCCATGCTTGCGGTTCCCGACACCGCCGGCCTGAAGACGGCGCTCATCGCGCAATCTCCAAACCGACTACGCATGTTGCGGATGGAACCGAAGGCGCCTGGAGCGCCTCCGCCGACCTTAGCCGTACCGGCCGTGGCAGTGCTTGAACTTCTTGCCTGAGCCACACGGGCAGTCCTCGTTGCGGCCGACCTTGCCCCAGCTTGCCGGGTTCTTCGGGTCGCGCAGCGCAGCGTCGGTGGCTTGCGGGGCCAGCGAGACGTTGGCGATGGCCATTTCGTCTTCACCGGTGTTCGGATCGAACTTGTGCGCTTCCATCTGCGGCAGGACGGGCGCTTCCTGTTCCGGCGGGACGATCTCGACCCGCATCAGCTGCGCCGTGACGGCCTCGCGCAGATGCGCGCTCATCTCCTGGAAGAGGTTGAAGGCCTCGGTCTTGTACTCCTGCAAGGGATCGCGCTGGCCGTAGCCGCGCAGGCCAATGACCTGGCGCAGATGGTCGAGCATGATCAAATGCTCGCGCCAGAGATGGTCGAGCGTCTGCAGCAGGATGGTCTTCTCGACGTAACGCATCACGTCGGGACCCCACTGCGCGACCTTCGCCGCCATATGCTCGTCGGCCTTGGTCTCGATGCGCTTGAGCAGCTCCTCGTCGGCGATGCCCTCTTCCTTGGCCCAATCCTGCACCGGCAGGTCGAGATCGAGCACGCGCTTGAGCTCGTCCTTCAGCCCGGCGACGTCCCACTGCTCTGCATAGGCATGCTCGGGCACGTGCTTCGCGACGAGATCGTCGATGAAGGCGTGGCGCATGTCGGTGACGGTCTCGGCAACGCTCTCGTCCTTCATCAGGTCGACGCGCTGGTCGAAGATCACCTTACGCTGGTCGTTCTGGACGTTGTCGAACTTGAGCAGGTTCTTGCGGATGTCGAAGTTGCGGGCTTCGACCTTCTGCTGCGCCTTCTCCAGCGCCTTGTTGATCCAGGGATGGATGATCGCCTCGCCCTCCTGCAGGCCGAGACGCTGCAGCATGCTGTCGAGACGATCCGAGCCGAAGATGCGCATCAGATCGTCTTCCAGCGACAGGAAGAATTTTGAGCGGCCGGGGTCGCCCTGACGGCCGGAACGGCCGCGAAGCTGGTTGTCGATGCGGCGGGATTCGTGCCGTTCGGAGCCCATGATGTAGAGGCCGCCGGGCTTCTTGACGGTCTTGGCCGGCTTCGAACCCTTGGCCGGCTCGAGCTCGACGGTCTCTTCAGCCTTCAGCACGATGTCGCGGAAATGGGCGATATCGGCCTTGATCTGCTCGATCTTCTTGGCCTTCTCGGCCTCGTCCTCGATCCCTGCGGTCTCCTGCTGGATACGCATTTCGAGCGAGCCGCCGAGCTTGATGTCGGTACCGCGGCCGGCCATGTTGGTGGCGATCGTGATCGCACCGGGCACGCCGGCTTCGGCGACGATATAGGCTTCCTGCTCGTGGAAGCGCGCGTTCAGCACCGCGAACAGCTTTGCCGGCTTTCCGGCGCGCGCCGCGGAATAGAGCTTGTCGAGCGCGTTATCCTTGCCGAAATCGATCTGCTTGTAGCCGTGCTTCTTGAGGAATTCGGCCAGCACTTCCGACTTTTCAATCGAAGCCGTACCCACCAGCACCGGCTGGAGCCGCGCATTCGCCCGCTCGATCTCGGCGAGAATGGCCGAGTATTTTTCGTTCTGGGTGCGATAGACCTCGTCGTCCTCGTCGAGGCGACCGACCGGCACGTTGGTCGGGATTTCCACGACCTCGAGCTTGTAGATGTCAAAGAGTTCGTCGGCTTCCGTCAAAGCCGTTCCGGTCATGCCGGCCAGCTTTTCGTACATGCGGAAGTAGTTCTGGAAGGTGATCGAGGCCAGCGTCTGGTTCTCGGGCTGAACCGTAACGTGCTCCTTCGCCTCCAGCGCCTGATGCAGACCTTCCGAATAGCGGCGGCCGGCCATCATGCGTCCGGTGAACTCGTCGATGATGACGACCTCGTCGTCGCGGACGATGTAGTCCTTGTCGCGGGTGAACAGCGTGTGGGCGCGCAGTGCCTGGTTGATATGATGCACGACGGAGACGTTCTCGACGTCGTAGAGCGAGTCGCCCTTGAGCTGGCCGGCATCGCGCAGCAAGGTCTCGATTTTCTCCATGCCGCCTTCGGTCAGCGTCACCGTGCGCTGCTTCTCGTCGACGTCGTAGTCGGCCTTGTCGAGCTTGGGCAGGAACGAGTCGATTGTGTTGTAGAAGTCCGAGCGGTCGTCGAGCGGGCCGGAAATGATCAGCGGCGTACGCGCTTCGTCGATCAGGATGGAGTCGACTTCGTCGACGATGGCGTAGAAGTGCGGCCGCTGGACCATGTCCTCGAGCCGGTACTTCATGTTGTCGCGCAGATAGTCGAAGCCGTATTCGTTGTTGGTGCCGTAGGTGATGTCGCAGGCATAGGCAGCCTTGCGCTCGGCATCGTCGAGGCCGTGGACGATCACACCCGTGGTCATGCCGAGGAAGCTGTAGATCTGGCCCATCCAGCCCGAGTCGCGGCGGGCGAGGTAGTCGTTGACGGTGACGACGTGGATGCCCTTGCCGGCGAGCGCGTTGAGATAGACCGCGAGCGTCGCAACCAGCGTCTTGCCTTCACCGGTCTTCATCTCGGCGATGTCGCCCCCGTGCAGGACCATGCCGCCGATCAGCTGGACGTCGAAATGACGCTGGCCGAGCGTACGCTTGGCGGCCTCGCGCACGGTGGCGAAGGCGGGTACCAGCAAATCGTCCAGGGTCTTGCCGTCGGCGAGCTGTTTCTTGAACTCGGCGGTACGGGCCTTGAGCTGTTCGTCGGAGAGCTTAACGAGTTCGGGCTCCAGCGCGTTGATCGCGTTGACGCGGGACTGATATCCCTTCACCCGCCGGTCGTTGGCGGAGCCGAAAAATTTGCGGGCGAGCGCGCCGATCATGCCTAGTTCCTGTGTTCGCGACTAACCGCGTTGCAGCCGGTAGGTTGTCACCCACTTGCCTATCAACTCACCGTGACGCCTGGTGGTGTCAGTGCCCGACTGCGGGGTCATCCGCCATATGGGTGGGAATTGAGCAAGTCTGGGTTCAACGGCCAAAAACGCAGCAAAATAAACGCCATCGCCATGGACGCGACCGGGCAGAGATATGGCCGGGTCCGAGGCTTGTCAACGGCGGCTAATCTTGCCGCTAATTCATCATTTTGACAGACTTTTCGCGTTGCCAAGCCCCCCTGAATTGGGCGAGTGTCCGCCCCGCTCGAGCAGCCCCCTGCTTCAACAAAAGGATTTTCCATGACCACCTCGTTCCCGGTAACCACCGGCCTGCGTCTCCGCCAAGCGTCCGCCCTGGCCGGAGGCTTGGCTTTGGCGCTGACCCTGGCCTTCGCGGGCCCGCTCCGGGCGGCCGATGATCCGGTCCTGGCGAAGGTCAATGGTGCCGAGATCAAGAAGAGCGACGTCGCCATGGCGGAAGAGGAACTCGGGCCGAGCCTCGCCCAGATGGACCCGGCGACCAAGGACGAGAACGTCCTGTCGTTCCTGATTGACATGAAAATCGTGTCCAAGGCCGCCGAGGACAAGAAGGTCGCCGATGGCGAGGAATTCAAGAGGCGGATGGCGTTTGCCCGCAACCGCCTGCTGATGGACAGCCTGCTGGCCCAGGAAGGCAAGGCCGCGACCAACGACGAGGCCATGAAGAAGGTCTACGAGGAGGCCTCCAAGCAGATCACCGGCGAGCAGGAAGTGCGCGCCCGCCACATCCTGGTCGAGACCGAGGACGAGGCCAAGGCAGTGAAGGCCGAGCTCGACAAGGGCGCGGATTTCGCCGAACTCGCCAAGAAGAAGTCCAAGGATCCGGGCTCGGCCGACGGCGGCGACCTCGGCTTCTTCACCAAGGAACAGATGGTGCCGGAATTCTCGGCCGTCGCGTTCGCGCTGGAGCCGGGCAAGATCTCCGACCCCGTCAAGTCCCAGTTCGGCTGGCACGTCATCAAGGTCGAGGAAAAGCGCAACCGCAAGGCGCCGGAGTTCGACCAGGTCAGGCCGCAGATCGAGCAGTACGTCACCCGCAAGGCCCAAGCCGATTACGTCGCCAAGCTGCGTGCGGAAGCCAAGGTCGAGCGGATGGATCAGCCGGCGCCGGCGGCGGATGCCAAGCCGGCGGATGCGGCCAAGCCTGCCGACAACAAGATGGCGCCGCCCGCCAAGAAGTAAGAATTCGCTGTCACTTCGGTGACGCGAAGAGTATCTAAGCCTACCAGATGCCCGGCCCCGCACAGAGGGGCCGGGCATCTGCATATCCAGACCTCATCACACTGAGGCACAAGCCAAGGCGCCCCGCGATGTCCTCATCCGTCTCCCCGCTCGCCCCGAAGAATGTCCCTGATATGCCCGTGATCGCGGGCGTCCGTCTCGCGACGGCCGAGGCCGGTATCCGCTACAAGAATCGCACCGATGTGCTGCTGGCGATCATGGACAAGGGCACCGCGGTCGCAGGCGTCTTCACCAAGTCGAAATGCCCCTCCGCACCGGTCGAATGGTGCCGCGCGAAGCTGAAGGGCGGCAAGGCCCGCGCACTCGTCGTCAATTCCGGCAATGCCAACGCCTTCACCGGCAAGACCGGCCGCGGCTCGACCGCGCTGACCGCGAAGATCGCGGCCAAGGCAGTCGGCTGCAGCGAGAGCGAGATCTTCCTGGCCTCGACCGGCGTGATCGGCGAGCCGCTGGACGCGACCAAGTTCGACGGCGTGCTCGAACGTCTCGCTGAGACCGCCGAAGCCGGCGATTACCTCGCCGCCGCCAAGGCGATCATGACCACCGACACCTTCCCTAAGGTCGCGACCGCGACGGTGAAGCTCGGCAAGGCCAGGGTCACCATCAACGGCATGGCCAAGGGCGCCGGCATGATCGCCCCCGACATGGCGACGATGCTGTCCTTTGTCTTCACCGACGCGCCGATCGCACCCGCCGCGCTGCAGGCATTGCTCAAGGCCGGCGTCGAAGACACGTTCAATGCGGTGACGATCGACGGCGACACCTCGACTTCGGACACGCTGCTGGCGTTCGCGACCGGCGCTGCCGCTGAACATGGCGCCCCCAAGATCAGCCGCGCCAGCGATCCGCGCCTGAAAGCCTTCGTGAAAGCGTTCAACCAGATCCTCGCCAACCTTTCCGAGCAAGTGGCACGCGACGGCGAAGGCGCGCGAAAACTGGTCGAGATCACCGTTGAGGGCGCCAAGACCAAGGCTTCCGCGCGCAAGATCGCGATGTCGATCGCGAACTCGCCGCTGGTGAAGACCGCGATCGCAGGCGAAGACGCCAATTGGGGCCGCGTGGTGATGGCGGTCGGCAAGGCCGGCGAGCCGGCCGATCGCGACAAGCTGTCGATCTCGTTCAACGGCATCCGCGTCGCCAAGAGCGGCGCACGCGATCCGTCCTATGACGAAGCCCAGGTGTCGGAAGCGATGAAGGCGCCGGAGATCGCGATCAAGGTCTCGCTCGGCCTCGGCAAGGGCCGCGACCGCGTGCTGACATGCGACCTCACCAAGGAATATGTCGCGATCAACGGGGACTACAGGTCTTAACGATCACCCCGAAATACGCGCGTCGGCGACGGCCTTCTTGAACAGCGCGTTCATCGCGTCCGAAATGCCTTGCGTCGGGCTCACCTCGAAATAGAGCCCGGGCGAGGCGCAGCTCTGCATGTTCTGCGCGATCTGGCTATTCGGCGACGGACCGAACGGTCCCTGGTTGAAGGGATCGATATAGGTCATGTACCATGAGTTCGTCGGCAGTTGCAGATAGGTGGTGTAGAGCACCGCGACCTTGATGCCGCGGTTCTTGATGGCGGTGCAGAGCGTGACGTCGATCGGCGACTGGCAGCGGCCGCCACTCACCGTCGGCTTCGAGCAGGCGGTGTTGTACTCGTCGGCGACGCCATCCGAAACGAAGAACAGATATTTCATCGGCGCCGCCGATGTGCCCGCGCCGGGCGTGCTGATCGCAGTGTTGATCGCCGGAAACACCGTGCTGAATTGGCTGTCCTTGTCGGCCGTATAGGCATCGTTGTTACCGTAGACGCCCATCAAATCGATGGAGCCTGCCGACGTCTTCGCGCTCGACAGGCTCGCTGACAGCGAAAACAGCGCACGCAGGCCGATCGTCTGCGAAGACGCGCCGAAATCGTAGATCGCCATGCGGAATTGATTCGAATAGGTTTCGGTCGCGGCGGCCGTATCCATCAATGACTGCGTCGCACTGCGCAGCACATCGATCCGCGTCGTCACGCCGAGCGTCTTGGCGAGGTTGTAGTAGTTGTTCGCATCATTGTAGTCGTGGCAGGCAAAAGCGCATTTGTCGGACGTGTTGGCGACCATTTTGCTGACATCCGCCGGCGTCGCCGCCACGCCCATCGACGGTGAGTTGTCCAGCAGGAGATAGAAGTCGACATAGAGCGGCATGCTGACAGTCGAGGTCGACGTGCCCGTCATGGTCAACGCGGTCTTGCCGATCAGGCCGAGGAACATCGTGTTGATGCTGGCGGTAAACGTGACCGTGGACGTCACGGTCGAGCCGCTCTTGACCACGGTAGGCGTGACACCGGTGAGCGTATAGCCTGTCAGATTGTAGCGGTTGGCATCGAATATCTTCTGAGCGTCGGTCACGCCGACGGAAATCGATCCATCCGACGACATCGTGCCTGCCGCCGCGAAGGCCGGCGAGGCCTTGGCGATCGAGCCGACGCTGGCCGCATCGGCCGCGGCCTGCAGCTTCGCCCGGACTTGGGTCGCGCGCGAATAGTCGATCGTACAGCCGACCGCAGTGATCAAGGGAACGCAGGCAAGGGCGAAGATCACCGCGATGTTGCCGCTGTTGTCGCGGACGAATCGGCGAATGAGAGTACGAAAGACATCGCGCATGGCTCGGGCCCGGAATGGTTCTGAGAGTTTCCATTCTAGGTTCCATCCATTAAGTATGACTTATTGGACCCGCCGTACCTGACACGGTTAACCAACCGTTACGAATCATCTTCAACGAGCGACATTGCACCGATGGCCGATCTCAAACTGACACTTGTGGTGGCGTGCGCGCTGGTCGACGCCGACAAGCGCGTCCTGATTGCGCAGCGTCCTCCGGGCAAGACGCTCGCTGGCCTCTGGGAGTTTCCCGGCGGAAAGCTCGAGCCTGGCGAGCGGCCGGAGCAGAGCCTGATCCGCGAGCTTCACGAAGAGCTTGGCATCACCGTCGCCGAGCCGTGCCTGGCGCCGCTGACCTTCGCCAGCTACGGCTACGAGACTTTTCATCTGTTGATGCCGCTCTACATCTGCCGTCGCTGGGAAGGGATCGTTGAGGCTCGCGAAGGCCAGACGCTGGCCTGGGTCCGCGCCAACAAGCTGCGCGACTATCCGATGCCGCCGGCGGACATTCCGCTGATCCCGCATTTGATTGATTTGCTGATGTGAGACTGTATGCCCCGGACGCAGCGCAGCGCTCTTGCGGTGCGCTGCAGAGCCGGCGCCCAGAGAGCGACAGAGCTGGGTCCCGGCTTTGCGCAGCAGCGTAAGAACGCTGCAGCGCGTCCGGGACACGCATCACTCCTTCCCGGCCTTCTTCACCGCTTCCGCCAGGCTCGCCTTCGCCGATCCCGGCTTCAGCGGCTGCTGCTGGCTCGCATGCGGGGCCCAGCCGGAGAGCCAGATGATGTCGAAGGTCGCACGGATGCGGCCGTCGGGGTCGGCAAAGCGCTCGGCATAGATTTCGGCCATGCGCAGAAGCGTCGCGCGACGGCTCGGCGTACGACGTCGCTCGATCAGCACGTTGGTCGCGCCCATGCGGCGGAGATCCTGCATCAGCGCGAACACGTTCGAATAACGCACAACCACGCGATCGACGTCGGTCACCGGCAGCGCAAAACCCGCTCGCTGCAACAGCGCGCCAATGTCGCGCAAATCGGCGAACGGCGCGACGCGCGGCGAGACGCCGCCCTCACATTCGGCTTCCGCTGCGGCAAAGGCCTGCCGTAACTCCGAGAGACTGTCGCCGCCGATCATCGCTGCCAGCAGCAGTCCATCCGGCTTCAGCGCACGACGGATTTGCGCGAGCACACCCGGCAGATCGTTGACGAATTGCAGCGCCAGCGCGGACGTGACCAGATCGACGCTCTCCGGCGCGAAGGGCAGCTTTTCCGCACCCGTGGCGTCGAGCGCGACGTGCTGGGTCGTGCGAAGCCCCGAAAGCCCCTCCCCCGGCGACCAGAGATCAGCCGGTGCATGAAACTCGCGCATCACCGCAGCGAGCCGGTCGGACATGTCCTCGGCGACCCGGTCGAGCAGGAAGGTCACCTCGCCCAGCGCCCGAGCACGCCGCTGCCGCACCTGTAGCAAGGCGCGATCGAACAAGGCGGGCGGGTTCTGCGGGGGCTGAGCCATGCCGCTGGTTACGCCGATCACCACGGTTCTGGCAATCCGGTGAATGCGGCGCTAGCCTCCCCCCATGGACGCCGACGCCGCACCGACCCGCTCCATCGCTGCGCCCTTCCGTGCCGCGTGGACCGCTGGCCGCCACGTGCTCACGCATGTGGCAAGGCTCGCGCTCGACATCGCGCTGCCGACGCTGTGCGTCTCCTGCCGCGAACCGGTCGATGGCGAGGGCGTGTGCGCGGCGTGCTGGGCAAAGTTGTCGTTCATCGAACGACCCTATTGCCCTCGGCTCGGCATTCCCTTCGTTTATGATCCCGGCCCCGACATGCTGTCGATGGAGGCGATCGCGAGCCCACCCGCCTATCAGCGGGCGCGCGCGGCGGTACGTTATGACGACGTCGCACGAACACTGGTGCATGCGCTGAAATACCAGGATCGCACGGATCTCGCGCCCACCATGGGCCGCTGGATGGCGCGCGCAGGCGGCGAGTTGCTCAACAGCGCCGACATGCTCGTGCCGGTGCCCTTGCATTGGCGTCGGGCCTGGCGCCGCCGCTACAACCAGTCCGGCGCGTTGGCGCAGATCATCGCGAGACAGAGCGGCGTCAATGTGCGGAGCGAGGTCTTGTGCCGGGTGCGTGCCACCGAACAGCAGATCGGCCTGTCGCGGGCGCAGCGCGCCACCAATGTGCAGGGCGCATTCCAGGTATCCCCGGACCGTCAGGCCGACGTTCAGGGCCGGCGCATCATCCTGATCGATGATGTCCTGACGTCGGGTGCGACTTTGGACGCCTGCGCGCGCGCCCTGCTGCGCGCCAAGGCAGCCCAAGTCGACGTGCTGGTCTTTGCCCGGGTTGTCGAGATCAGGTAAACTCCCATATAATTCAACAAATTCATGACATGAGAGCGCTGGACGCCATGACCGCTGCTGTCGAGATCTACACCAGGCCGGGATGCGGTTATTGTTCCGCCGCCAGGTCGCTTCTGACCCGCAAGAAGGCGACCTTCACGGAATTCGACGTCGCCCAGAATCCGGCCTGGCGCGAAGAGATGTACGACCGCGCCGGCGAGGGCTCGACTTTCCCGCAGATCTGGATCGGCGGAACTCATATCGGCGGCTGCGATGATCTCTACGCCCTCGATCGCGCAGGCAAGCTCGATGGCCTACTCGAAAGCGTCAAGGCGGTCTCATGAGCGACAACAAAACCTTCACCGCCGCCATGGTGCAGATGCGCACTGGCCTGCTGCCCGAGCCGAGCCTCGCGCAAGCAACGAAACTGATCCGCGAGGCTGCAGCCAAGGGCGCCGACTATGTGCAGACGCCCGAAGTCAGCAACATGATGCAGCTGAACCGCAAGGCGCTGTTCGAACATCTGCAGAGCGAAGAGGACGACGCCTCGCTGAAGGCCTATCGCGCGCTCGCAGCCGAGCTCGGGATTCACATTCATGTCGGCTCGCTGGCGCTGCGTTTCTCAGCCGAGAAGGCGGTCA
Source organism: Pseudomonadota bacterium (assembly GCA_023387695.1). Classification (GTDB taxonomy): domain Bacteria; phylum Pseudomonadota; class Alphaproteobacteria; order Rhizobiales; family Xanthobacteraceae; genus Bradyrhizobium. Next base: position 7,745 of record JAEWHT010000188.1, on the reverse strand, counting down.
ACCGCTCCTTCCTGATCGGACCCGAGGGCAATGTGCTCGCGAGCTACGACAAGATCCACATGTTCGATATCGAGCTGCCGGACGGCGAGAGCTATCGCGAATCCGCCAATTACCAGCCGGGCGAGACGGCCGTGATCTCCGACCTGCCCTGGGGCCGCGTCGGCCTCACGATCTGCTACGACGTGCGCTTTCCCGCGCTCTACCGCGCGCTCGCTGAAAGCGGCGCCTCCTTCATCACCGTTCCCTCGGCATTCACCCGCAAGACCGGTGAAGCGCACTGGCACATCCTGCTGCGCTCGCGCGCGATCGAGACCGGTTGCTTCATCTTCGCAGCCGCCCAGGCGGGCACCCACGAGAACAAGCGCGAGACCTATGGCCACTCGCTGATCATCGATCCCTGGGGCGAGATTATCGCCGAGGGCGACGTCGAGCCCGGCATCATCATGGCCAAGATCGATCCGGCCAAGGTCGAGACCGCGCGCCGCGCGATTCCCTCGCTACAGCACGGCCGCCGCTTCGGTGTCGCCGACCCCAAGGCCGGACCGGACCATCTGCACCTCGTGCGGGGATCGGCATGATCCGCTACGCACTCCACTGCGACCAGAACCACGAATTCGAAAGCTGGTTCCAGAGCTCGTCGGCTTATGATTCGCAGGTGAAGCGCAAGCTGGTGACCTGTCCTATCTGCGGCTCGGCGAAGGTCGACAAGGCGATCATGGCGCCGCGCATCGTCGGCAAGAAGGGCCGCGGCCGCGCAACACCGCCACCGGAGCCGGCGACCACGACAGCTCCGCCTGAGGCTGCACCGTCCGGACCGACCTCGCTGATGATGGCGCAGGAGAAAGAGCTGCGTACCAAGCTGAAAGAGCTGCGCGACCACATCGTCAAGAACGCCGACAATGTCGGCGAGCGCTTCGCGAATGAAGCCCGCGCGATGCATTACGGCGACAAGGAACACCGGCCGATCTACGGCGAGGCTTCGCCGGACGAAGCGAAGTCGCTGATCGACGAAGGCATCGAGGTGTCACCGCTGCCGACGCTGCCGGAAGATAGAAACTGACACGCGAAGCGTGTCAGAAGCCCACCAGCAGCGCCACACCGATCACGATCAGCACGATGCCGATAATCTCGCGAGCCGCGATCGGCTGCTTGAACGAGTAATAGGCCACGGCTTGCGCGAACAGCACCTCGATCAGTGCGAGCGTGCGGACGTTGGCAGCAGCCGTCAGCGCGAACGCCAGGAACCAGAATTGCGAGGCGAAGGCGCCCATGAAGCCGGCGAGCAATGACGGCCGCCAGAGCCCCAGGATCGATTGAAGGATTTTGGGCGCGCGCCAGAGCAAATAGATCGTCAGGATCAGCGTCTGCACGAACAGGCCGAGCACCAGCGTGAACGAGGCTGCGGTCACGAAGGAGACGCCGGGAACATTGATGATCGCACCGCGGAAGCCAACCGCGGAGAGCGCAAACGCCGCCGCCGCAACGAGGCCAGTGATGGTCGGCTTCAGCTCGGCAAAACTCTTTTCGCCACCGGGGCGCAGCGCGGTGATGATGACGCCGACGGTGGCGATCACAATCGCCAGCACCTTCAGCCAAGTCAGGTGATCGCCGAGGAAGACGAAGCCGAAGATCGCGGTCTGGATTGCTTCGGTCTTGAGGTACGCCGTCGTCACCACGAAAGATCGGTCGTTCATCGCGAGCAGCATCAGACCTGTCGCAACGATCTGGCTGAGCGCGCCGAGCAGCAGCCACGGCCAGAACGCTGTCGGCGGCATGCCGATGCGATCGCCGGTCGCGACCAGCACCGCGCCCAAAAACAGCAGCGAGAACGGGAAGCCGAACAGGAAGCGAATATTGGTCGCGCCCCAGGTCCCCAGCGGCTTCGTCAGCGACCGCTGCATCGCATTGCGCGCAACCTGGCCGAGCGCGGCAATGACGGTGAAGGGGATCCAGAGACTGGCGACGGTGAACATGGGGTGGGATTCGGAAGCGCTAGGAGTGTGTCTCAGCGCAAACTGCCGAGGCTGCGGCAGCAGGTCAATCACACTGACGTCATAGGAGCGATGCTCTCGCTCACACCATTCCTTCTGCCACCACCATGTAGTTCACGTCCATATCCGACGAGAGCGTCCATTTGTCGGCGAGGGGGGAGTAGACGACGCCGGTCTGCTCGGTGATGACGAGGCGGTTGTCGAGGAGGTGCTTGGTCAGCTCGTCCGGGGTGACGAACTTGTTCCACTCGTGGGTGCCGCGCGGCAGCCAGCGCAGGACGTATTCGGCGCCGACGATGGCGAGCGCAAAGCTCTTCCAATTGCGGTTGAGCGTGGAGACCACCATGAGGCCGTTCGGCTTAAGCATCGAGGCGCAGCGCTTGAGGAAGATGCCGACGTCGACGACGTGCTCAACCACTTCCATTGCCAGCACGATGTCGAAGCGCTCGCGCGGGTCGATCTCTTCCACCGTGGTGCAGCGGTAATCGATCGACAGATGGCTCTTGTCCGCGTGCAGCTTTGCCGCGGCAATGTTGCTCACTGAGGGATCGACGCCGATAACCTGCGCGCCTAGCCGCGATAGCGGCTCGCACAACAGGCCGGCGCCGCAGCCGATGTCGAGCACACGCAGGCCGCCGAGACAGTTGAGGCTGCGCACATTGCGCTCGAACTTGCGGCAGGCCGCGTCGCGGATGTAGCCGAGCCGCAGCGGATTGATCCGGTGCAGCGGCGCCATCTTGCCCTTCGGGTCCCACCACTCGGCCGAGAGTTTTGAGAATTTCGCGATTTCGGCGGCGTCGACGGTCGAGCCCGCCGGCGGGGTGGCAGTTGCGGAACTATCTTGCTGCATGCTCATGGTTACGCGCGGTCCTACCGCGTGGTGATCGAACTACGGAAGGCGAGTGGCGAGGCGATGGTGCGGATGGTCTCACGACCTTCGCCGACGCCGTTGATGGTCACGTCGCCGTAGTTCAGAATTCGTCCAAGAATCGTCTGGTCGACATCGACACTCTCGACCTTATCCAGCGCCATTTCAAAGGTGCGGCGCTTGATGAAGCCGACTTTGTGCACAACCCTGAGGTTGGTGACGTCGGTCTCGGTGGTGAGCCGGTGGAACCAGCCCCTCACCGTCCAGTAGAGGGCGGCCAGCGCTACCAGGCCGGAGCCGAACAGGCACAGCATTTCCACGCTGTAGACATCGCTCCGGCGGGAGGCCGCAAACAGGACCAGGGCCACGATCCAGGCCAGAATGGCCGGGAAATAGAAGATCCAGTGCGCATTGGTCGAATACAGCACCCGCTCGCCGGGCTGCAGGATTTCGTCAATATAACGCGCCATAAACTCTGATAACCCATTGCCCGGATTGGGCGCTGCAGGAACCCGCTTGCCCTCGGCCCCGCCCCTCTGTATACGCGCGGTCGGTATCCCCCAGGGCATCCGTCCGGCGCGGGTCACCATACTGATCCTCAAGAGGGAATGCACGCGTCGTCATGAGCCGCCTCGTGATGAAATTCGGCGGCACGTCCGTCGCCAACATCGAACGTATCCGCAACGTCGCACGCCATGTGAAGCGTGAGGTGGACGCCGGCCATGAAGTGGCTGTGGTCGTCTCGGCGATGTCGGGCAAGACCAACGAGCTGGTGGCCTGGTGCACCGAGGCCTCACCGATGCACGACGCGCGCGAATACGACGCCGTCGTCGCCTCCGGCGAACAGGTGACCTCGGGCCTGCTGGCCATCGTGCTGCAGAGCATGGGCATCCAGGCCCGCTCCTGGCAGGGCTGGCAGATCCCGATCAAGACCAGCGACGCGCATGCCTCGGCCCGGATCGAGGACATCGACGGCAGCGAGATCATCACCCGTTTCAAGGACCGCAAGGAAGTCGCCGTCATCGCCGGCTTCCAGGGCATCGATCCCAAGACCAACCGCATCACCACGCTCGGCCGCGGCGGCTCCGACACCTCGGCTGTGGCGATCGCTGCTGCCGTCAAGGCCGACCGCTGCGACATCTACACGGATGTCGACGGCGTCTACACCACCGACCCGCGAATCGTGCCGAAGGCCAAGCGGCTCGACAAGATCGCTTTCGAAGACATGCTGGAACTGGCCTCCCAGGGCGCGAAGGTGCTCCAGGTTCGCTCGGTGGAACTCGGCATGGTCCACAACATGCCGATCTTCGTTCGCTCGAGCTTCGACAAGCCCGAGGACATCGACCCGCATGCCAATCAACCGCCCGGCACGCTGATCTGCGGCGAGGAGGAGATCATGGAAAACCACGTCGTCACCGGTATCGCCTTTTCGAAGGACGAGGCCCAGATCTCGGTGCGCCAGGTCGAGGACAAGCCCGGCGTGGCCGCGTCGATCTTCGGCCCGCTCGCGGAAGCCAATATCAACGTCGACATGATCGTCCAGAACGTGTCTGAAGACGGCAAGACCACCGACCTCACCTTCACGGTGCCGGCCGCCGACTATAATCGCGCCAAGGATACGATTACCGCCGCCAAGGGCACCATCGGCTATGCCCGGCTTGATACCGCTACCGACGTCGCCAAGATTTCGGTGATCGGCAGCGGCATGCGCAGCGATGCCGGCGTCGCCGCCCAGGCCTTTTCGGCCCTCGCCGGACGGAATATCAACATCCGGGCCATTACAACCTCCGAGATCAAGTTCTCGGTGTTGATCGATACCGCCTATACCGAGCTTGCCGTGCGCACCCTGCACACGCTCTACGGTCTCGATCAGGGTTAGACTAATTTTCTCTTAGCGGTCGCAGCAAACGCGAAGGTGTACACACCTTCGCGTTTGGCAGGCGTTTTGCTTGGCAAAACAAGCCTCAATTCGCTATACGGCGAACAGGGTGGGCTGCCGCAAACTGTATCCCAGTTCAGGCGCCGCTGATTCGGTGCAAGCGCAAAATCTCAGGTAGATTTGGGCTTGTGCCTGCGCCGGACGAACAAATTGATTGTTTTTCTGGAATTTTAGGCCAGCCGCCGGCCAATATCGCCGGGCCGGGCAGACGGAGGAGATTGACGGTTCATGCGGAGCGCGTCGGGAGGTCCCCGCGTCTTGTTGAGACGGCTCCGCGAAACCATGGCGGAGCAGGTCTCGGCCCAGGAGCGGCTGGACAAGATCGTGGTACTGATCGCCGCCAACATGGTGGCCGAGGTGTGCTCGGTCTATGTGCTGCGCATCGACAACACGCTCGAGCTCTACGCCACCGAAGGCCTCAACCGCGAAGCCGTCCACCACACTGTGCTCAGCGCCCATGAGGGCCTGGTCGGCCTCGTCGCCAGCGAGGCGACGCCGCTCAATTTGAACGACGCCCAAAGCCATCCGGCCTTCTCGTTCCGCCCGGAGACGGGTGAAGAGATCTACCACTCATTCCTTGGCGTTCCGATCCTGCGCGCCGGTAACACGCTCGGCGTGCTGGTGGTGCAAAACCGCGCCAAGCGCACCTATGTCGAGGAAGAGCTCGAGGCGCTGCAGACCACCGCCATGGTGCTGGCGGAGCTGATCGCCTCCGGCGAACTGTCCGCGCTCGCCCAGCCTGGCCTCGAGCCGGCGGCGCGCCATTCCACGCAGAAAGCCGGTGCCATCCTCTCCGAAGGCATCGCACTCGGCCATGTCGTGCTGCACGAGCCGCGCGTCGTCATCAAGGACTATATCGCCGAGGACCTGCCGAAGGAAATCAAGCGGCTCGACACCGCGCTCGCCAAGCTGCGCTCGGATCTCGACCGCATGCTGGAGCGTGGCGACGTCGCCGAAGGCGGCGAGCATCGCGACGTGCTCGAAGCCTACCGCATGTTCGCCAACGACCAGGGCTGGTCGCACAAGCTGCACGAGGCGGTCGCCACCGGCCTCACGGCCGAAGCCGCCGTCGAGCGCGTGCAGTCCGACACCCGCGCCCGCATGCTGCGCGTGACCGATCCCTATTTGCGCGACCGGCTGCACGATCTCGAGGATCTCGGCTACCGCTTGATGCGGCAGCTGGTCGGCCAGGACCACGCGCCCTCGCGCGAGCAGATGCCCGACAATGCCATCGTCATCGCGCGCGCGATGGGTCCGGCGGCGCTGCTCGACTACGATCGCAAGCGCCTGCGCGGCATCGTGCTGGAGGAGGGCACCGCCAACTCCCACGTCTCGATCGTGGCGCGTGCGCTCGGCATTCCCGCCGTCGGCGAGGTACCGAACGCGCCCGGTATTGCCGATCCCGGCGACGCCATCATCGTCGACGGCACCTCGGGCGCGATCTACGTGCGCCCATCGCAGGAAATCGAAGCGGCCTATGCCGAGCGCGTGCGTTTCCGTGCTCGCCGCCAGGCGCAATATCTGGCGTTGCGCGAACGACCCTGTGTCACCAAGGACGGTGAGAAGGTCGAGCTGCTGATCAACGCCGGCCTCGCCATCGACCTGCCGCACATCGACGACACCGGCAGCGCCGGCATCGGCCTGTTCCGCACCGAGCTGCAATTCATGGTCGGCCAGAGCCTGCCGCGCACCAGCGATCAGCTCGCGCTCTACCGTGCAGTGCTCGATGCCGCGGGCCAGAAGCCCGTCACCTTTCGCACCCTCGACATCGGCGGCGACAAGGCGCTGCCCTATATGGAGACGGTAATCGAGGAAAATCCTGCACTCGGCTGGCGCGCGATCCGGCTCGGGCTCGACCGTCCGGGCCTGTTGCGCGGCCAGATACGCGCGCTGTTACGTGCCGGTGGCGGCCGTTCGCTGAAGATCATGTTCCCGATGATCTCGGAGGTCGCCGAGTTCGATTCGGCGAAGGCGCTGGTCGAACGCGAGCTGACTTATTTGCGCCAGCACGGTCACACGCTGCCGGAGCGCATCGACATCGGCACCATGGTCGAAGTGCCGGCACTGCTCTATCAGATGGACGAGCTGTTGAAGAAGGTCGACTTCATCTCGGTCGGCTCGAACGATCTGTTCCAGTTCCTGTTCGCGGTCGACCGCGGCAATGCCAAGGTCTCCGAGCGATTCGACACGATGTCGACGCCGATCCTGCGCGCGCTGCGCGACATCGCGCAGAAATCGCAGGCTGCGAAGAAAGCGCTGTCGCTCTGCGGTGAGATGGCTTCCAAGCCGATCGGTGCGCTGGCGCTGCTCGCCATGGGCTACCGCTCGCTATCGCTGTCGGCGACCGCGCTCGGTCCGGTCAAGGCGATGGTGATCGACCTCGACGTCAAGAAGGCCGCAGCGATGCTCGGCCCGCTGCTGGATGCGCCGACCGGCAGCGTCTCGATCCGGCAGAAGCTGACGGAATTTGCCGAGGCCGAAGGCCTGGCGTTGTAGCGGGCCTGCTGCCCCTCTCCGCCGCCTCGCTCCTCTCCGCTATTTTGGACTGAACCCATGTCGTCACTCCCCGAAGCCAAACTGGACGTCCTGCTCGCGCATCACGCTTCGCTCGAAGCGGAATCGCTGGGACAGCTTTCTTCCGAACGCTATGTGCAGGTCACGCGCGAACTCGCCGAGATCAACCCGCTGATCGACGCGGTAAAGACCTATCGTGCCGCCGTGAAGGAGCTCGCCGACACCGAGGCGCTGATCGCCGATCCCGCGACCGATGCCGAGATGCGCAGCATGGCGGAAGCCGAGCGCGACGAACTCAGTCCGAAGATCGAGGATCTCGTCCAGAAGATCCGCGTCGCGCTGCTGCCCAAAGACGCCATGGACGACCGCAACGTGGTGCTGGAAATCCGCGCCGGCACCGGCGGCGACGAGGCTTCGCTGTTCGCCGGCGACC
>JAEWHT010000156.1 GCA_023387695.1 Pseudomonadota bacterium | reverse complement strand
CTGTGGTGGACGTTGCCCGTGCGCTCGATGTGAGCCACGGCAGCGTCTATCGCCATTTCCCGAGCAAGGCTTCGCTTCGCGAGGCCGTCGCCAAACGCTGGCTCGATCGCATCGACGCACCGTTGCTTGCAATCGCCGAAGAGCAGGGGCCCGCGCCCGCGCGCCTCGACCGCTGGCTGCGCACGTTGTTCGCGGCCAAGCGTTCGCGCGTGCTCGACGACCCCGAAATGTTCGAAACCTATCTGACGCTGGCGCGCGAAGCCTGTGCCGCCGTCAAGTGTCACAAGGACACCATGATCGACCAGATCGCGGCGATCCTCGCTGACGGTGTGAAGCAGGGTGAGTTCGCTGCGACCGACGTCAAGACGACGGCGCGTGCGCTGTTCGATGCGACCTGCCGCTTCCATCATCCGGCCCACGCCGACGAGTGGAAGGACGCCGAGCTACCGGCGCGCGTCGATGCAACGCTTGCCCTGCTACTGCGCGGGTTGAAGGCGTAACACTCCAATCTAGATCTTGGTCAGCCCGCAGCTCGCTGCCAGCCGCACGAGCTGCGCGTCCGTGCGTGCGCCAGTCTTGGTCTTGATCAGATAATGATAGTTCTGCACCGTCTTGACGCTGAGATTGAGGTGCGTCGCGATTTGCTCGGTGGTCGCTCCGCCGGCGAACTGGCGCAGGATCTCGATCTCGCGCTCGCCCAGTTGATCCAGCACTGAACCTGTCGACAGACTGTCCTCGGCCAGCACATGCGCGATGTCGTCGCTCATGGCGCGTTCGCCGCGCGCGACGCTGCGGATCGCATGCACGACAACTGAGGGCGCACTGCTCTTGGTGACGAAGCCAGCGGCGCCAGCACTGAAGGCGGCTTTCACCAGCACGGCCTCGTTGTGCATGGTGAAGACGAGAACCCGCGCCCGTGGATTGCGCGCGCGGATGTTGCGGATCGCTTCCAGCCCACTGGCGCCGGGCATCGAGATGTCCATCACGACGACATCAGGGTCGTGCGCCTTGTAGGCGCCGTAGGCATCCGCGGCATTGTCCGCTTCCGCCACGACGTGCAGATCACCCTGGCTTTCCAGCACACGCCGGTAGCCCTGGCGGACGATCGGATGGTCGTCGACCAGCAATACCGAAATGCCCGTTGCTGCGACATCGCTCATGACGGCCTCACGCAGCAAGCGGGATCGTCGCGGCGACACTGAGGCCGCGCCGCGCCGGCAGTATGGACAGCGAGCCACCGGCCGCTGTCACGCGCTCGCGGATGCCGGTGAGGCCGAAGCCGGCCGACCGCTCCACACGCGCCGCATCGCCGCCGCCATCGTCCTCGACGCGGATCAACAGCGCATCGTCTTCGCCCGCGCAGCGTTCAACGTGCAACGAGATCTCGCGCGCCGCGCCGTGGCGCAGCGCGTTGGTGAGGCATTCCTGCGCGACCCGATAGGCGGTCGTGGCGGCCGGACCGCTGATGTCGGTGAGATCGCCCTTGAGGTCGAGCTGGATCGTCGGCTGCGTCGCGCTCTGCGAGCGCCAGCTATCGACGAGGTTGACGAGACTTGCCTCGAGGCCAAGTTCCTCGGGCAGGGGATTGCGCAGGCGCTTCAGCGCATCGCGCAGCGAAGCCATCAGATGGTGCGTGGCCTGTGAGATCATGCGCGCATCCTGCGCGATGCCGCCGTCCTTCTGTTGCGCGCTCGCCGTCTCGATCGTGTTGGCGAAGGCCAGTATCGCGGAGAGATTTTGCCCGAATTCGTCATGCAGCTCGCGGGCGAGCGCGCGCCGCTCGTCGTCGCGGATCTCGATCAGGCGTCGCGTCAGAGCGGCGCGCTGTTCCGTCGCCTCTTCCAGCCGGCTGCCGAGGCCATCGACAGCACCACCGATCATGGCCAACTCCATCGAGCGGAAGCGCGGCAGCGTCGTGCGATACTGGCCGCGTGCCATGCGTTGCAGGGCCGTCACGATGGCGCGCGCCGGAGCCAGCGTGTGCGCGATCGCAAGCGAGGCGAGCAGCGCGATCGCCGCCGCCATCAGCAGCGCAACGTCGATCACGTTGAGGATGTATTCCCAGGCAAGCGAGATCGCGGCTGCAGCATCAGGCGTCGCGACCACCGTGCCGGCGGCTGTCGCGCGGGGACTAACGGGCCGCACCACCTCCGCATGGCTGCCGAGGAAGGTCGGAACGATGGACGCGAACCAGCGCGGCGGCGTCCGACCGATCCCCTGGCTCTGGCCGCAGAGCGGCTTTTCGAATGCGGTGGCCGGCTGGAACTCGACGCAGACACCGGGCGAGATCAGCTTCATCGTCTCCAGCGTGCGCCACTCGGGAACTGGCACCAGATGCTCGCGCATCCTGCTGCTCCGCAGCAACAGCTCGTGCCAGTACAGGCCCTGAAGAGCCTGCGCGACCCGCTGCGCGGATGCGGCAGTTGCCCGGTCGACGCTGCGATAGGCATCGAACGTGGCCCACACGGTCGCTGCACCCAGGCACAGCACAACGATGAGAAGCAGGCGGGCGACAAGCTGAAGCACGAGGCGCATGCGATCACCCCAAAGTTTGATAAGCTCAGCCTAACAACGCCGCCGCGCCTTGCCAATTGCAGGGAACAGTGCGGACAGCAGCTCGGGAAAATTTCCCAAGCCGGGTTGGGCATGGGTCTTTGGACCCAAAGCCGCGGTTTTGATCTAATCGAAGTGGAATCGTTCGAGGTCAGGAGCAGTGCAGCATGAGTTCGATGACCATTGGACCGATCGCGGGCTCGTCTACTGACCCGTCCGAGCGCAGTGCGCTGCTGTTCTGGATGATTTTTACGGGGCTATCGATCTTCGCGGTCGTGCTGCTGTGGCGGTTCGGCCTGATCCATCTGATGCTGACCTCCGACCGGACCTACATTTCGAGCGTGATCGCGGTGCTCTATCTCGTCACCTGCGGCCATTGTTTCCTGCGCACGCGGGCGATCGCGCGTGAAGGGGCGGCAGCACGGCGCTGCCGCGCGGTGCTGGCTGCGCCCGATGGCAGCAAGGTGCTTGATGCGAGCACGCCTGCGCTTCCGCGCGGGCTGGTGCGAGATCACATCGAAAGTCTCGTGACGAAGGCGGCCGCGCAGGACTACCGCCCGGTCGACCAGACGCTGCTGCTGCGGACGCTTGCCGACCGCCTGCGCGGCTCCAACGGCTTTGGTGCGTTTGTCTCGGATACGCTGATGAAGCTCGGCCTGCTCGGCACCATTATCGGCTTCATCATCATGCTGGCGCCGATCGCGGGGCTGGACGCTGCCGACAAGGTCGCGATGCGCTCCTCGATGGGGTTGATGAGCGACGGCATGGCGGTCGCGATGTACACGACGCTGGCGGGCCTCGTCGGGTCCATCCTGGTCCGCATCCAGTATTACATGCTGGATGCCGCGACCCAGCGGGTGTTCTCCGATGCCGTGGTGCTGACCGAAACCTATGTGACGCCGGTTCTCGAGCGCAAAGGCGCTGGAACCTCGTCATGATGGATGATTTCGGTCTCTATCCGCGCGAGGAGCCCTTCGATCCGCTGGGCGTGATGCTGTTCAAGGCGCTGCAGGTCGTCGCCTTCCTGTTCTTCCTCGCGCTGCTTGCGGTCTCGCCCGATGCCAAGGACGGCAAGATCGACTCCAAGGCCGAGTTCATGATCACGCTGGATTGGCCTGACAATCATCCCGACGATCTCGACCTGTTCGTGCAGGATCCCGCCGGCAACATCGCCTGGTATCGCCACCGCGAGGCCGGCTTCCTCACACTCGATCGCGACGACCGCGGCGGCGCCAACGACTTCATCATGGTCAACGGCAAGAAGATCGCCTCGCCGATCCGCGAGGAGATCGTCACGCTGCGCGGCATTGTCCCCGGCGAATACACTGTCAACGTCTCGCATTTCGTCGCCACGACTGGCGAGCCGGTGACCGCCAACGTGAAGGTGCAGAAGCTCAACCCGACCGCACAGGTGGTCTTCGACAACAAATTCACGCTCGACCACACCGGCGACGAGAAGACCGCGGTGCGGTTCCGGCTCGATGCCGAAGGCAAGGTCATCGACGTGAGCCAGCGGCCGAAATCGCTGATGGAGACGTTTCGCAGCAAGTGGCGCAACGGGGCCGATCTCGACCCGAGCACCGGTGTGAGCGCGAACGTAAAGAGGATCCGCCGTGACTAATCTGCAAACGGTCATCCTCTCGCTGTCGGTGGCGTATGCCGTGATCGGCGCGCTACTGCTGGTCGTGCTGGTCTATGCGCGGCTGCACTGGTCCTTGAAGGCGGTCGCGGTGATCGTGACCAGTGCGTTCTACGTCGTCAGCTTCGGGGAGATGCGCGGACTGCTCGGCTGGGCAAGCAGCGAGCGGCTGCCTACAAACTTCAAGCTGCTGAAGGCGCGCATCGTCGAGCCACATTCGCTGGAGGGCGATCCCGGCTCGATCTACCTGTGGGTGGAGGAACTCGATGCGGATCATCGTCCGAGCGGCATCCCGCGGGCTTTCCGCGTCCCTTACAACGATAACCTGGCCGACAAGACCCACGCGGCGGAGAACGAGATCGCGGCCGGCCATCCGCAGGGCGGGCGCGCGGCCGATTTTGGCGGCGGCGAGGGCAGCCTGATCGACATGGTCCGGGAATATGTGACGCCCAAAGTGATACTCGAGACCAGTGGCGGCGATTCCTCGACCGGAGAGTTCAATGCCCCGCCGGCCGGCGCGCAAGGCGCCGTCTTCACGCCGCTTCCGCCGCCCCGGATGCCGCCCAAGGACGAGCAATAGGCTCTTCACCATCACCGCTGCGGCGCTCGAAGACTACCGTGAGGTGAAGCCGAGCATGTCAATTCGTACCGAATGGTCATACATGAAGCTGCCCAGCGCGCACCTAGCGATTGCCACCGTGACAGCGCTTATATTTTTTGCCGCTGCCGCAGGGACACGCGTCATTTCTGCCAATCTTCCCTTTCAGACGCGCCTCGGCTAGTCGCGTATCCTGCAAGGAACTGCTTGCTGCCTTTATGCGAGCTAGTTCAGCGCTTGCGAGGCCAGCAAGCGTCACGCGTTTCATTTGAGCATCGATTAGAACTCCATTGTCGTCATAGGTAAGTTCCACAAGACGGCGGCTTGTTTCATTACGAGCAAATAGCACAGCGCGCACGTGATCTTCGGCCGGTTTGCCAAGCGCAGGGGCCGAAGGCGACCAAACGTAGAGAGTCATGGCCATCGGTCCGTAGATCGATAGAGGACGCGCTCTTTTTAAGCCTCTGTTCTCTAGGAGCGCCCTATCAATAGCGGTTGCAATTGCTTCCCTAAAGTCACCAGATCCGTCGAGAAGGAAGGCGGCTAATTCTGAACGGTGCGACTTGTTCGTCTTAGGCAGAAAGCTGACAATATCCGCCAAGCGCTTAGGCACTGATTGTCGAGGCAGAGCTGGGTTCTCGCCTCTGAGCTTCGCGCCAAAAAACTCGTCGATGGGCGTTCGAAAGCCGTCGAAGCCGAGTTGGTCAAACTTGTTCTCCATCATCTGCGCGGCAAATTGGCTATAGTTGTTTTGCTCAATGTAGAGGCCGAGATGATCCATCTCATCATTGAGGTCCACATATTGAGACTGGCCGGCCCGCACGCGCTGTTCGACAAAGTGGAGGAATATGAGCGGATTATCGAATAGCTCGGCGTAAATCCGCAGGTCATCGATCGAGAGCGGCCACACCGGCCGTTGCCCGATGTTAATCCCGATCGCCGCAAGGTGTTGGGCCCGCGCGGCAAGGTCAGTAAAGGCATCGAGCGTCACCGTGCAAACCGTGACATGCCGAAAGTCGCTACGCCGCAGCCGGGCTAGTTCGTGGTGATTGCTGTCCGTAATCGAAACTTCTGGGGCACTCTCAAGGTAGTCAAGGAAGCGACTTCCTTGACGCGCCGGGCTCTGAAGAAGATTTCGAAGCGACGCAAGGTGGGCGGACAAATCGTTCGCTGGTGACGTATAGGTGAATGCCCCACCTTTTACTTCGAGAATGAATAGATGATCGTCAAAAATTAGAATGCCGTCTGCTTCATGCCATTGTGCCGGGCCCGAACCTACCTTCCAGCGATAGTGTATGGGCCTGTAAACGGTCGCTCCGGGCAGAAGGCGATCCAAATAAACGAAGGGGAGTTCCTCAGAGACGATCTTTTGGCGGTCGTTCCAAGTCTCAGCATAGCTCGCTTCGTGCTGAATTACGACGCGTCGCAGTACGCGGTAAATATTGTCGAATAAGCTGAAGAAATCGAAGCAAAGCGCTCGCCCGTCAATGCGAATAAAGGGCCGCTTCATCGTCGGCCAGATTCGCAATGGCCAACCGCAGAAGTCACCGGATGCGAACAATTCGATGTCCTCACCAGGAGACCAAGTCAGCTGATCAATCAGCGTTTGAGGAATAGTCGTATTTTTACCGACATCGAACAGGTCTAGACCAAACAATCCAGCCGCGACCTTCTCACGGAGAGAGGATAGCTCGTGGTCTTCAAAGGCTTTCGCAAAGAGTTCATTTACCTCTAACTCGGGATATTGTTCGGCAAGTTTCTCTGCCTGATCAAGCGTCTTCTCGCGAAAAGCGACCATGTCTGAAGCAACCTCGGCCAACCCTCCGGTAAGCTTCGTCAGTACCTTGTCAAGTTCGTTGACTAAGGTGACTCCATCGATACCAAACAGTCTCAGTAAGACGTCGGAGTGGGGGCTGAGTATGTCGAGCAGCGCTTGTTTTTCATGAACGTGATAGCGCTTGCCTCTGATATTCAGCCATAGCATCTCGGCTCGAACTCGAAAACCCTCGAGCTCCATGTCAAGTTGCGGATCTTGGCTCCGCCGGTGCGCTGTCGCGCAGGATTGATATTCGAGCGTGAGGCGCTCGAACAACGTCCTAACATCACTCTTGAGTTTGCTCCAATCTTCCTCACCGACCTCGTCAGTCTCCTTAGCAGGATTGACCGACGCGATGACGCTTTGGACGTAGTCGATCATCCGCGCGGCGGCGAGATGTTCCATCTCGTCCTTTTTCCCACCGATACCAACAACGGTCGTCGCAAATTCCCACCATGCTCGATGGAGCAGGCGGTCTGGCGGTAGTCGCACAATTTGGCACGCAATGGATGATACCAGTGCGTCAATCTCAGCGACGATGGCTGGAAATTGCGTCGCCATCCGGGCTTGGACTGCTTCTATTTGCTCAGCGCTTGCACGCGAGCGCATGATTGTATTCTTGCCAAACCTTGCGAGTTCGAATGGTCCTTGTGCGAAGTACTCATCAGGCTTTAGGAACCGTCCGCGTCGTTTTCCCCGTCCCAAGGCGTCGCCTCCCAGCCAGTTTCGGCTTGTCGAGTAGTCTCGTGTTCAGTTTGACAGTATTGGTTGCGGCAGCCGTTTGCCAAGCTTTGGCTAAGCAGGAGCCTATCGTCTACAAGGCGGGCGCGTAGCGGACGTTGGCGGCGGCGATTCTTCGACCGGAGAGTTCAATGCCCCGCCGGCGGCCGCCCAAGGCGCCGTCTTCAGGCCGCTGCTGCCGCCCTGGATACCGCCTAGGGACGAGCAATAGGCTCTTCACCATCGTACCAGTGCGGCGCTGGTAAACCACCCCGCGTTGGCGCATCTTGTTGACCTCCCTCAAATTGGCTTTATCGGCGTCCAATAAGAATGTGAGGGTGGAGGGTGCGTGCTTCTCGCTGTCTTCTCGGATATCCACGGCAACCGGCAGGCGTTCGAGGCGTGCCTGAAGGTAGCCCGCGCGAAGGGCGCGGAGCGGTTCATCCTGCTCGGCGATTTCGTCGGCTATGGCGCCGACCCGGAATGGGTCGTTGAAACAGCCATGGATCTGGTTGCCCACGGTGCGGTCGCCGTGCGTGGCAATCATGACGAGGCCGTCAACTCCACGTCTGAGAGCATGAACAACGAGGCGCAGATCGCGATCGAGTGGACCCGCGGGCGGTTAGATGCGCCCCAGCGGCGGTTCCTGGCCGAGTTGCCGATGCTGGTCGAGGATGGCGATCGTCTATTCGTGCACTCGGAGGCCTCGAGCCCCAAGCGCTGGCACTATGTCCGCTCGACGGCCGACGCCGCCAAGAGCCTGATCTCGACGCCGTCCCATGTCACCTTTTGCGGCCACATCCACCGGCCTGCGCTCTATTCGATGTCGGCGATTGCGAAGATGACGAGCTTCGTGCCGAAGACCGACATGCCGGTGCAGCTCCTGCGTGGGCGGCAATGGCTCGCGGTGCTAGGCTCGGTCGGCCAGCCTCGCGACGGCGATCCTTCTGCATCCTTCGTGCTGTTCGACACGGTGTCGTGCCAGATCACCTATTGCCGCGTGCCCTATGACATCGCGAGCGCCGCCAACAAGATCCGCGAGAACGGCCTGCCGCCCTGGCTCGCCGACCGCCTCTCGCAGGGGCGCTAGATGCCCAAATCCCTGGTCAAGTCAGGCGCCGAGATCGACGGCTACACCCTCGGCGAATGCGTCCATGCCGGCGGCATGGCGACGCTGTGGACGGCCACTCATCCCGGCATCGATGTGCCGTTGCTGATGAAAGTCCCGCGGGCCTCGGAAGGCGAAGACCCCGCCGCGATCGTCTCCTTCGAGATGGAGATGATGATCCTGCCGCGGCTCACCGGTCCGCACGTTCCGCACTGCTATGGCACCGGCGATTTCGCGCGCCAGGCCTATGCCGTGATCGAGCGCATTCCCGGCACCACGCTGTACAAGCGGTTGCCTGATCTGCCGCTGCCTTACGAGGAGGCGCGGCAGCTGGTTGCGAAGATCGCCGCCGCGCTTGCCGATCTGCACCGGCAGAACGTGATCCATCACGACATCAAGCCGAGCAGTATCATGTTCCGCGAGAGCGGCGATGCGGTGCTGATCGACTACGGCCTATCGCACCACAATCATTTGCCTGATTTGTTGCAGGAAGAGTTCCGACTGCCTTACGGCACCGCGCCCTATATGGCCCCGGAGCGACTGTTGGGTGTGCGCGACGATCCGCGCAGCGATTTGTTTTCGCTGGGCGTGCTGCTCTATTTCTTCACGACCGGCGAACGTCCCTTTGGCGAGGGCGAGACGCTGCGCGCGATGCGGCGAAGGTCGTGGCGCGATCCGTACCCGCCGCGAAGCTTGCGCGCCGACTACCCGCCCTGGCTCCAGGAGGTGGTGCTGCGATGTCTGGAGATCGAGCCGGTCCGGCGCTATCCGACCGCGACCCAGCTTGCCTTCGATCTCGCCCATCCGAACCAGGTCAAGCTGACTGCGCGTTCGGAGCGGATGAAGCGCGATCCCCTGAGCGTCGCCTGGCGGCGCCGCTTCAACCAAGACGTCAAGCAATCGCGGGTTCAGCCCGATGTCGCCGAGCAGATCGCCTCAAGTCCGATCCTCGCAGTGGCGCTCGACATGGAGGAGGGCGCAGCCGAGCTGAACGAGGCGCTGCGCGTAACGACGGAACGGATTTTGGCGACGCTGCCGTCAGCGCGGCTTGCCTGCGTCAACGTGCTGAAGCTCAACCGTATTGCCATTGACAAGACGCTGGATGAGCAGGGCTCCAACAAGCACATCGATCGCCTGGTCGCGCTTCGGCATTGGGCGACGCCCTTGAAGCTGGACGAGAGCCGGCTGTCGGTTCATGTGCTGGAAGCGATCGATCCTGCCGCAGCGCTCTTGGAGTTTGCCGAGGCCAACCAGGTCGACCATGTCATCATCGGCGCGCGGCAGAGCTCGTTTCGGCGCACTCTGCTCGGCAGCGTCTCGGCCAAGGTGGCTGCAGAGGCGGCCTGTACCGTCACCGTGGTGAGGCCGCCGCGGATGGCTGCGGCGAAACCGGGTGCCGGCGTGGTATGGGGCTAAAAAAGATCAGGCGTGGGCGGTGTGGGCCGAGCGATTGCGGCGGATCGCCCACGAGAACTGAGGGGTGGGCTCGC
>JAEWHT010000014.1 GCA_023387695.1 Pseudomonadota bacterium | reverse complement strand
GAGCAAGGTAGGACGCACTCGCGCCGCGCATAGGGTCAAGCTGTTTTGGGAATGTGTGCCGCGCACACCGTCATTGCGAGCGGAGCGAAGCAATCCAGAATCCCTCCGCGGAAAGACTGGATTGCTTCGCTGCGCTCGCAATGACGAGCGGAGAGACTTACGCGCTCGCCGCCGCACCCTCCGACACCGGCCGGAAGTTCGCAAAGTCCCAGTTGCGGCCAGGTGCCGCATCCAGCAACGCCTTGGTGTAGGCCTCCTGCGGATGCGTCAACACTTCGGCGGCCGGGCCCTGTTCGACGACGCGGCCGTGTTGCATCACCACGACCTCGTCGCAAATTTGCGCTGCGACGCGCAAATCATGGGTGATGAAGAGGATGGCGATGCCGAGCCGCCTCTGGATCTCGTCGAGCAGTTCCAGCACCTGCGCCTGCACGGAGACGTCGAGCGCAGAGACCGCTTCGTCCGCGACCAGCACATCGGGATCAAGCGCGAGCGCACGCGCAATGGCGATGCGCTGGCGCTGGCCCCCGGAGAACTGGTGCGGATAGCGCGAAACGGCATCAGCCGGCAAGCCGACGAGTTCGAGCAGCTCGCGGGCCCGCTTCATCGCGTTCGCATGTGAGACGCCATAATTGATCGGGCCTTCCGCGATGCTTTCGCCGACGGTGACGCGCGGGTTGAGCGAGCGGTAGGGGTCCTGGAACACGATCTGGATCTTCTGCCGGTGCGGTTGCAGCAGGCGGCGCGAGATGTCGGAGATCTCGCGGCCGGACAGGCGCACGCCACCGGAGGTCGGATCGATCAGGCGAACGATGCAGCGCGCCACCGTCGACTTGCCGGAGCCGCTTTCGCCGACAATGCCAAGCGTACGGCCCTTGCGCAGCGTCAGCGTCACCTTGTCGGCGGCGACGACCTCACGGCCTTTGCCGAAGAACGCGCGCTCCTTGTAGACCTTGCTGAGGTCATTGGCCTCGAGCACGACGGGTTCCTTGCTCTCCTCCCGCGGGGGTCGCGGCACCAGGCTCGGCACGGACGCCAGCAGGTTACGGGTATATTCCATCGTGGGATTGCGCAGCACGGTTTCGAGCTGACCGGTTTCGACGAGGCGGCCCTGCCGCATCACCGCGACGCGGTCGGCGATCTCTGCGACGACGCCCATGTCATGGGTGATGAACAGCACCGCGGTGCCGTGATCGCGCTGGAGCTCGCGGATCAGGGACAGGATCTGCTTTTGCGTGGTGACGTCGAGCGCAGTGGTCGGCTCATCCGCGATCAGCAGCTTGGGCTCGAGCACCAGTGCCATCGCGATCATGATGCGCTGGCGCTGGCCGCCGGAGAGGCGGTGCGGGTAGGAGGCGAAGATGCGTTCGACCTGGGGCAGGTGGACCTGCTCCATCATGTCGAGGATGCGCTTCTTGCGCGCCTTGGCATCGAGATTGGTGTGGGCGCGCAGCACTTCGTCGATCTGGCGGCCGACCGGCACGACCGGATTGAGTGCAGTCATCGGCTCCTGGAAGATCATCGCCATCCTGGTCGCGCGCAACTGCCGCAGGCGGCGATCAGTCGCGGTGAGGATCTCCTCGCCGACGAGCTTCACGCTGCCGCCGGTCGGAACCAGTGTGCCCTTCGGCAGCAGGCCCATGGTGGTGAGCGAGGTCACGGATTTGCCCGAGCCGCTCTCACCGACAAGGCACAGCGTTTCGCCGTCGCGGACCTGGATCGAGATGCCGTCGATGATCTTCGCAGCCCCCGGCTTCTTGCCGACGGAGACGACGAGATTGTTGATGTCGAGAACGATGTCTTTGGTCATCACTTGATCGCCCATCACTTGCCCTCCCGCTGCTTCATGCGGGGATCGAGGGCGTCGCGGGCGGCGTCGCCGATCAGATTGATGCTGAGAATGGCGATCGAGAGCAGCAGTCCGGGCCAGAAGATCAGCGTCGGCTTGAGCTGAAAGTACTGGCGTCCCTCGGCCATGATGTTGCCCCAGGTCGGCGTCTCCGGCGAAATGCCGGCGCCGAGGAAGGAGAGGATTGCCTCGGTGAGGATCGCGGACGCGCAGACATAGGTGCCCTGGACGATCAGCGGCGCGATCGTGTTCGGCATCAGATGCCGCCACATGATTTTTGGCAGTGAGGAGCCGACCGAGATCGCGGCTTCCACATACGGCTCCTCGCGCGCGGACAGCACGACTGAGCGTACCAGGCGTGCCACGCGGGGAATTTCGGGGATGGTGATCGCGACCATCACAGTCCAGATGCTGGCGCCGGAGAGCGAGACAACGGCGATCGCGAGCAGGATGCTCGGCATCGCCATCAGGCCGTCCATCACACGCATCAGCACGGAATCGACCAGCTTGAAGAAGCCGGAGACGAGACCGATCGAAAGCCCGATGACGACCGACAGGATCGCCGAGCCGATGCCGATCAGCAGCGAGATGCGGCCGCCATAGATGACGCGCGACAACAGGTCTCGGCCATAGGCGTCGGTGCCGAGCAGGAATTGCGCTGAGGCTGGCTTCAGCCGCAGCGACGGCGCAAGCTGGACCGGATCATGCGGCGCGATGAATGGCGCCAGGATCGAGACCAGCACGATCAGCGTGAGGCAGATCGTGGCCGCCGCAATGATCGGCGTCGAGGTGAGGAATCCGAAGCGCGGCCGCAACGGCGACGTGATCGGAATGGAGGACTGGGGAAGGCTGTCGACCGCCATTGTTATACTTGTCCTTGCCTCAGTACCGGATACGGGGATCGAGCAGCGTGTAGGCGACGTCGATCAGGAGATTGACGACGACGTAAATCAGCGAGGTCAGCAGGATCATCGCCTGGATCACCGGATAGTCGCGCGCCAGCACCGCGTCCACCGTGAGGCGGCCGATGCCGGGGATGTTGAACACGCTCTCGGTAACGACGACGCCGGAGATCAGCAGCGCAAAGCCGGTACCGATCACGGTGATCACGGGCACGGCGGCATTGCGCAGCGCGTGCCGCATCATCACCGCGACCTCGTTGATGCCCTTGGCGCGCGCGGTTCGCACGTAATCTTCGCCGAGCACGTCGAGCATCGCCGCGCGGGTCATGCGCGCGATCAGCGCTATATAGATGAAAGAGAGCGCGCAAGTCGGCAGGATGATGCGTTCAAAGAACTGTCCGAACCCGGCGCTGATGCTCTTGAAGCCCTGCACCGGCACCCAACGCAGGTCGATCGCGAAGAGCTGGATCAGGACATAGCCGACAACGAACACCGGCACGGAGAAGCCGAGCACGGAGAGACCCATCACGAAGCGGTCGATCCAGGTACCGTGCTTCCACGCCGCGATGACGCCGAGCGGCACGGCGACGATGACGGCGAGGATGATGGTCGACAGCGCGATCGAGATCGACGGCTCGACGCGCTGGCCGATCATCTTCATGACCGGCAAATTGGAGATCAGCGAGGTCCCGAGGTCGCCGTGCAGCAGCTTGTTCACCCAGGTGATGAACTGCACGATCAAGGGTTCGTTGAGGCCAAGGGAGGTGCGGATGCGCTCAAGCCGCTCTGGCGTCGCATTGTCGCCGGCGAGAATCGCGGCGGGGTCGCCTGGGGTCAGCCGCAGCAGCAGGAACACGAACAGCGCGACGACGCCCATCACGGGCACCGCGGCCAGAACGCGGCGAATGAGATAACCTAGCATGCACCTATCTCCGGCTGCGGAATTGATGGGGCCGAGAGGCGCCCTTGGATTCGGTCGTGTCTATCATGCGCGCCTGTTGCTCGGGCTGGAAGAGCCGGCCGGAGAGCCGTCCTCTTGGGGCAAATTGTGTGCCAAGGGCAGGGCGGTATCAAGGGCCCGCCCGGCCTTCGGCTTCGACCACTCAGGATGCATGGCGATACTCGCGCTCAACCTTAAGTGTGGGCGCGATCGGCGGCGCATTGAGCCCGCGCCAGTCGTCGATGGTTCCGGCAATCATCTGTGCAGTCGCTGCCGACAACGTCCAGCCGAGATGGCCGTGGCCGGTGTTGAAGAACACGCCGGGCATCCGACCTGCGCGCACCACCGGCATCATGTTGGGCATCATCGGCCGCAGCCCGGCCCAGGGGATGACCCGCGACGTTTCGACGCTAGGGAAGTTGCTGCGCACCCAGTCGATCAGCGGCTGCACGCGATCGGCACGGATGTCGCGGTTGAAGTCGTTGAACTCGGCCGTTCCGGCCACGCGGAAACGATCCGCGCCGAGCCGGCTGGTGACGATCTTGGCGGCCTCGTCGAGCAGGCTGACAGTCGGCGTCGCCTTGCGGCTTTCGTCGGTGTCGAGCTGCACGGTGATCGAGTAACCCTTCACCGGATAGACATTGACGCGCTCGTCGAGCATCGCCGCGAAGTGACGGCTGGCAACCCCAGCGCAGACCACGACGCCATCGGTCTTCAGCATGCCGCGCGCGGAGGCCGTAGCCTCGCTTGCGGAGAGATCAGCCCAGCCGAGTACGAAGCCGCCGCCGGCCTGCGCAATGGAATCGATATTCGCTTCATGGATGAAGGTTGCACCGCGACGCTTGCAGGCGTCAGCCAGTCCGCGCGTGAACTTGTGGATATCGCCGGTCGCATCCGAGGGTGTGAAGAAGCCGCCGTAATATTCCTTGCGCAGCGTCGGCTCGATCGTGCGGATTTCTTCCGGCGTCACCGGACGGCGATCGAGACCGCCTTCCCTTAGCAGTGCGTTGACGCGCAGGCCGGACTCAAAGCCCTTCTTGTCGTGATAGATGTGGAGGATGCCGCGGCGTTCGAGATCGAAGTCGATGCCTTCGCGCGCAGCGATCTCGAACAGATGCTTGCGGGCTTCGATCGCGAGCCGCGTGGTCTCGATCGTGTTAGTGCGGTAGTTGCCGATATTGGCGACGAACTCGCTCATCCACGAATATTTGTGCCAGTTCGGCCGCGGGTTCATCAGCAGCGGCGCATCGCGCCGGAACATCCAGCGCAGGCCTTTCAGGATCGTCGCGGTGCTATTCCAGACTTCGGCGTTGCTCGCAGAGAGCTGTCCGCCATTGGCGAAGGACGTCTCCATCGCTGCGTAGCGATGCTTGTCGAGCACCGTGACTTTGTAGCCGCGTTCGAGCAGGGCATAGGCGGTCGTTACGCCGGTGATGCCGGCGCCAATGATGGCGATATGGGTCATGACAGAGTCGGGGCTCCCGTGAGTTAGAGACGGCTAACCGCCGGCCCGAAAGCCGTTGGCGGCGCCCCATCTGTCACGGTTACCTGAGAGCTTGATCCGGCACGGACCTCACTAGGTCTGTGCGGACTATCCCCTTCGGTGGACGTCACGACGATCAGATCGTGCCGTCTCTCTCCAGATCGTCCTGACGATACAGTCCTTTTGCCTGAGAGTTTCCGGGGCGGTTGCTCCGTCGGCGCCGCAACGAAAGCTGGTGCCTTCGTTGCGATCTCTCCCGCATCGTCGCGCGGACCATCGAGCAGTACGATGCGCCTTATTTTTAGACAAGGCTAAATTTCGAC
Source organism: Pseudomonadota bacterium (assembly GCA_023387695.1). Taxonomy (GTDB): domain Bacteria; phylum Pseudomonadota; class Alphaproteobacteria; order Rhizobiales; family Xanthobacteraceae; genus Bradyrhizobium. The sequence continues at coordinate 10,738 of JAEWHT010000014.1, read as the reverse complement.
CGCGACTGCTAACGCATTGTGCAGTGCGGTCACGCTGTCATTCCGGGGCGCGTCGAAGACGCGAACCCGGAATCTCGAGATTCCGGGTCTGGTCCTTCGGACCATCCCGGAATGACGGCTGCGCCGTCACTCCAGTGTCGCCAGCAGTCCCGCCATCAGGCGGCCGCGCTCGACCAGGCTCTCGACCTCGATGAACTCCTCGAGGGTGTGGCCATTGCCACCGCGCACGCCGAGTCCATCGAGAGTAGGGATCCCCATCGCGCCGATGAAGTTGCCGTCGGAGCCGCCGCCAGAACTTGCATGCGGTAATTCCGCGCCGAGAGATTTGGCGATGCCGCGTGCCTTCTCATACAGCGCCATGGTGCCGGCATCCGGCTCCCACACCGGCCGCGTGACGCCGCGCGTGACCTTGAATGTCACGTCATTCGCAGTGCCCGAGAGTGCCAACATGCGTTCGACGCCGCGGTCGAGATCGGCCTGGCGCTTTGCCATGGAGAGCGCTTCGCCGGTCGCGGTCGTGGCAACGCAATTGACCCATTGTCCGCCATGCACGACGCCGACCGAGAAGGTGCAATCCTCTGTCGTCATCGCGTCGATCGCCAGAATCTGCCGCGCCATCTCGCGGATCGCCGAGCGTCCCGCCGACAATGTCGCGCCGGCATGGCTCGGCCGTCCCGTCGCTTCCAAATTGAATCGCGCGATGGCGTAACGTCCGGTGGTGACGCCGTTGTCGGCGCGACCGGGTTCGGGCACCAGCACATATTTGTTGCGGGCGGCTTCCGCCTCGATGATGTCGCGCGTCGAGGGCGTGCCGACTTCCTCATCCGGCGTGAACAGGATGGTGATCGGCAGCGGCGTCGTGAAGGAGGCGCGCGCCAGCTGCCGGATCGCTTCCAGCGAAAGGTAATTGCCGCCCTTCATGTCGTAGATGCCGGGGCCGTAGCATCTGTTGCCCTCACGGCGCCATTTCAGCTTTTCGATGGTGCCGACCGGATGGACGGTATCCATGTGTCCAGCGATCAAAATGCCGGGCTCGCCTTGCTTGGGATGCGGAAAGCGCGCGCGGATGACGCCGCCGAAGCCCTGACGGCCGCCGATGCGCTCGATAGTCGCACCCATGATCGCCATATCCCGCGCTGCGATATCGAGCATGCGGTTCACCGCGCCCGAATCCCAGGTCGGGCTCTCGCATTCCACCCAGGTGCGCAGGCCTTCGAGCATGGCCTCGGAATCGAAGGGAAGATTGGCTGGATTCATCTTAATGTCTCTCAAGCTTCGAAAGATGGAATGCGCATTGCATCTGCTTGGGCAGGACAAGCGGGCGGGCAGGACAAGCGGAGAGAGTTGTAGAGCCAATCCGATCCTTGTGGAGCCTGCGCGTTCGCTGCAAGGGCTTGCACTGAAAGCGGATTGACGCGCTCAAGACTGTCTGCAAGTCTCGAAAAGATAAAGGCATTGCATGAAGTTAGTTCGCCTAAAGAACGAACCTCATGCTCAACCAATAACCCGCCTTTGAACAGTTTCACGTCAGGAGAAACTTTCTATGTTGAGCTTGATGCGCCGGGGGCGTCGCGCGTTCGCCTCCAAACTTGCGCTATCGGTCGTCGCGCTTGCAACGGCGATGGCCTCGCCGGTATTCGCGGCTGGCAAGACCATCACCGCAGTGATGCATTCGGATCTGCGCATCATCGATCCGATCTTCACCACCGCCTACATCACGCGTGACCATGGCTACATGGTTTATGACACGCTGATTGCGACGGATTCGAACTTCAAGATTCAGCCGCAGATGGCGGACTGGAAGATCTCCGACGACAAGCTCACCTACACCTTCACGCTGCGCGACGGCCTGAAGTGGCATGACGGCACGCCGGTGACGGCGGAAGATTGCGTCGCCTCGCTGAAGCGCTGGGCCGCGGTCGACGGCATGGGCCAGCAGATGATGCAATTCACGGCGAGCATCGAAGCGACCGATCCCAAGACCATCACGCTGAAGCTCAAGGAGCCCTACGGCCTGGTGCTGGATTCGATCGGCAAGCCGTCCTCGCGCGTTGCCTTCATGATGCCGAAGCGTCTCGCCGAGACGCCGCCGGACAAGCAGATCCCGGAGCAGATCGGCTCGGGTCCGTTCAAGTTCGTGCAGGGCGAATTCCAGCCCGGCGTGAAGGCGGTCTACGAGAAGAACACCGACTACGTGCCGCGCAAGGAGCCGTCGAGCTGGACCGCGGGTGGCAAGGTCGTGAAGGTCGACCGTGTCGAGTGGATCACCATGCCGGACTCGCAGACCGCGGTGAACGCGCTGCAATCGGGCGACATCGACTTCATGGAAGTGCCGCCGTGGGATCTGCTGCCGGTGCTTGAAGGCAATGCGGACCTCAAGGTCGAGACGCTGAACAAGTTCGGCTACCAGACCCTCGGTCGCATGAACTTCCTCTTCCCGCCCTTCGACAATCCGAAGATCCGCCGCGCGGCTCTTCTGGCGATGAACCAGAAGGACGTGCTCGACGCGCTCGTCGGCAACCCGAAGTACTACAAGATCTGCGGCGCCTTCTTCATCTGCGACACGCCGTTCGCGACGGACGTCGGTTCCGAATCGCTGGTCAAGGGCAACGGCATGGCGGAAGCCAAGAAGCTGCTCGCCGAGTCCGGCTATGACGGCACGCCCGTCGTCGTCATGGTGCCCGGCGATGTCGTGACGCTGAAGGCGCAGCCGACGGTTGCGGTGCAGTTGCTCCGCGAAGCCGGCTTCAAGGTCGATGCGCAAGCGACCGATTGGCAGACGGTGGTGAGCCGTCGTGCCAGCCAGAAGCCCCCGAAGGAGGGCGGCTGGAACATGTTCTTCACCAACTGGGTCAGCGCCGACGTGTCCAACCCGATCTCGAATCTTTCGATCGGCGGCCAGGGCAAGAAGGGCGGCTGGTTCGGCTGGGCAGAGGACGCCAAGATCGAGCAGCTCAAGGACGCCTTCGTCCGCGCGGGCTCGCTCGAGGATCAGAAGAAGATCGCGACCGAGATCCAGAAGGAAGCCTATGATCAGGTGATCTACGTCCCGCTCGGCCAGTATCTGGCGCCGAGCGCGTGGAGGAAGTCGCTCACCGGCGTGATCGACGGCCCGGCGACCCCGGTGTTCTGGAACATCGACAAGTCGGAGTAAGATCAAGCAAGGAGAGGCGCGTCTCGCGCCTCTCGTTTCGAACGTTACGCGGCGCCGCTTTCAACAGCGGCGCCGCTCGTCAGCCAGCCGCTCGCCAGGAGAACTTCAATGTTCCATCTCATGCGACGGGGGCGTCGGTCGTTCGCCTCCAAGCTTGCACTTTCGGGCTTTGCGCTTTCAGTCTTGGCGCTTTCCACGGCATTGACCGCGCCGGTTCTTGCCGCAGAGAAGACCATCACCGCCGTGATGCACTCGGATCTGCGCATCCTCGATCCGATCTTCACCAGCGCTTATATCGCGCGTGACCATGGTTACATGGTCTACGACACGCTGATCGCGACGGATTCCAATTTCAAGATCCAGCCGCAGATGGCGGACTGGAAGATCTCCGACGACAAGCTCACCTACACCTTCACGCTGCGCGATGGCCTGAAATGGCATGACGGCACGCCGGTCACCGCGGAAGATTGCGTTGCCTCGCTGAAGCGCTGGGCCCTGGTCGACAGCATGGGACAGCAGATGATGCTGTTCACCGCGAGCCTGGAAGCGACCGATCCCAAGACGATCACGCTGAAGCTGAAGGAGCCGTATGCGCTGGTGCTGGACGCGATCGGGAAGCCGTCCTCGCGCGTGGCTTTCATGATGCCGAAGCGTCTGGCCGATACCCCGGTGGACAAGCAGATCCCCGAGCAGATCGGCTCCGGCCCCTTCAAATTCGTTGCGACTGAATTCCAGCCGGGCGTGAAGTCGGTCTATGTCAAGAACACCGATTACATACCGCGCAAGGAGCCGGCGAGCTGGACTGCCGGCGGCAAGGTGGTGAAGGTCGACCGCGTCGAATGGATCACCATGCCGGACGCGCAGACGGCGTTGAACGCGCTGCAGTCGGGCGACATCGACTTCATGGAAGTACCTGCGATCGAAATGTTGCCCACCATTGAGGCCGACAAGGATCTCAAGGTCGACATCCTCAACAAGTTCGGATTTCAGACTGGCGCGCGGATGAATTTCCTCCATCCGCCGTTCGACAACGTCAAGGTTCGTCGCGCAGCATTCCTGGCGGTCAACCAGAAGGACGTGCTCGATGCTCTGATCGGCAATCCCAAATACTACAAGACGTGCGCTGCGGCCTTCATCTGCGACACGCCGTTTGCGACGGAGATTGGTGGTGAGGCCCTCGCGAAGGGTGGCGACATGGCTGCGGCCAGGAAGGTGCTTGCCGAGTCCGGCTACGACGGGACACCGGTCGTGCTGATGGCGCCGGGCGACGTCGTGACGTTGAAGGCTCAACCGATCGTCATGGCCCAGCTACTCCGCGACGCCGGCTTCAAGGTCGATTTGCAGGCCACAGATTGGCAGACGGTGGTGAGCCGTCGCGCCAGCCAGAAACCTGCGAAGGAGGGCGGCTGGGACATGTTCGTCACGAACTTTGTGAGTGCCGACGCATCGAACCCGATTTCCAACATCGCTGTCGGTGGACAGGGCAAGAAGGGCGGCTGGTTCGGCTGGCCGGAGGACGCCAAGGTGGAACAGCTGAAGGACGCCTTCGTCCGCGCCGCCTCGCTTGACGAGCAGAAGAAGATCGCGGCCGAGATCCAGAAGGAAGCCTACGACCAGGTGCTGTACATCCCGCTCGGCCAGTATCAGTCGCCGAGCGCTTGGCGGAAGTCGCTGTCGGGCGTGCTCGGCGGCCCTGCGACGCCTGTGTTCTGGAACATCGATAAGTCGGAGTAAGCACGGTCGAAACTGGAAGGGTGCTCTTGCACCTTCCGAACGCGGTCACGACAAGGCGCCGCTTCCACCAGCGGCGCCTTTGTGTTTTGCGCGGCCTCGCGGTGACGGCGGAAGCTTTTAAATCTTCCAGTCTCCAATCATTGCTATTTGTTTCTGATCCGAATTAGATGGTTCGTCTTCGCGCATCACTTTCCCTCCCGTCGCTTTGAATTTGTTGATCTGATTCCCTTGCCGATCGATTTTGCATTCCAGGCGATGGCCGAACGGTCGGATCGCGCACCGGCGCGCTGGCGGCAGCCGTTGCTGCGCTGGCTCGATGGCGTGGAAGCGGGCTGGGCGGTGCCACTTCTCATCGCGTGCTTCGTTGCGATCTGGACGCTGTATCTCGGTATCGCCTATGGCGGCGGTGGCCTGCATCCCGACACACTGGAGGCATGGACCCTGGGGCGGCATTTCGCCTTCGGCTATCACAAGCATCCGCCGCTGATGGGCTGGGTTGCGGCAAGCTGGACCTCGGTGTTCCCGTTCAGCGACTGGTCCTTGCAATTGATGGCGATGGTGAACGCGGGGGTCGCGCTGTTCTTTGTCGATTGCGTCGCGCGGCAATTCGTCACCGGGCACAAGCGCATCCTGATTCTTCTGCTTCTGATGTTGACGCCGGCCTATCAATTCCATGCCCAGCGCTTCAACGCCAACGCCGTGCTGCTCGCGATCTGGCCGCTCGCGACCTGGTGTTTCCTGCGCGCTTTCGAGACTCGCAGCGCGCTCTGGGCCGTTGCGGCCGGATGCGCAACGGCGCTCGCCATGGTCGGGAAATATTATTCGATCTTCTTGGTCGCGAGCTTTGCCTTCGCCGCGATGGCGCATCCGGCACGGCGTGCCTATTTCACCTCTGCTTCGCCCTGGATCTCCGTTGTCACCGGGCTCGCGGTGCTGTCGCCGCACCTCTATTGGCTTGCGACCACGGGCGCGTCGACCTTCACCTATGCGCTGAGCCACGCCAACGGAAATGCCGTCAGTTCACTGGGGGAGGTGAAGAACTTTTTGCTCGGCCTCGTGGCCGCCATCAGCGTCGCAGCCGTCATCTGGGTGCTGATCGCTGGCTCGCGCCTCAAACAGTTCACGGCCGACTTCGCTGCAATGAGCCCAGGCCTTCGGCTCCTCTTCTATGTCGCCATCGGCACGATCGTCTTGCCGGTCCTGACATCGCTCACGATGGGTACGGATTTGCCCTCGCTGTGGGCCTTGCAGGGGTTGTTCCTGTTCGTCGTGCTGATCGTCTGTGGCGCCCGCTATCCGGTCGAGCGGTTCTACACCGTCAATCTCGCGATCATCGTTGCCGGCGTCGCGCTTGTCGCCGTTCTCGTCGCGGCGCCCATCCATGCGGTCTACCGCAACATCCACGGTTATGAAGAGGGACGGAATTTTTACGCGCAGGCCGCGGGTGAGCTCACGCGGCAATGGCACGAACTGACCGGCGAGCCGCTCGGGGCCGTCAGCGGCGATGATTCGCTTGCTTTTGCCACGGCCTTCTACAGCCCGGATCACCCGCGATATGCGCGGCCGTTCCACCGGCAGTATGATTGGGGAATGCCGCGCCAGCGCACGCTCGATCGTGGCTGGGCCGCGCTTTGTTTCCAGCGCCAGGAAGATTGCGGTCACTGGATGGAGTCGGTGTCCTCACGCGCCGGCAGCTTTGTCCGGCGAGAGTTCACCGTGCAGGCCTCGCTCTGGGGCTGGCCCGGCCTCACGCGTGAGGTAGTTGTACTGATGGCGCCGCCACGCGCGACAGGCGGAGCTTCGCCCGAAAACGCCGCGGAGGATTTCAGCGCCAGCAAGCGCGGTCTCGACTAAAGCGCGTCTCTCAGCAGTGGCTGTCGCGCACTTGCTCGAGCCCTTCGCTTGCAAAGGGCGGATTGACGACGGCTGGTTCAGCTGACGACACCGACCGTTCAGGCCGCTGCCGGTTGGTCTCGCGACGTTCGTCGCCGTGTTGTGGTTCCATTGAGGCCGCCTCTCGAAATGCTGCAGGACAACATCGAGAGGACCGCGTAGTTCCTCACACGATCGGGCGATGATGCGGCTTGAACAGTCGTCCCTTCTCGACCACCAGCACGATCGCGAGTGCCGCAATCGTCGACAGGAAGAACCCGATCGAGAACGGCAGCAGCGTGCCGTCGAAGCTCTGGCCGATCGCGGTGCCGACCACGATGCCGATCAGCGTCGTGATCGAACCGTAGAGCGACGATGCGGTGCCGGCGATGTGGCCCTGCGGCTCCATCGCCAGTGCGGTGAAATTGGCAACCATCATGCCGAACGAGAACATCATCAGCGCCGACAGCACCATGAACAGGGGCAGAGGCAGCACGCCGAGGATCTCGGTCAGCAGCATCACGCCTGACACCGCGGCATAGAGCGAGAGCGCGCCGTGGGAGATCACGCGCATGCCGAGCCGGCCGACCAGTTTCGCGTTGAGGAAGCCGGCAACGGCCGTGCCGGCCGCGATCGCGGCGAAGGCGAGCGGGAAATAATGGCCAAGATGATAGATGCCGGTGAACACTTGCTGTGCCGAGAACACGAACGCGAACAGCGCGCCCATGACGGCGCCGGCGGCCGTCGCATAGCCGATGGTCTGGCGGTTGGTGACGGTCTGGCGGAACGCCGAGAGCACGTCGGCCGGCGCGAGCGACCTGCGCTCCGTCTCCGGCAGCGTCTCAGGCAACCGCCACACGCTCCAGGCCAGCGCAATGATTCCGTAGAGCATCAGTACGACGAAGATGCCGCGCCAATGCGTGACCAGCAGCACCGCCTGTCCGAACGACGGCGCGATGACAGGCACGGCGATGAAGATCATCATCGCAAGCGACATCACGCTCGCCATGCGGCGGCCGGCATAGCAATCGCGCACGATCGAGGTCGCGATCACGCGCGTGGCCGAGGTGCCGAGGCCCTGAAGCGCGCGGGCAAGCAGCAGCGTCTCGAAAGAGGGTGCGGCGACCGCGAGCACGCTCGCCACCGCATAGACCGCCATGCCGCCGAGCAGCACCGGCCGGCGACCGAACCGATCGGACAGCGGGCCCATGACGAACTGGCCGGCACCGAAGCCGATCAGGAAGGTCGACAGTACGAGTTGGAGATGGTTGGCATTGGGAATGCCGAACGCCGCGCCGATGTTGGGCAACGCCGGCAGCATCATGTCCATCGCAAGCGGATTCAGCGCCATGATGGACGCGATCACGACAACGAATTCGGGGAAACCCATTGGACGGTGTCCCGAGGACACCCAGTCGTCAGCATTGACGTCGGACAAGCAGCTCACCTCTGATTTCAGAGGTTATTTCTAAAGCCCATGCTGCGTCGCACAACCCATGTTTTGGGATGGCTGTCCGGCGAGGCGGGGGACGGACAACAAATGGTGAAGTGGGCTGGCGGAAGGGCTGAAGTCAACTCGCGCCAGGTGTGGTCTCGAAACGAGGAATTCACCATAAGTGCGCGGGCAATCGACCGGGGACATGAATCCGCAACGCATCCTGTTCAGTGTGGCCTGACCGGACGCCGGTCAGGCGCCGAGGGAACTCGAGGCACAGGCAGGATCAGGCGTGTCTGATATCACCGGGACAGCACGTTGGTCGGGGCCGCTCGTCGGCGGGGCCGGCAAGCGGAACGTTTGGCTTGATTGCCTGATCGCGCTGGTGGCGCTGCTGGTGCTCAGCAATCTCCTCAGCGATCTCACGCTCGATGTGAAATACGGCTGGGACGTGCGCGTCAATTGCGCGGCGGTCGTTGCGCATGTCGACGGGCTCGATCCCTATTACGTGAAAAACCTGAAGGGCACGCAGCTCTCTTATCCCTATCTTCCGGTGACACTCGATGCCTTTCGTCCGCTCTGCGCGGGCGGCTTGCTCGTCGATCATTACCGCGGCGTCTTTCTCCTGCTCGCCATGCTCTGCAGCCTGCTGCTGCCTGGGCTCGGCCGCGACCGCGGCGGCCTTCGCGATATTGCGCTCAGGGGTCTTTGGGCGTTCGGCGCATTCGTCGGCTTCGAATGGGTTTCGGCCTCCGGCAATTTCGCCATCGTCAGCGGCGCGCTGAGCGCAGCTGCGCTGGCGCTGCTGCTTCGCTTCGATTCGTCAGATGCGGAGGAAGGCCGGCGCTTCGGCTTTCGCGTCCTCGGCGCCGTGCTGCTCGGCCTCGTCGCCTCGTTCAAGCTGGTCTATAGCCCCGTGCTGGCCGCGCTCTACTTTCTGCCGCTGCCGCGCGGGCAAAAGATCGGCTTGATCGCGGCCGCAGCCGCAGGCCTCGTGCTGCCGGTCCTGCTCTCGATGCTGCTCTATCCCGATCTGTTTTCGAGCTGGCTGCTCGCGATCAAGGGACAGATCCCGGACCAGCACACGGTCTACATGGTGGACACCACGCCATCATTTCTGCTGCTCGCGCAGGGCGCGCTGGACCATCTCGGGCTCGGCGGCAGCAAGCCGATCGTGTTCGCGGCCTACGCGCTTGCGGCGGTCGTGTTGCTGCTCGGTCCGTTAGCCCTGGTGATGCTGCGCACGGTGGGCGGACAATCGGGCGACGACGGCACGTTCATGGCGCGACTGGATCGCTGGCTGATTGATAACAGGCGCGAGGCCCTTCGCATCACCGCGCTGGCGATGCTCGCACTCTATCTCTGCGCACCGCGCCTGAAGGAATACGCCTTCTTCGAGCCCGCGCTCTACAGCGCGGTTCTCATCGTCGATCTCCCGGCAACAATTCTTGCTGCCGTCCTGATTGTCGGCGTTGCCGTTCCAACGTTCGTCTCACTCTCGGGCGTGCCGATCGAAGGCAGCATCGTCCAGCTCGCGGCGGCACTTGTGTGCTTCTGGATCACACTTTGGGCGGTTGGCCGCAGGTCTGCGACCTAGAGGCCAATTCACCGAACGAGCAGGCAGGACACGTCACAGAAGCCGCCTGGCCTGGCGTTCGCTACCCGGACCCTGATCACTTCTCTGTAAAGCAGCAGCTCCGGCGCGGAGAGCCACTGCCGGGCAGCAACCTCTCGTGGTATGGAGAGGGTGGTCGTGGCTGTTTGACATCGTGAATGGGCAAGGCAAACCGGAAGGGTCTCTCTTCCGGAACATGGCTGCACGCATGCGTGCAGCTTCATTTGCCCCGTGTCTGCCAGGCACGGGTAACGGGGCATCGCCCCAAGGTTACAGACTATGAATCAACCCCTTAACCCGACCAGATCTTTCTTGGTCCAACTTCGAGTGGACATCTCCGGCCCTGCCAAGAAGCCCCAGGCGAAAGGCAAGCCGTCCGTTGAGCTTTTCCTTCTCACGCTGGTGGTCTTCGCGGCGTTGCTTGCGCTCGGAACGGCTGCCGTCGTCAAGGACCCTGCGTCCTTTTCGCTTGTCGCAATCGTTTGGAGCGAAATCAAACCGGTCCTCGTCTTACTGCTTTGGTACTTGCTGAAGTAGTGCGCTCATAACTCGGCGCGCACTGCCGTAAGGCAGAAGCGCAGCTTCTCCGTTGCCACGACGGCACCGCCTTTCCCTTCACGATGTCTCTGCTTCCAATCGCGGTATTGTCGGGCGCTATCACGCCTCGCTGTACGCTCAATCGAGTCGAGCGATGCCCACGGCTCCGGGATATCTCGCGCGCTGGTGCGGGCAGCCGGGGTCGAACCGGCACAGCTCTTGCGAGCCGAGGGATTTTAAGTCCCTTGCGTCTACCAATTTCGCCATGCCCGCTTGATCCAACGAGATCAAACACTTAAGTCCCATCCGGCCGTCTGGAATTGGCGCCCTTGCGCCGGACAGGGGTTCTTCCTTAAGCGAGCCGGTGGCACAAGGCAAAGCCTCAATCCGG
>JAEWHT010000004.1 GCA_023387695.1 Pseudomonadota bacterium | reverse complement strand
GAAATCGGTCAGCGCGAAGATCGAGCCAACCGAGAGATCGATGCCGCCGACGATGACGACCAGCGCCAGCCCGAGCGCAATGAAGCCGATCTCTCCGGCCTGACGCGCGGTGTCGGCCAGGCTCGCAGGCGACAAGAAGTTGTCGATGGAGCGGCTGAACGCGAGGCCGACGATCAGGAGAAGGATGACCGGGATGGCTGTCTCGGTCCATCGCTTGGACAGGATTTCGCCGAGGAGATGGTCAGGCCAGTAGCGGTAACGCAGGCTTGTGATTGTGTCGCGCATCGGCATTCCAACAGGGCATGGAAACTATCGGGAAAGGGATCCCCGGGGCTTTGATGTCCCGGGGACCGCGAGCATGGGTCGGACTATTTTTTGAGGTCGCTCAGATTCCAACAGGCCGTCTGGCTGTCGGCGTTCTCCTTGGTGATCGGAATCAGCGTGGTGTATTCCGAGCCCTTGATCGAGCCGGGCTTGGCACCCGATGACAGCAGCCACTTGATCGTGCCGGCCATCTGCGCTGCCTGGGTCGGCACATCGTAGCTCATGTTCAGGTCGAACGCCCCCGACTTGACCAGCTCGCAAGCGCCTTTGCGTTCACCGCCGCCCGATGTCGCGAGGAACACCTTGCCGGTGAGGCCGGCTTCCTTCACCGCGGCAGCGGTGCCGATGTCCATGCCGTCCCAGAAGCCGACGATGCCGCAGAGGTCGGGATTCTGCTTCAGCACAGTCTGTGTGATCGCCTTGGCTTTGGCGGCATCCCAATCGGCGGCCTGGCTCGACGCCACCTTGATCTCCGGATGCTTGGCGAGAACGTTCTCGACGCCCTTGAGCGTGTAGGCGCTCGCAGCGGCCGAGAGCGCGCCTTGCACGATCGCGATTTTGTTCGACTTGCCCTCGCAGGCCTTGACCACGGCTTCGGTCTGGCGTTCGCCGATCTCGACCCAGTTGGCGCCGACGAAGGCGGAGCTGCGATAGGCCGAGCCCATGTTGATCTGGATGACGTAGATGCCCTCGTTCTCGGCGCGCTGCAGCAGTTTGGCGTAGGTCTGCACGTCCGGATTATGGACCACCATCACCGCTGGCTTCTCGGTGATCAGCGAGGTCACGGCCTGCGCGCCAGCGTTCGTATTCCAATTGGCGTCGCGAATCACGAACTTGACGCCGAACGGCTCGAGCTCCTTCTTGAGCCCGGCGTACCAGCCCTCGGTGAGGTCGAAGTTCATGGCCACTGGCACGTAGGCCACCGTCTTGCCGGCGAGTGCGTCCTTGAACGGCTTCTGGAAAGGCTCGTCGAGGCCCTGCTGGGCGAGAGCCGGTCCGGTCAGTGCCGCGAGCGCCAGTGCGGCCAGCGTCGCCCTTGTCGAGGTGGTCTTCATTGCTTCCTCCTTGGTTATAGTTGTCGTTCTTGTTGATCGTTCAGATGTCGCCCTGCTGTGCCGTTTCTTCGTTGCGCGGATTCAAGAAGGAATCCGTGATGACGGCGAGCAGCAGGACTACGCCTTTGATGAGATTTTGCCCGGCGTAGGAGATGTCCATGATGGTCATGCCGTTGAGCATGGTGCCGATCAGCAGCGTGCCGATGATGACGTTGAGCACGCCGCCGCGGCCGCCCGACAGGCCGATGCCGCCGAGCACGACCACCAGGATCACGTCGTAGATCAGTGTCGAGTTGAAGATGCGGGTCGGCATCGAATTGACTGATGCAGCCATCACGAGGCCGGCAAAGCAGCCGATCAGGGCCGCGATCACATATTGCAGCACGACGATCGGGCGGGACGGAATGCCGGTGACGCGTGCGGCGTAAGGATTATCGCCGATCGCGTAGATATAGGCACCCCAGCGGGTCTGCCGCAGCAGGAAGGCGACAACGACGCAGGCGATCGCAAACATGATGATCGAGGTCGGGATGCCGAGGATCGTCCCTTGTCCCAGCTTCTCGAAGCCGTCCATGCCCTTGCTCCATTGCACGACGTCGAGCTGGAACAGCACGGCCTGTCCAAGCCCCGCGAGCAATAGGCCCGTTGCGAGTGTCGCAAACAGCGAGGGCACCTCCGCATAGGCGATCAGCCAGCCGTTGACGAGGCCGAAGGCAATCGTGATCAGCACGGCGATCAACAACGAGTACGGCAGCGAATGGCCGTTCTGCACCATCTGGAGCACGAGCCCCGGGGGCACGGCGAGGGCGGCGATCAACGAAATATCGATGCCACGGCCGATCACGACGATCGCCATGGCCAGTCCGAGGATGCCGAGCACCGCCACGTTCTGGAGCAGCGTCAGCATGTTCTCGGTCGTCAGGAAGCCGTTCAGGAAGATCGAGAACACAAGGAACAGCAGAGCGAAGACGGCGAAGACGATCTCTTGCTGATTGAACCGAAAGCGCTTCATCCCCTAATTGCCTTTCTTCGACGTCGGCCTCTGCGGGTCCGTTATGACGGTCGGGTCTCTATGCGATAGGTCTGCGGAAGCGGTGTCAGGCTGTCCGTGAGCGCTTTCACCAATTCCGGATCGTTGGAGGCGACCGAGATATGGACCAGCGTATTTAACTTGGCGTCTTTGTCGACGAGAATCTCTGCAATGGTGTTAGGACCGAAGATGCGATCGATCTCGGTTAGAACTTTTTCCCGGATGGCTAAATCACGAAGCGTGGGTTTGAAGATCTTGCCGACGGCGGTGACGGGAAGGGCTTCGAGCAGCACGACGCGCTTTGGCCTGGCGGGAGGCTCATTGACGTTACGTTCGAGATGTTCGCGCAGTTGCGGCAGGTCGATGTTTTTTCCGGGAGACGGAACGACGAAGAGAATTGGCACCTCGCCGGCATAGGAGTCCGGCATGCCGACGGCTGAGCTCATCTGAACGCCGGGAAAAGCATTCGCGACATCTTCGATGGCGGCGGGATCGATGTTGTGGCCGCTGCGAACGATCAGGTCCTTCTCTCGGCCGGTCAGCACCAGCCGCTGATCCGCAGTGAGATAGCCAACGTCGCCTGTGACGATCCAATGATCGTCGGTCAGCACGCCTTTGTTGTGCTGGGGATCGAGATAACCCGGAAACACTTGCGGCCCATTGACGAGGACAAGGCCGCTGGTGAGCGGCGGGCACTCCGTCTTGAAGGTCGCATCGGTTAGCGCGACGATTTTCGTCTTTGCAAACGGCGCCCTGAAGCCGACGCTGCCTTGCACCGGCGTCCCCCAACCGGGATTGAACGCGATCGCGGCTGCGGTCTCCGTCATGCCGTAGGTCTCGAACAACGTGATCCCGGTCCGGGCCTGAAATCTTTCGCTGACGGCCCTCGGCGCTACGGCCCCGCCAGTGAGCGCGATGCGAACGGAGCTGACGTCGGAGGAGCCGATCGGCACCTCGGCGAGCGCCGCAATCGAGGTCGGCACGCCACTGACAATGGTCGCGCCAAACCGCTCGACGGTGTGCCAATAGTCGCGGATCGCGTCCGGACTCCTGAGGCTGTAAGGCGATGGAATGATCACATGGCCGCCGGCCGCCAGGATCGATAGGCCGACGGTCATGGTGCCGCCGACGTGAAACAGCGGGAAACCGTTGACGGCGGCATCGAGCTCATCCAGCCCGTGAACCTGTGCGAAGCTCCATGCCGCATGGATCTGGTTGCCATGGGTCAGGCGGACGAGTTTGGGCCGTCCGGTGGTCCCACCGGTGTGGAATAGCGCGCAGATCGTGTCGCGATCCTGCGAAGGCTCGAAGTCCAGCGTATCGCGCATCGTCGCGATCGCTTTATCGAAGCTCACGGCGCCGCCTGTCAGGGGGCCAATCGCTCCGATCACGATAATCGTCTTCAGCGACGGGACGCGGTTCGCGACATTGATCGCTTTGGTCCAGATCGCGCGATCGGCGGCCTCAGACGCGATGACGAGGACGGTTGAGTTCTGCGCGTCGAGCAGATCGGCAATCGCGTCTTCGTTCAGGAGGTAGTTGATCGAGCTTGCGACGCCCGCGATCTGGGCGCCGAGCAAGGCGGGAAAGAGCTGCGGCAGGATCGGACAGAGAAACGCGACAGTGCCGCCTTTCGCGTCGATGCCGAGCGAACGGAACAGGTTGGCTGCGCGTATGATGTCCGCGTGCAATTGTCGATGCGTAAGCGTGATGTCGCTGGGTTCGCGCGAGCCCTTTGTAAGCACCGTCAGCGCAGGCCGTTCGGGATGTAGTCGCGCCGTGGCGTCGAAGAGATCATACAGATTACGGGCAGGGACGAGAGAGTCGTAGGGCAGTCGCTCCAGCGCCTCGATGTCGGCGATGGTTTTGATCGGCTGCGTGAACCGGGTTGTGATCAGCGAGGGCGCGTTCACGGACACCGCCATTCAAGCGGCACGGCGAAATGTGCGGCAGCTGATCTGTCCTGATGCAAGCAAACGTTTCCTACTTGGCTCGTTGGCCGATTTTTGTTCTTCATAGGCCACATGCCCTGGCCCGGCTTGCTCTGGAGCGCAAAGCTTTTGCTTGTCCGCGCAAACCGGTCTTGCGTACAGGTGGTAGCCATTTAGAATTTCGACGCTTGGCCAGCTTGTGCGACGCACAAACGACGTTCATCATGGCTGGGCAACGGATGGGCGCGCGATGAACCTCGTATTCACGACCGACGATCTGGAGCCGTCCAAGCGTTACGCCGCATGGCAAGGCGCGATCTGCGATGTCTACGTTCATGTCGACGTAAACGCCGAGGAGCGCTCCGACTATCACGGCTTCATCCGCGAGGCGCATTTCGGCGCCGTCACGATGACGGACGTGCTGCTGTCGGAGCAGCGCATCTCGCGGCGCGAGCGTCATATCGCGAAGCTCGACAAGGATTGCTACTACGTCGAATTCGTCCAGCAGGGTCGCGTCAACGTCCTTCAGGCCGGCCAGACTCTTTTGTCGAATCCCGGCGTCAGCGCGATCTTTTCGGCGTCGGAAGCCTATGATCTCGAATGCGTCGGCAAGGTGCGGTCGCTCTATCTCGAGATCCCCCGCGCGGAATTTTCTGCCCGTTTCAGCGAAGGGCGGCTGCCTGTCGTGACGACCATGCCGACGAGCCGTGGTCTTGGCCGGATTGCCGCCGAGTTCTGCACGACGCTCGCCACCGAAGGCGCTTCCCTGGACGAGCCCGCAAGAACCCGCCTTGGCGGCGAGCTCATGGATGTGCTGGCGCTCGCGCTCGACATGGGCGATCGCGACGAATTCTCCGAGGATGCGAGTGCGCAGCAGGCGCGGCTGCGCTCGGTCAAAGCCTGGATCGAGGCGCATCTCACCGACGCGGATTTGTCGCTGGAGAGAATTGCGAAGAGCAATGGCGTCTCGCTCAGGCATCTGCACTATCTCTTCAGGCTTACCGATGTCTCGGTGTCCGAATGGATTTTGGATCGCCGGCTTCAGCGTTGCTACGACGTCTTGACGCGGCCGGAGTTGCGGTCCCTGTCAATCACCGAGGTTGCCTATCAACTGGGTTTCAGCAGCTCGTCCTATTTCAGCACAGTGTTTCGCAAGAAGTTCGGGCATAGCCCGTCGGACTTGCGGCGGCGTTAGCGGACCTGCAACGCGAGACGATGCAGGTCCGTCGTCGTGACGCTCTACTTCACGAGCGGGCAACCGCCGTCCTTGAGGGGACGGAAGGCCTGGTCAGCCGGCACTTCGGCGAGCAGCTTGTAATAGTCCCAGGGACCCTTTGATTCCTCGGGCTTCTTCACCTGGAACAGGAACATGCTGTGCACCATGCGGCCGTCCTCGCGCAGCACGCCGTTGTCGGTGAAGGCATCCTTCACCGGTATCTCGCGCATCTTCGCCATCACCGTCTTGGTGTCCTTGGTGCCGGCGGCCTGCACAGCCTTGAGGTAATGCAGCGTCGCGCTGTAGGTCGCGGCCTGGTTCATCGTCGGCATGCGCTTCACGCGCTCCAGGAAACGCTTGCCGAAGGCGCGGGTCTTGTCGTTGAGGTCCCAATAATAGGCCTCGGTGATGATCAGCCCCTGCGCTAGCTTGAGGCCAAGGCTGTGTACGTCCGAGATGAACATCACGATCGCAGCCAGGTTCTGCCCGCCGGCGACGATGCCGAATTCGCCGGCCTGCTTGATCGCGTTGATGGTGTCGCCGCCGCCATTGGCAAGCCCGATGATCTTGGCCTTGGAGGCCTGGGCCTGGAGCAGGAAGGACGAAAAGTCGGCGGTGTTGAGTGGGTGCTTGACGCTACCGAGTACCTTGCCGCCGGCAGCCCTCACGACATCACCGGTGTCGCGCTCGATGGAATGGCCGAACACGTAGTCGGCGGTGAGGAAGAACCAGCTGTCGCCGCCGTTCTTGACGATGGCGCTGCCCACCGTGTGGGCGTTGGAATAAGTATCGTAGGTCCAGTGCGCGGTGTAGGGTGAGCAGGACTTTCCGGTGATGTCGGAGCTCGCCGCATCCGTCACGATCATGATCTTCTCGTACTGCTTCGACAGTTCCATCACCGCAAGCGCGGTCGCGGAGGTCGGCAGGTCGATGATCATGTCGACGCCTTCGGTCTCCCACCATTTGCGGGCGATGGTGGAGGCGACGTCGGGCTTGTTGAGCACGTCGGCTGAGACCATGTCGATCGGCTTGCCGAACATCTGGCCGCCGAAATCCTCGATCGCCATCTTGGTGGCCTCAACATTCCCCTGGCCCCCGATGTCGGAATAGACCGAGGAAAAGTCGGAGAGCACGCCGATCTTGAGCGGCGTTTGCTGGGCGGATGCGGGGGCGATCAGGGCAGCCGACAGTAAGCCGGCCGCAGACACGAGTGCTGCGATAGGTCTCATGGACAATTTCCTCTTGCGGGACTGTTCCGTCCCTTTGTCCGACAAAGCTAAAGTGAGGTTCCGCAGGAGTCAATTTGCTGCGTATGCGTTGCCGAATAGGCTATTTGACGCGCTTCAAGGTGGCTTCTATAGTTTGTCGGACAATCGCCATTAGGAGCAGCCGTGCCCATCTCGCCGCTTTTCCGTCCGATTGATGTCGCGCCGGCTTATCAGAAGGTCGCCGACGCCATCGAACGCGAGATCGTCAATGGTCGTATCAAGCCCGGCGATCCCATCGGCACCGAGCACGATCTGGTGCGGCAGTTCGGCGTCAACCGCTCGACCATTCGCGAGGGGATTCGCGTGTTGGAGGAGGGCGGGCTGATCAGCCGCGATTCCTCGCGCCGTTTGCACGCTTGCCTTCCACGCTACAGCAAATTGACCAGCCGTCTTAGCCGCGCGCTGGTTCTGCATGAGGTCACGTTTCGCGAGCTCTACGAGGCTTCGATGACGCTGGAGGTCGCCAGCATCGAAGGTGCGGTGGAGCGCGCGAGCGAGGAGAACCTCGCCGAGCTCACCGATAATCTCGCACGCAGCGAGGCGGTGATCGGCGATCCCGCCGCGCTTGCCGAATGCGATGCCGAATTCCACGTGCTGGTCGCAAAGGCCTCGCAGAACCGCGTGCTCCAGCTTGCGCGCGAGCCGGCGGCGCAGCTGTTCTATCCGACAACCGAGATGATCGTGACGGGTGTTGTCGAAGGCGGCCCGCGTCTCGTCGCGGCGCATCGGCATCTCATCGACGCGATCCGCCGCCGCGATCGTGAGACGGGCGTGTTGTGGACCCGGCGGCATTTGCAGGATTGGCGTCGGGGTTTTGAGAAGATCGCCTCGCTCGATCGGTCGGTCGAGCACATGTACATGGAGCACGCGCAGGCGGCCCGGCGCAGGTAGCGCAAACCTACAAGACGCAAGATTTCATACAAGAAATCGAACAATCAAAGACATGACACGGAGGGACACATGACCGGCGACATCGCAGCCACCATCTCGAAAGCGCGCGAGCATTCCATCGGCGATCTCCTGCGCCGTTCCGCGGGACGCGAGCCGAGCAAGCTCGCGGTGAGCTGCGGCAGCGTGAGCTGGACCTTTGCCGAGATGGACGCGATCTGTAACCGTCTCGGCCGTGGCCTGCTCGGCCTTGGCGTCAAGAAAGGCGACCGGCTCGCGGTGCTCTCGCGCAATTCGCACGCCTTCGCGGCGCTGCGCTTTGCAGTGGCGCGGATCGGCGCCGTGCTGGTGCCGATCAACTTCATGCTCAATCCGGATGAGATCAATTTCATCCTGAAGAGCTCCGGTGCGAAGCTGCTCGCGACCGGGCCTGACTTCGTGGAGCCAGCGAAAGCCGCCAGCGCCAAGGATTGCGCCGTCGAGAAGATGATCTGGCTGCCCGGCGAGGATCCGGCCACAGCGCCTGCGGGCCTCACCACCTTCGACGATCTCCTTGATGCGGACGGCTCGTATCTCGAAGCTTCCGTCGACAGCCGCGATCTCGCGCAGATCGTTTATACCAGCGGCACGGAATCGCTGCCCAAGGGTGCAATGCTCACCCATGAAGCCGTGATGTGGCAGTATGTCAGCTGCATCATCGATGGCGGCATGAGCGTGGACGACAAGTTCCTGCACGCGTTGCCGCTATATCACTGCGCTCAGCTCGACGTCTTCCTAGGGCCGCAGATCTATCTCGGCGCCTCCGGTGTCATTACGGGCAAGCCGACGGCCGACAACATCCTGGCGCTGATCCAGGCGCACAAGATCACCTCGTTCTTCGCGCCGCCGACGATATGGATCGCGATGCTGCGCTCGCCGAACTTTGACAAGACGGATCTGTCGACGTTGCAGAAGGGCTATTACGGCGCTTCGATCATGCCGGTGGAGGTGTTGCTCGAATTGCAGCGCCGGCTGCCCAATGTGAAGTTCTGGAATTTCTACGGCCAGACCGAGATCGCGCCGCTCGCGACCGTGCTGCGGCCGGAAGACCAGCTGCGCAAGGCGGGATCGGCCGGCAAGCCCGTGCTCAATGTCGAGACGCGCGTGGTCAACACTGCGATGGAGGACGTGAAGGTCGGCGAGGTCGGCGAGATCGTGCACCGCTCGCCGCATCTGCTGTCCGGCTACTACAACGACCCAGTGAAGACTGCGGCCGCGTTTACCGGCGGCTGGTTTCATTCCGGCGATCTCGCCACCGTCGATGACGAGGGCCACATCACCGTGGTCGATCGCGTCAAGGACATGATCAAGACCGGTGGCGAGAATGTCGCTAGCCGTGAGGTCGAGGAGATGGTCTATCGCATCCCCGCGGTCTCCGAGGTCGCCGTTGTCGGCCTGCCCGACCCGCGCTGGATCGAGGCGGTGACTGCGATCGTCGTGGTGAAGACCGGCGAGAAGCTCGATGAGGAATCCGTCATCAAGCACTGCGCCGGCCAGATGGCGCATTTCAAGGTGCCGAAGCGCGTGATCTTCGTCGACGCTCTGCCGAAGAATCCGAGCGGCAAGCTGCTCAAGCGCGAATTGCGCCAGCGCTTCGTCGGCGGGGAGACGCTCGACAAGGCAGTGCAGAAGAGCTTTGGCACCTGAGACGGAGTGATTGCCATGAAAGCCTGGCAGGTCGCGCGCGACTGGTCGATTGAAGGAATGGACATGGTCGATCTGCCGGAGCAGTCGCCCGGCCCCGGCCAGGTTGCGGTTCGGATGCGTGCTGCGTCGTTGAACTATCGTGATCTGCTGACGGTGCAGGGCAAGGGCGGCGTCACTAGACTGCCGCTGATCCCGTTCTCGGATGGGGCGGGAGAAGTCATCGCTATTGGCGACGGCGTTACCCGCGTTGCCGTTGGTGATCGCGTCTGTCCGATGTTCTTCCAGTCCTGGATTGATGGGAAGGTCTCAGCGAGCAGCCGGCGCTACGCGCTGGGCGGCACACGGCCTGGCGTATTGCAGCAGATGATGGTGCTCGACGCCGAGGGCGTCAGTCCCATTCCGTCGCATCTGTCGTTCCAGGAAGCGGCGACGCTGCCCTGTGCCGGGCTCACTGCATGGCGTGCATTGTTCGAAGAGGCAAGAGTGCAGCCCGGCGACACCGTGCTGGTGCAGGGCACCGGTGGCGTGTCGATCTTCGCGCTGCAGTTCGCAAAGCTCGCCGGCGCCAGCGTGATCGTGACATCGTCGAGCGACGAGAAACTCGAGCGGGCCAAGGCGCTCGGCGCCGACCACACCATCAACTATCGTACGGTCCCCGAATGGGGCAAGGCGGCTGCAGAGTGGACCGGTGATGGCGTTGATCACGTGGTCGAGGTCGGCGGCAAGGATACGTTCTCGCAATCGCTGGAAGCGGCGCGGGTTGGCGGCACCCTCCTGGTGATCGGCGTGCTCTCCGGATTCTCGCAGC
>JAEWHT010000455.1 GCA_023387695.1 Pseudomonadota bacterium | reverse complement strand
CTGATCTACGCCTCCTTCACCTTCATCTTTTTTGCCATCGAGGCCGTGATCCTGGCGACTGCGCTGGAGATGTGCCTCGGCATCCCGCGCCCGATCGGCTACCTCATCAGCGCGGTCGCGATCATCCCGTTGGTCACCTACGGCATCACGTTGATCAGCCGCTTCCAGCTCTGGACACAGCCGCTCTGGGTCGTGCTGCACATCCTGCCGTTTGCCGCGATCGCATGGGCCAACCCGCACTCCTTCACGGAATGGCACAAATTCGCCGGCGAACACGGCGACCTTAGCGGCCATTTCGATCTGTTACTGTTCGGTGTTGCATCCTCCGTCGTGTTCTCATTGGTGGCGCAGATCGGCGAGCAGGTCGACTTCCTGCGATTTCTGCCGCGAGACCGTCGCACCTCCAAGGCGTCGTGGTGGATCGCGCTGATGAGCGCGGGGCCGGGCTGGATCGTGCTCGGCGCACTGAAGCTTCTCGCCGGTTCGTTTCTGGCCTTCTTCGCACTGAGTCACGGCGTTCCGCCCGAAGAGGCTGCCGAGCCTGCGCATATGTATCTCGTGGCCTTTCGCTACGTCTTGTCGGACCCGGACCTCGCGCTGGCGCTGACCGGCTTCTTCGTGGTGCTGTCGCAGATCAAGATCAACGTCACCAACGCCTATGCCGGTTCGATTGCCTGGTCGAATTTCTTCTCGCGCCTGACGCATAGCCACCCCGGACGCGTGGTCTGGCTGGTGTTCAACGTGATGGTGGCGCTGCTGCTGATGGAGATCGGCGTCTACAAGGCGCTCGAGCAGACGCTTGCGCTCTACTCCAACGTCGCGATCGCCTGGGTCGGCGCGCTGGTGTCCGACCTCGTCATCAACAAGCCGCTCGGCCTGCGTCCGCCGCAAATGGAATTCAAGCGGGCTCATCTCTACGACATCAATCCGGTCGGCGTCGGCGCGATGACGCTTGCGATCATCATCTCGATCGCAGCATTTTACGGCCTGTTCGGGCCGACCATGAAGGCGCTGGCCGCATTCGTGGCGCTGGCGGTGGCGTTCGTCACCGCGCCTGTGATCGCCTGGCTCACGGACGGAAAGTTCTATATCGCGCGCAAGCCGAAGCGGAGCTGGGCCAATATCGAGTCGATCCAGTGCTGTATCTGCGAGCACAGTTTCGAACCGGAAGACACCACCTCCTGCCCGGCCTATGCCGGACCGATCTGCTCGCTGTGCTGCTCGCTCGATGCGCGGTGCCACGATCTCTGCAAGCCGCATGGGCGCGCGCAGGCGCAGTTCTCCGAGGCACTGAGCAAGATCCTGCCGCAGCCGATCTATCAGCGCATCAACTCGCAGTTCGGTCATTACATCGGCGTGTTCGTTGTCTCTGCGGGCCTCGTCGCGCTGGTGCTGGGACTGATCTATCTACAGACATCCGCAAGCGTGCATGGCGAGAACGGGCTCGTCTCCAACGTGCTGTGGAAGGTATTCTTCTCGCTCAGCATCATCATCGGTGTCGTCGCCTGGCTGTTCGTGCTGGCACAACAGAGCCGCCGCGCGGCAGAAGCCGAGACACGGCGGCAGACGACGCTGCTGATCCAGGAAATCGACGCACACAAGCGCACCGACGCCGAGCTCCAGCGCGCCAAGGAGGTCGCCGAATCCGCCAACCTCGCCAAGAGCCGCTACGTAGTGGGGCTGAGCCACGAGCTGCGCTCGCCGCTGAATGCGATCAGCGGCTATGCCCAGCTGCTGGAGCAGGATTCGACGTTGAACACCAAACCGCGCGATCAGGTCCGTGTTGTTCGCCGCAGCGCCGATCACCTCTCCGGCCTGATCGACGGCATTCTCGATATTTCCAAGATCGAAGCCGGACGGCTCTATCTCTCCCGCGACGAAGTCCGCTTGAGCGAATTCCTCGATCAGCTCGTCGGCATGTTCCGCCTCCAGGCCGGCGCCAAGGGCATCGACTTCGTCTTCAGGCGGCCGGCGTTCTTGCCGACGGTCGTCTATGCGGACGAGAAGCGGCTACGTCAGGTTCTGATCAACCTTCTCTCCAACGCCATCAAGTTCACCCAGACCGGCAGTGTGCAGTTCGTCGTGCACTATCGCAGTCCGGTCGCCGAATTCGAGGTGATCGACACCGGCCCAGGCATCCAGGGAGATGATCTCGAACGCATCTTCGCCCCCTTCGAGCGCGGCGCGCTCGGCGTCTCGCAGCCGCAGACGGGCACGGGATTGGGGCTCACCATCAGCCGGCTGCTCGCAGGCGTCATGGGCGGCGACATCAAGGTCGCGAGCACCGTTGGGCGCGGCAGCACATTCAAGGTGAAGATGTTGCTGTCGGAGGTGACCAATCCCAGGCGCACCGCACCGGTGGAAGCGCCGATCTCCGGCTATCACGGCGCCCGCAAGACCATCCTCATCACCGACGACGACCCCATACATCGCGATCTCCTGCGCGAGGTGCTGACGCCGCTCGGCTTCATCCTGCTCAGCGCGGCCGACGGGCCGGGCTGCCTCGCGCTGGCGCAGCATTGCCGGCCGGATTTGTTCTTGCTCGATATCTCGATGCCGAACATGGACGGCTGGAAGGTCGCTGAACAACTGCGTGCAGACGGTCACCACCAGGCTCGCATCCTGATGGTATCGGCGAGTGCGCTGGAGGCGCACGGCACACCGCTCGCACAGCCTTTCCACGACGGCTATCTGATGAAGCCGATCGACATCCCGCGGCTGCTGGAGACCATTCGGCAGTTGCTCAAGATCGAGTGGCAATACGGCTCCGACGAGACGGTCGTGCCGCTGTGGCGGCCCGAGAGCGGCTCACGGCCGCCGGTCAGGCACATCGAGGCGCTGATCGGGCTCGGCCAGATCGGCTACGTCAAAGCCATCCAGTTGAAGCTCGACGAAATCGGCAGCGAGCATCCGGAGCACGCCGACTTTGTTGCCGAAATGCGATCGCTGGTCGATCGCTTCGATCTCGATCATTACATGACAACATTGAAAACACTGCATGCTTATGAGCATTGAGCCGAAAAAGCGCGACGTCGCGCTGGTTGTCGACGATTCGCCCGAAACGCTGCGGCTCCTCACCGATGCGCTCGACGGCGCCGGCATGACCGTGATGGTGGCGCTCGACGGCGCCAGCGCCATGCGCATCGTAGATCAGATCACGCCAGATATCGTGCTGCTCGATGCCGTCATGCCTGGCCTCGATGGTTTCGAGACATGCCGCCGGCTCAAGCGCGACGCAGGCCTTGCCAATGTGCCCGTGATCTTCATGACCGGCCTGGCAGAAACCGAGCACATCGTGCGCGGGTTGGAAGCCGGTGGCGTCGACTACGTGACCAAGCCGATCGTCATCGAGGAGATGCTCGCGCGCATCCGCGTGCATCTCGGCAATGCGCGGATGACCCAGAGCGCGCGCACCGCGCTCGACGTTTCCGGCCGCTTCCTGTTCGCGGTCAACCGCCAGGGCGACATCCTGTGGGCAACGCCTCAGGCCCAAAAGCTGCTCGCCGATCATCACGGCGCGCAGGCCGACGACTTCGTTTTGCCGCCGTCTCTGCTGCAATGGCTGGAGCAGGCGAAAACCAAGGGCAGCGCGAAATCGCACGCCGCCTCCCTGCCCGACAATCCGCAGCTCCGTTTCTATTACATGGGCGAAACCGCGCCGAACGAATTTCTGCTGCGGCTATCAAAGGAGTCCGGCACGGCTCTGCCGCCGGAATTCACCAGCGAGCTCGGACTCACCACGCGTGAGGGCGAGGTGCTGGCCTGGCTCAGCAAAGGCAAGACCAACCGCGACATCGCACAGATTCTGGGCCTCAGCCCGCGCACGGTCGACAAGCATCTGGAGCAGATCTACGCCAAGCTCGGGGTTGAGAACCGGACAGCGGCGGCCGCGATTGCAACGAATGCGGCGCGAAGGAATTCGTAAGCGGGCTGCGGATGAGTTGAGTCGCCGACTGCTCAGCAATCAGTGTCGTCCCGGACAAGCGAAGCGCAGATCCGGGACCCATACCCACAGGGAGACGTTTGGCGAAGACTCGGAGTGGGAGCTTTGCCCCACACTGCTCCCTGTGGTTATGGTCCCCGCGTGCGCGGAGACGACAGCTGAGCGTGTGGCAGCGGCGCCGGACCTAATCACCCATACACAAACGCCTTGTCATCCAGATCCGTCTTCGGGATTTCGTCCTTCTCGGTCCAGTAATCCTGGCTGTGCTGCCATTCGGGCTTGTCACCGCGCTTGGGCAGCAGGTTCATGTCGCGCAGGATGTAGCCGGGATTGAAATTTTCCGGATCGATCCAGGGCAAGATCGGCATGTTGTGGTCTTCGGCGCGCAAGGCCACCTCGACCTTCTTCTTGCCCTTCGCCTTCATGTGCCCGAGCAACCGGCAGACGAAATCCGCGACGAGATCGACGCGCAGCGTCCAGCTCGCACGGAAATAGCCGAACACCCAGACCAGGTTCGGTACGCCCGTGAACATCATGCCCCGATAGGTGACGGTGTCGCCGAAGGCGAGCGGCTTGCCGTCGATCTCGAAGGCGATGTCGCCGAGCGCCGAAAGATGGAAGCCGGTCGCGGTGACGATGATGTCGGCCTCCAGCAGCTTGCCGGATTTGAGCTGGATGCCGTTCTCGACGAAGCTTTCGATCTCGTCGGTGACGACCGAGGCCTTGCCGCTGGCAATGCCCTTGAACAAATCAGCATCGGGTACGAAGGCAATGCGCTGGCGCCACGGCCGATACGTCGGCGTGAAGTGCTTTTCGACGTCGTAGTCGGGACCGAGCACGGCGCTGATCTGGCCGATCAGTTCCTTCTTCACTTGCTCCGGCTTGGAGAGGCAGAGCTTCGTGAACGCATCCTGCTCGAACAAAATCTTGCGACGGACGATCTCGTGGATCCAGGCCTCGTCGACCTGAAGCCGACGCAGTTCCTCCGCGATCTCGATCGCGTTGCGGCCCAGCCGGAAATAGGTCGGTGATCGCTGCAGCATGGTGACGTGCGCGCAATCGTCGGCGATGTTCGGCACCAGCGTCGCTGCGGTAGCGCCCGAGCCGATCACGACGACCTTCTTGTTCTTGAGATCGATATCGTCAGGCCAGGTCTGCGGATGGACGATGCGACCCTTGAAGCGGCCCATGCCCTTCCATTCCGGCGTATAGCCTTCCGAATGGCGATAGTAGCCCTGGCACATCCAGAGGAAATTCGCGGTGAAGGTCCTGGCTTCACCGGTGTCGGTCATCACCGCTTCGATGGTCCAGAGATTTTGCTCGCTCGACCAGCTCGCCGAATTGATCTTGTGCTTGTAGCGGATGTGGCGGCCGATATCGTTATCGTCGATCACCTCTTTCATGTAAGCGAGGATTTCATCGGCGGTCGCGATCGGCGGCCCAACCCAGGGCTTGAAGCTGTAGCCGAAGGTGTGGAGATCGCTGTCCGAGCGGATGCCGGGATAGCGATGCGTGCTCCAGGTGCCGCCGAACGTCGCCTGCGTTTCCAGGATGATGTAGCTAGTTCCCGGAAGCTGCTTTTCGATGTGATAGGCGCTGCCGATGCCGGAGATGCCGGCGCCGACGATCAGCACATCGAAATGTTCTGTGGCCTGTTTGGTGGTGGCGTGACTGCGAACAGCGACATTCATTGTTGCTTCTATGCCTTGTCTTTCTCAGGCCGCCATTGTTTGGCGACGCGTTTCCTCCGCTATGGGCATGTTGGCCCATCGCGCTTCATCTGCAAAATGACATAGATCAAGTCGCGATCAAACTACAACGCCGCGCCCCAGCTCCGCGCCGTCTGCAGGATCCAGTCGCGATAGAGCGTAAGCGGCGTGACGCCAGTCAATCCACCGCAGCCGGCAGCGCCGTTCGGCCCCGTCGACCAGCTGATGACGCCGACAAGAACGGCGCCGTTCGGCTTGTCCTCGAACACGGGGCCGCCGGAATCACCGGTGCAGGCGCCGATTCCGTCGCGAACACCGTTGGTTACGGGATCGACCAGGCGGATCTGCAGCGTTCCGGGCTGACCTGTGACAACGAGACCGGCAACGCGAATCGTCCCGCCGCTCTTGCCATCACCGCGCACGGTGACGCCGATACCGGCGATCGTGAATCTGCTGCCGACCTGGATTGGAATATTCGGCGCGCCGACCGGCACAGTCGATTTTCCCTTGAGTGGAATTTCCAGTTGCAGCAATGCCACGTCGGCCGTGGCGCGATGCGCCAGCATGGCCTGCATGTTGAAGCTCGGATGGATCGCGACCGTGCGCACGTTCAGCAATTGCGGCTGACCGTCAGCGCCTCGATCGACGATCTTGTAGCCCGCGCCGGGCTGGACGCAGTGACCGACAGTCAACACTACTCTTGGCGCGATCAGGCTGCCTGTGCAGAAATTGCCGCGCGAGCCAACGATGGTGACGACCGCACGCGCGACGCCTTCCGTTTGCGGTGTGCCACCGCCGACGATGGCTTGAGCGGGCGTTGCGAGCAGCAGCGTGGCTGCGATGAGAGTTGCAAGCTTCTTCATAGGAACACGCTCGGCGTCGGCAGGACTGGCCCTTGCCGATAGCGCATGCTAGCCCTCTTGGAAAGGAATTGACGAGGGCAGGACAGTGACGATCGAGGCTGTGATCTTTGATTTTGGCGGCGTGCTGACGAGTTCGCCGTTCGAGGCGTTCGCGCGATACGAGAGAGAGCGCGGCCTGCCCGTCGACATCATCCGGCGCACCAACGCCGCCAATCATCTCGAAAATGCCTGGGCCAAATTCGAGCGTGCGGAAGTCGATATCGAAACATTCGACAAGCTGTTCGCAGCGGAATCGCTTGCGCTCGGCGCCGAAGTGCGTGGCCGTGACGTGCTGCCGCTGCTACAGGGCGATCTGCGCCCCGAGATGGTCGAGGCGCTGAAGCGCATCAAGGCGCAATTCAAGACCGGCTGCATCACCAACAATCTGCCTGCCAACGCCATCGGTAGCATGACCGGGCGCTCGCTCTATGTCGCCGAGGTGATGGTGCTGTTCGATCATGTCATCGAATCCGCCAAGATCGGCCTGCGCAAGCCAGATCCGCGCATCTACCAACTGATGGTCGAAGCGCTGAAGGTCGATCCGAAGAAGTGCGTTTATCTCGACGACCTCGGCGTCAATCTGAAGCCTGCGCGCGAGATGGGTATGGCGACGATCAAGGTCGCCAGTGGCGCGCAGGCGATTGCGGAGCTCGAGGCGGCGACTGGGTTGAAGCTCTCTTAACCCGAACTACTCCGCCGCAGTCGCGATCCGTTCTGGAAACGCAGCAGCCAGCGAGGCGCGGTCCGGCTTCAGCACGCCGCGCTCGGTGATGAGACCCGTGACGAGACGCGCCGGCGTTACGTCGAAGGCATAGTTCGCAACCGGCGATCCCTCCGGTACGATGCGCACCGTCTCCAGGCGACCATCGGCGGTGCGGCCCGTCATGTCGGTCACCTCAGCGCCGCTACGCTGCTCGATCGGAATGTCGCGGATGCCGTCATTGACCGCGAAATCGATAGTCGGCGACGGCAGCGCGACATAGAACGGGACCTTGTTGTCGTGCGCGGCGAGCGCCTTCAGATAAGTGCCGATCTTGTTGCAGACGTCGCCATTGGCGGCGACGCGGTCGGTACCGACGATGGCGAGATCGACCATGCCATGCTGCATCAGATGCCCGCCGGTGTTGTCGGGGATCACGGTATGCGGCACGCCGTGATGGCCGAGCTCCCACGCGGTGAGCGAGGCGCCCTGATTGCGCGGGCGGGTCTCGTCGACCCAGACATGGATCTTGATACCACGCTCATGGGCGAGATAGATCGGCGCGGTCGCCGTGCCCCAATCGACGGTGGCGAGCCAACCGGCGTTGCAATGGGTCAGCACGTTGACCACTTCGCCTGGCTTCTTCTTCGCCACGATCGCCTCGATCAACGCGAGGCCGTTGGCAGCAATGCCGCGATTGATCTCCACGTCCTGCTCGACGATCTCGTCGGCACGCGCATAAGCAGCCTCCGCGCGCTCGACCGGATCGATCGGCCCGAGCGTCGCGCGCATCTCGTCCAGCGCCCATTTCAGATTGATCGCCGTCGGCCGCGCCACCACGAGAGTATCATAGGCGCGCTTCAGTCCAGCATCGGACGCGTCCTCACGCATCGCGAGCGCCATGCCATAGGCCGCCGTTGCGCCGATCAGCGGCGCACCACGCACCAGCATGTCGCGGATCGCAACCGCCGCATCCTCGCACGAGATCAGCTTCGCAACGACGAACTCATGCGGCAGCCGGCGCTGATCGATCGCGCCGACCGACCAGCCGTCGCGCTCGCGCCAGATGCTGCGGAAATGCTTGCCGTCGACCTTCATCGCATCATGCCTTTTCGTTCTTCTTGCGTTTCAACCACGCAGGATGCGTGCGGCCACCGCGTCGAGCTTCTTCAGAAGTTCGGGATCGCGTGCGTCAGGCGCAGTGATCAGCGCGGTATCGAGCGCACGATCCGAACCGATCGGACACGGCTCATGCTCGCGCGGGAAATCCTTGGCGAGCCTCGCCACAAGTGACTTCGCCTTGTCTGCGTTCGAGGTCAGCACACGGATGATGTCCTGCACCGTGACCGCGTCGTGATCTGGATGCCAGCAGTCGAAATCGGTCACCATCGCGACGGTCGCGTAGCAAATCTCGGCTTCGCGGGCGAGCTTTGCCTCAGGCATGTTGGTCATGCCGATCACGGAATAGCCTTGCGTCTTGTAGGTGATGCTCTCCGCATAGGTGGAGAATTGCGGTCCCTCCATGCAGACATAAGTGCCGCCGCGTGCGATCGCGATTCCCTCAGCCTCAGCCGCCGCGGCCAGATGGATCCGCAGTCGCGGCGAGACCGGATGCGCCATCGAGACATGCGCAACGCAACCCTTGCCGAAGAACGAGCTCTCGCGCTTATAGGTGCGATCGACGAACTGGTCGACCAGGACGAAGGTGCCGGGCGGCATCTCCTCCTTGAACGAACCGCAGGCCGACAACGAGATCAGGTCGGTGACGCCGGCGCGCTTCAACGCGTCGATATTGGCGCGATAATTGATGTCGGAAGGCGAGAGACGGTGGCCCTTGTCGTGGCGCGGCAGGAACACGATCGGCAGGCCAGCGATGGTGCCACGCCGCACCGGCGCCGATGGCTCGCCCCAGGGACTCTTGATCACCTCTTCGTGCGCGCCCTCGAGACCCGGCAAATCGTAGATGCCGGAGCCGCCGATGATGCCCAATACCGCCTGCGTCATGCCTGCTCCACCCTGTTCGCGACGTGCGACATGGTTAAGCTATGCCAGTTTTGCGGCGGTTTTGAAACGGGGTGGTTGGGCCCTATTGGGCGCCGTTGGTCGTCTTCTTAAGCCGCGGTGGCCGGCTGCAGCTGGGTCGCGACCATCCGTTCCAGCGTCTCGACCGACTGGAAATTCTCCGGCGTGATCTCGGTTTGCGGAATGGTGAAGTCGAACTCCGCTTCGACGCCCAGCATCAGATTGACCATGTCCATCGAGGTGAGGCCGGCATCGACAAGTTTCGTCGACGGTGCGACGTCAGCGGTGAGCGAGTTCTGCGCGAGAATGCCCTTCACCAGCTTGATGATGCGACTGCGCACGTCGGCGTCGAAAGCCTGCATGGTTAAATTCCCATTTGTCTCTAAAAGGTCGAACCTGCCCCGTTACGATGGGCATGACCGGCCGATCCCACAATGGGCCTCATCATTACTTCGCGTTTCTTAGTAAACGATGACTCAGATTGTCCGGAATTTTGGCTTCCTCCAAAACCCTAACGTGATCATCGAAATCCGGGCGATGCAAACAACCGGACCTTAACTGTTCGTTCGGAATTGGAGTTCGTTTACCCTCTATTTCATCGACGAATTTGAATTAAATCCGTAGCCTCATCTCACAAGCAAAGATGGTCGGGGGATTTCTTCAGAGGCATCGCAAATGATGCTGGCGATCCCGAACGACGAAGCGGAGGCGGACGAGTATGAACGTGCGTGAAGCAGTCATCACTGTCGACGAAACGCAGACCAGTCTCCTCGAGCAGGGCCCGTCCCTGATCGAGCGCGCCGCGCGGACCGCCAGCGTGGCAGCGGCCGACGCTGACGGCGTCGATCGCGACGCCCGTTTCCCTCACAAGGCTTTCGATGCCGCACGCGAGCAACAGCTGCTCGGCGTCATGATCCCGGTCGAATTCGGCGGCTTCGGTGCCTCCATCTACGACGTCACCGACATCTGCTATACGCTCGGACGCGCTTGCGCTTCGACCGCGATGATCTACGCGATGCACCAGACCAAGGTCGCCTGCATCGTCAGGCATGGCCACGGCATCCCCTGGATGGAAACCATGATGCGCCGGGTCGCTCGCGACCAATGGCTGCTCGCCTCCTCCACCACTGAAGGCCAGAACGGTGGCAACATCCGCGCCAGCGCTGCTGCGGTAGACCACGTCGGCGATACGGTTTCGCTCGTTCGCGACGCCACCGTGATCTCCTACGGCGCGCAGGCCGACGGCCTCGTCACCATCGCGCGCCGCGCGACCGAAGCCGCAGCGTCCGACCAGGTGCTACTGGCTCTCGCCAAGGACGATTATTCGCTGAAGCAGACGCAGGGTTGGGAAACGCTCGGCATGCGCGGCACCTGCTCGACCGGTTTCGAGCTGAAGGTCGATTGCTCCGCAGATCGCGTCTTCCCGGAAGCTTATGACAAGATCCACGCGCAGACGATGACGCCGTTCGCACATCTGTGCTGGTCGTCGACATGGGCCGGCATTGCCGCTGCCTCCGTGACCCGCGCGCAGGCCTTCGTCCGCAAGGCTGCGCGTGGCGCGGGAGGCCAAATGCCGCCCGCCGCCGCGCATTTCACTGCCGCAAAGATGTCGCTGGCCAAATTGCGTGCGTTGATTTCAGCTAATCTCGACGCCTTTGCCCGCGCGGAGCATGACGAACGCGCACTTGGTTCACTCGACTTCCAGTCCTCGATCACGCTGCTGAAGGTGCAGGCCTCCGAGCTCGCGGTCGAGACCGTGATGCATGCGATGCGCACCGCGGGTCTCGCCGGCTATCGCAACGACGGCGAGTTCACCATGGGCCGTCATCTGCGCGACGTGCTGTCTTCGCCGATCATGATCAACAACGATCGAATTCTGGCCAACGCCGCGACCTCGACCTTGATGAGCGGCGTGCCGACGAGCCTTCGTGACTAATCAACAAGAACAATTTTCGAAATAGCAGGACACCGGACCATGAATATTACCGTCCTCCCCGATTCGCCCGAGACCGCGCCGCAGATCGCGGATCCGCTCGATCATCTCGCCGACAAGCTGTTTCATCGTATGGGCGCCGACGGCGTCTATGCGCGCACCGCGCTCTATGAGGGCGTCGTCGAGAAGCTCGCGGCGCTGATCACGAGCCACCGCGAGCCCGGCACCGAAGCGATGCGCTTCCCGCCGGTGATGAGCCGCGCGCAGCTGGAAAAGTCCGGCTATCTCAAGAGCTTTCCAAATCTGTTGGGCTGCGTCTGCGGCCTGCATGGCACCGAACGGGAGATCAACGCGGCGGTAAGCCGGTTCGATGCCGGCGGCGACTGGACCACCTCGCTCTCGCCGGCCGACCTCGTGCTCTCGCCCGCTGCCTGCTATCCGGTGTATCCGATCGCCGCGAGCCGCGGCCGGTTGCCAAAGGGCGGCCTGCGCTTCGACGTCGCCGCCGACTGCTTCCGCCGCGAGCCGTCAAAGCATCTCGACCGGCTGCAATCGTTCCGGATGCGCGAATATGTCTGCATCGGCACGCCGGATGACGTCGCCGATTTCCGCGAGCGCTGGATGGTGCGCGCGCAGGCGATCGCGACGGATCTCGGCCTGACTTTCCGCGTCGATTATGCCAGCGATCCCTTCTTCGGCCGCGTCGGCCAGATGAAGGCGGTGAGCCAGAAGCAGCAGCAGCTCAAGTTCGAGCTGCTGATCCCGCTGCGCTCGGAAGAGCAGCCGACGGCCTGCATGAGCTTCAACTATCACCGCGAACATTTCGGCACGACCTGGGGCATCCAGGACGCCAATGGCGAGCCAGCGCACACCGGTTGCGTCGCGTTCGGCATGGATCGCCTGGCTGTCGCGATGTTCCACACCCACAGCACTGATCTTTCCGCCTGGCCCGCCAAGGTGCGCGAGATCATGGGCATGCAGGCGCAAATTGCGGCTGACGCTCACGGCGAAGGCTGGCGTTAAGGTAAGGGGCCGACCATTTCCGCGGGCAAGACGAGCGTGATTCACACCAAGGTCCGATGTCGCGAGATCACTGAGTCCGATGTTGAAGCCATCGCGGACTTGCTGACGCGCGGCTTCGTCGGACGCTCGCGTAATTATTGGATCCAGGGCCTGCGCCGGCAAGCCTTCCGGCCCGTGCCGGAGGGCTATCCGCGCTTCGGCTACATGCTCGACAATGACGGCGAACCGGTCGGCGTGCTGCTGCTGATCTACACCACGCGCAAGGATGGCGAAGAGACCGCCATCCAGTGCAACCTGTCGAGCTGGTATGTCGAGCCGGCCTACCGCAACTACGCGCCGCTGCTCACCAAGATCGCGCAGCGCCACAAGCACGTGACCTATCTCAACATCAGCCCGGCTGTTTGGACCTGGCCGATCATCGAAACGCAGGGCTTTCGTGCCTATTGCCGCGGCCTGTTCTTCTCGGTGCCGGCGCTGTCGCGCGCTCCGCGCTGGAGCAAGATCGAGGTCATCTCCCAGCACACCAAGCAGATCGAGGGCCTTTCCGAGGCCGAGACCGAGCTGCTGACGCGGCATGCGCGCTACAATTGCCTCAGCCTGGTCTGCCGCACGCCGAAGGGCGTCTTCCCCTTCATCTTACAACCGGTGCGCATCCGTCGCGGTTTCATCGCGCCGCCGGCAATGCAACTGATCTATTGCCGCAGCGCTGCTGAATACGCCGCCTGTGCCGGCCGCATCGGCCGGCTGCTATTGCGGCTCGGCAAGATCTCCGTGATCGTCGATGCCAACGAGGCCATTCCCGGCCTTGTCGGTATTTATACCGAGCGGCGCGGACGCAAATATTTCAAGGGCCCGCATCGCCCACGCTTGGGCGATCTGACCGACACGGAGCTCGTGCTTTACGGGCCGTAAAAGCGGTACGCTTATGCCGAAAATTCGGGTGTCGTCCCGGCGAAAGCCGCGACGACACCCAATTTTTTTTCGCGCGGTTCGCGCGCACTCTTCATTGCCAGTCACCCTCCGTAAACTACGGCGCTTAAGGGAATTTTCCCGCCTCTTCGCTACGCTCAGCGGCTGAATTACGTTGCGTTAAGTCTATTGCGACCGAGACCCCGCTGATCCCATGACGTCGACCCGCGACAATGAGCTCGGTGCACACCGCAAGCAAGGCCAACAGGCCCTGCTGTCGCTGAGCCAGCTTGCGCTCGACGGCATGGAACAGGGCGTCTGCGTCTACGACGCCGACAACCGGATCGTGCTGGTCAACCGCCGGTATGTCGATCTGTTCGAAATGTCGGCTGACGTTGTCCGGATCGGAACGCGCTACCGCGACGTACTCGGTCACAGCGTGGCGCTTGGCAACATCCCGGCAGACGAGGTTGACGCACTCTACGCTTCCCGGATCGCATTGATTGCGGCTGGCAAACCGTTCCAAACCCGGCAGACGCTCGCAAGCGGCCTTGTCATCACGCTCGAACTGAAGCCGCTCCCCGGCGGCGGCTGGATGACGATCTGCGACGATGTCAGCCGGCTTGCCCGCCTCGAGACCGAGTTGCAACTTCAGACTGAGCGCAGCCAGCATGCTGTCGCGAACATGTCGCACGGCCTCATCATGTACGATGGTGAAGGCCGCGTCGTGGTTTGCAACGATCGCTTCATCCGCCTTTACGACCTCGACCCAGATGTCGTGAAAACAGGAGCCACGCACAGCACGATCATTAACCACTGGCTGTCGCGCGGCAACAGAGGGGACGACGCATCCGGAGACGAATTCCTCGACGCCCGGATCAACGACGTCCTGTCCAAGAGCCCGAAGACCGTGCTGGTCACGCGCTACGACGGCCGCAAGGTGCAAGCAGTCTGCCGTTTCATGCCCGACGGCGGCTGGGTGACAGTGCATGAAGACGTCACCGAGCGATTGGAGCATGAAGAGACGCTCAAGCAGCAGAACTTCATGCTGGACGCCGCGCTGGAAAACATGGCGCACGGCCTTGCTTTCTACGACAGCGACATGCGTTTGCGCATCTGCAACAGCACATACCGGACGATCTATCGTCTATCTGAGGAAGAGAGTGCGCCCGGCACGCATCTCTCCGACCTGATCGAGCAGTCAATCGCGAACGGTGCGTTCTCATCCGAATACAGCCCGCAGCAGATCCTCAAAGCTGCCCGCGCCAGGATCGAGAGCAACGATTCTTCGCCGATGCGTCGGCGCATGACCAATGACACGATCATTTCGGTTCGCTATTGCGCGTTGCCTGAGGGCGGCTTCGTCGCCACTTATGAAGACATCACCGAGCGCGAAAACGCGGTCGAGGAGCTGAGCGAGCAATATCGTCGTTTCGACGCGGCACTGAACAACATGAGCCAGGGCCTGTGCATGCTCGATTCGAGCCTGCATGTGATCGTCTGTAACCGCCGCTATATCGAGATGTACGGCCTGTCGCCCGAGATCGTGAAGCCCGGCATTTCAATGCGCGAGATCATGGAGCATAGCTGCGATCTCGGCATCCATCCGAACACCACCGCCGCACAGCTCTATGCCGACTACGTCGAACGGCTGCGCGAGGGCGAACATACGCTGCACCGGCATTTGAGCGACGGCCGCATCATCAAGCTCAACCACAAGCGGATGGAGCATGGCGGCTGGGTTGTCACCTATGAGGACGTCACCGAGCGCCACAAGGCCCAGGCCCGCGTCGCGCACATGGCACGCCACGATTCTCTTACGGATCTACCTAACCGCACGCTATTCCGCGAGAAGATGGGCGAAGGCCTGAGCCAGGTTGCGATCGCGGGCGGCTCCATGGCCGTACTGTACTTCGACCTCGATAATTTCAAGACCGTCAACGACCGGCTCGGCCACGCCGCGGGCGACCGACTGCTGCGCTGGGTCGCAGCGCGGTTGAAGGAAAATGTCGGCGAGCATGACACCGTCGCCCGCCTCGGCGGCGACGAGTTCGCCGTGCTTCAGCGCGGACCGCAGCCACAGTCAGCCGAACGGCTTGCACGACGGCTGGTCGAGATTATCGGCCATCCGCCGCCGCTGGAAAGCCAATCGATTCATGTCGGCGTCTCCGTCGGTATCGCGATCGCGCCCGACCACGGCCTCGACCCCGACGAACTGATGAAATGCGCCGACCTCGCGCTCTACCAGGCCAAGGCCAAAGGGCGCGGCGCCTACCAGCTGTTCGAGCCCGAGATGGAAGAAGAGGCGCGCAGCCGGCATGCGCTTGAGCACGATCTGCGCGGCGCGCTGGAAGCCAACCAATTCCATCTGGTGTTTCAGCCGCAGGTTCGGCTCGACACCACTGAGCTGACCGGCTTCGAGGCATTGCTGCGTTGGAAACATCCCGTGCGCGGCTTCGTCTCGCCGGCTGAATTCATTCCGATCGCCGAAGAGAACGGGCTGATCGTTCCAATCGGCGAATGGGTGCTGCGCACGGCCTGTGCGACAGCGGCGTCATGGCCTGATGTGACGGTCGCGGTGAACCTGTCGCCGGTGCAGTTCCACTCGCGCGGGCTTGTGGCCATGGTCACGAGCGCGTTGGCCGAGGCCGGCCTGCCGCCGCAGCGGCTCGAGCTCGAGGTCACCGAGACGGCGCTGCTCGATGACAGCGAAGCCACGATCGAGATATTGCATCAGCTTCGCGCGCTCGGCGTGCGCGTCAGCCTCGACGATTTCGGTGTCGGCTATTCTTCGCTGAGCTATTTGCGCAAATTTCCGTTCGACCGCATCAAGATCGACCGCTCCTTCGTCGGCACGCTCGGCGAAAGCCCTGAGAGCATCGCCATCGTCCGCACCATCGCGAGCCTCGGCTCGGTGCTCGGTGTCGAGACCACGGCTGAAGGTGTGGAGACCATCGAACAGCTCGACTTCGTCCGCGAATGCGGCTGCACCGCGGTGCAGGGCTATTACTTCGGCAAGCCCTGTCCGGCGACCGAAGTCAGTCGCACCATCGAAACCCTGAACGCCGTTCGCCGCGTGGCGTGAACTTCCCCGCCCGTCGCGAACTTCCGCGAAAACAACCCCATGCACAGTAGAACGGGGACTGATTTCAAAAGAGAATTTCGCAGCGAGGGTCGGGTGGATTAGCCGAAGGCATAATCCAATACAGTTCGCATCCGCAGAGCCAGAAGCGGTGGATTACGCTGCGCTAATCCACCCTACGCGCTCTCAACCTGCCGCGGGCAGCGCGCTGTCCGACGGCTTAGCCCACGGGCGCTCGGCTGACGCCAGCCCTATCAGCCGCCCCTGGATGTAATCGCAACCCCAGTCGCGCAGCATGTTGGCGGCCTCATCGTCCTGCACCCATTCGGCCACGGTCTTGATGTCGAGACGGCGGGCAAGATCGATCAAGGTCTGCACGAAGGCACGGTCGTCGGCGGAGTGGGTGATGTTCTGCACAAAGGCGCCGTCGATCTTGACGATGTCCACGCCGAGCTTGCGCAAATTGCGGAACGAGGTGTAGCCGGCACCGAAATCGTCGATGGCGATACGGCTGCCGAAATTCTTGAGGCG
Source organism: Pseudomonadota bacterium (assembly GCA_023387695.1). Taxonomy (GTDB): domain Bacteria; phylum Pseudomonadota; class Alphaproteobacteria; order Rhizobiales; family Xanthobacteraceae; genus Bradyrhizobium. The sequence continues at coordinate 50,715 of JAEWHT010000455.1, read as the reverse complement.
GCCGACGAAGGCGCGGACATCATCGATGTCCTGGATCGCGACCGTCTCGGTGATCTCGACGATCAGCCGCTCCGCGACGCCGGGATGAGCACGCATCAGCGATTCGATGCCCGCCCACCAATCGGGATCCATCGTCGTATCCGGCGAGATGTTGAGGCTGAGGCTGACGTCGGGGGCGGCTGCGAGCTCGGCAACCACGAGCTCGAGCACGCGGTGATCGACCAGGCGGATGAGGCCGAGCCGCTCGGCCACCGGCACGATATCGGGCGCGAGCAGCACCTGACCGTCGCCTTGATCCATCCGCACCAGGCATTCGTGGAATGCACGTTCGCGCGAGGCCGCCGATACCACCGGCTCGTAGGCGAGCTTGATACGGCGCTCGTTCAGCGCCGTGACGATCTCGTCGGTGACACGAATATTGACGCGGCGCTGCGCGTCGCGCGCAGGGTCCGGACGCCATGCGGCGAACGAGCCGACGCGGCGGCGCTTGGCGGCATCGAGTGTCTCCTGGGCGCGGTTGATCGCCTCGTCGGCATTGCGGGCATAGCGCGGCAGGCTGACCGCGCCGATCGAGACGGTGACCGAGACAGGACCGGATCTGGTCGGCACCACCTCGTCGCGGACGCCGGCGAGAAAGCGCTCCGCGGCCACGTTCATGTCGTCGACGGTGCAGTTCTTCAGGATCAGGCCGAACTTGTTGCCGGAGAAGCGGCCGAGCACGTCGCCGCCGCGCAAGCGCGCGCGGATGCGCTTGGCGACGTCGAGGATCACCGCATCGGCCACGTCGAAGCCGAAGGCATCGTTGACGCGGGCCAGATGATCGATGCCGACCAGCATGAAGGCGGCAGTCGAACGGAATCGGGTGGTTTCCTCGATCGCTTCGGCCAACGCTGCGATCAGATGGGAGCGGTTGAGCTCGCCGGTCAACGGATCGAGCCGCGCAAGCTTGGTCAACTCTTCATCGCGCGCGTGCCGTTCATTGTTGATGCGGACGGAGCCGATGGCACGCACCGGGCGACCGTCGGCCCCGGCGAACCAGCGACCGGTCTCTTCTATCCAGACCACCGGATCGGACGCGCTCATGCGCACGCCATACTCGACGCGATAGGGCGTGCCGTCGGCGCCGTGCACGGCAGAGGTCTGGGCGAGCGCGGCTGTCCGCAACGTCTGTGCGGGCTCGATCAGCTTGGCGAACTCGGCGCCGGTCGCGATCCGCTCAGGCGGAATTCCGGGGAAGATGGCGCCCGCCTGCTCACCCCAGACGATCGCGTCGCTTGCGATATCCCAAACGAATACGGCTTGGCCGAGGGCGGCCAGGATCTCGGAGGCTTGCGGTAATGCTGGGGTCAAAAGCGCCTCGTTTCGGGACAGCGGGGAGTCCTGAGCCGGCACAGAATACGGCCAGATTCGCCCCAGACCCTAGGCAAAGTTCATAAACAATTTGGAAACCACGTTCCCGAGCCCTTCGGAAGGGAATAGACTGCCGCGGCACAGGCCTTGCGAGACCATCACATGCACCGGCGCCAGCGTCCCAAAACGCGCCAGTTCATCGGGATCAGTGGTGTTGCGATGGTGAATGTGGACCAGATCGAAGAAGCAACGCGGGAAGCAAGTACCGCGCTGGTGCCGCTGACTCCGGTTTTGCAGTTGATCCGCAAGGTGCCTTTGACGCGCCCCGATCCAAGCTTCGTCACTCAGCTGATCGCCAATGCCGAGCACCTGCCCCAGGCAAACCGGCTGCGCCGCGGCTCGTCCGAGGATGCGCGCATGGCCTATGGCAGCAAGCGTCCGCTGCTTCCCAGTGTCACCTCACGCACGCGTCAGGTGGCGTAACGCAGCTATTCCCTATTCACCTCTCCCCGTAAGAACGGGGCGAGGGAGCCCACCGACTTCGCGGTTGGACCAAGCCAGAACTCAAAGAGATCAGCGCTGCTCGTCGGGCGAGGACGGCGTGCCGTTGCCCGGCTGCAAATGCGGCGAGGGAATTTCCGGCGATGGCGCGATACCTGGCTTCGGCGCGGGATGATCCATCAAAACGGATTCGGCAACCGATTGCGCCGAGGGTGCGGGCGGCGGTTCAGGCTGTGGCGCGGGCACCGGATCGAGCTTCGGCTCGAACGTGGTCGCAGCCGGCGGTGCCTCGGCCTGGCGCTTCGCCTTGCGCGGCACAGTGACCGTCTCCGCAGCAACGTAGGCGATGCGTCGGCGCGTGCGCTGGGCGATGCCGCCAAAGAGATCGGCCATCGCGAGCAGCACCAGCAGGAAATAAGTGGAGTTGCCGAATTTAGGCCACATCACGAATTCGGCTGCGGCCGCGCCGAACAGGATCAGCGATAGCAAATGATCCATCAGGAATTTCGCGCCGGGCCGTGCGCCCTTGACCACTTCGAGCAGCAGCAGCAGCACGCCGAGCGCGAGCAGCAGATCGGCCAGCGTGACCGGCCAGGTCTCGCCGCTAATCATCGGCACCTTGAACAGCACATCCGAGAAGGACACGCTGGGCATCAGGAAGGCGATGATGTTGTACACCGCGAGCGGAATCAGAAGCAGCGGGAAACCGACCATCGGCAAAGCGCCTTCTCGATCAAGATGTCCGGGCAGGACAATGCGGCGGCGAAGCATCTGCTCCGCCGCCGTCACTGTCATATCTCATGGGTTGGCCGAAATCAGGCGGGCTCGATCAGCCCGCCCAAAGAAAAGTCCTGAGATCAGGACTCTTTCTTCTTCAGGACCTGACGGCCCTTGTACATGCCGGTCTTGAGGTCGAGATGATGCGGACGACGGAGCTCGCCGGAGTCCTTGTCTTCCACATAGGTCGGCTTCTTGATGGCGTCTGCCGAGCGGCGCATGCCACGACGCGACGGCGAGGTTTTTCTTCTCGGAACGGCCATTTCAGTATCCTCTAGGGATTGGTGTTTCAGGGCATCGTCCGCGAGGAACGGCTCAGCGCCCGCAATACGGGGCGAGCTGAATGCCAATCAAGGCCGGGCTTATAGAGGAAGGCTGGCCGTAAAGCTAGGGTTCTGGCACGGAAAAAACGCCCGAAAAGAGCCCGAAATCAGCGATTTTCCTGCCAGCAGGTCAAAAGCGAGGAGGCCTCCGCCCTGGCCACATAGGTCCCGGCCAGCCGCCGCACGCCCGGCCCCGGGGCTCTGGCGCTGCGTTTGACCGGATTCGGCAGGATCGAGGCCAAAAGGGCCGCCTCCCGGGGGGAGAGACGGGAAGCGGATTTACCAAACGCGTAGGCGCTGGCCGTCTCCGCTCCAAACTGCCCCTGGGGGCCGAGCTCGGCGATATTGAGGTAGATTTCCAGGATCCGGTGCTTGGGCAGGACAAAATCGATCCAGACCGCCAGCGGAAATTCCAGCGCCTTGCGGACGAAATCCCGCCCCTGCCAAAGGAACAGGTTTTTGGCCACTTGCTGGGTGATGGTGGAAGCGCCGCGGAACGGGGTGCCGTCTTCCTTGGCGTCGTTGATGGCCTCGCGCAGCGCGCCCCAGTCGATGCCATGATGCTTGCAGAAATGGGCGTCCTCGGCCGCCACCACCGAGCGCGGCAGTGAGGGCGACATCGCCGCCAGATCGATCCACTCCCGATGCATCGGCGCGCCCGTCAGCGAACGCCAGGCCATCAGCGTCGAGACGGGATGACCGGCGCGGTAGAACGGCGCGACCACGTAGGGCGCGAGGACCACGACCGCGAACGCAACCAGCAGGATTTTGACGATGCGCAAATCGACCTTTCCGGCGCGTTAGGGAACGTGGCCGCGGATCCCGCCATTAAGTCTGTGATAATTCGGGCCTTTTCCAGCACTTTTTAGGCCTTCCAAACGATTGACTGGGGCGGGCGCATAAAGGATTGTCCGGCCGAATTTTTGTTCTGGAGCCTTTCTTGATGACCGGCACGTCCCCGTCCGATTTCGCCAAGCGTCTGGACAAGACCGCTGATGACACCGAGGCCCTGCTCGGGCGCCTGCTGTCGGACGATATCCTGCACGATGAGATCGCGCGCCCCAAGCGACTGATGGACGCAATGCGCTATTCGAGCCTCAACGGCGGCAAGCGCCTGCGCCCGTTCCTGGCGGTCGAGAGCGCAGCCGTGTTCGGCGTTCCCCGTGAAGCGGCGCTGCTCGTGGGTGCCGCGCTGGAATGCATTCACTGCTATTCGCTGATCCATGACGATCTGCCGGCGATGGACAATTCGGACCTGCGCCGCGGCCGCCCCACCCTGCACAAGCAGACCGATGATGCCACCGCGATCCTCGCCGGTGACGGCCTGCTGACGATCGCCTTCGACATCATCACCCGCGACGAAGTCCATCGCGACGCCAATGTGCGGCTGCTGTTGACGCGCGCGCTGGCGCGCTGCGCCGGCATCGGCGGCATGGTCGGTGGGCAGATCCTCGATCTCGCCGGCGAAGGCCGCTTCGGTGGTAACGAACCGATCGACGTCGCCCGCATTCAGCAGATGAAGACCGGCGCGCTTCTGCGCTATGGCTGCATCGCCGGCGCGCTCCTCGGCCAGGCCTCGCAGAAAGAGTATCAGGCGCTCGACGATTACGGCCGCGCGCTCGGCGAAGCCTTCCAGATCGCCGACGACCTGCTCGACGTCGAAGGCGATGCGGCCGCACTCGGCAAGCCGGCGGGCGCCGATGCCGCGCTCGGCAAGACCACCTTCGTGACCCAGCTCGGCATCGAAGGCGCCAAGCAGCGCGTGCGCGATCTGCTGGCACGCGCCGACAGCGCGGTCTCGATCTTCGGCGACCGCGCCGCTGTGCTGCAAGCCGCCGCGCGCTTCGTCGCCGAGCGGAAGAACTGACGCACATCGATGGCGGCCGAGAGCAAAGAAGACCCCGTCCTCGACCGCTTCCGCCAGATGTCGCGGCCGATGCGGTTGATCTACGCGCGACCGCGGACCTTCATCTCGCTTGCTGTCGGCATTCTTGTGTGTTTGCTCATCCCTGGCTCGCACCGACTGGTGACGCGGCTTCTCTTCGGATGGGATGCGCTGATCGCGGTCTATCTCGTGCTCGTCTACACGATGATGTTGTGCAACGACCATCTGCACATCCGCCGTGCGGCCGCGATGCAGGACGACGGCCGCTTCGTCATCCTGCTGGTAACGGCGATTGGCGCATTCGCCAGCATTGCCGCAATCGTCTACGAGCTCGGCACGCCGCACCGCGGTGCCATGGAGCTGACGATCGCCGTCGCCACCATCGCGCTGTCCTGGGCCGCCGTGCACACGACCTTCGCGCTACATTACGCCCATGATTATTACCGCCTCCCGGTGGGCGGCTTGCAATTCCCGAGCGGCGAGAAGGAAGATCACGCCGACTATTGGGACTTCGTCTATTTCTCGTTCGTGATCGGGATGACCGCGCAGGTCTCGGACGTCGGCATTACCGACAAGACCATCCGCCGCACCGCCACCGCGCACGGCATCGTCTCTTTCATCTACAATACGGCGCTGTTGGCGCTGACGGTCAACATCGCGGCGAGCGCGATCGCGACATGATCCCCGCGACGTTGTCCCGGCTTCGCCAGGACAATGTTGCGAACGACCTCATCAATTGCAGACTTCGTAATTGGCATCATTGTGCGGGCCGCCACCGCCGCGAAACTCAAGATGACAACCGCGCCGGACCGGACGGCAGAGCAGATCATTGCAAAAGTACTGACCGCTACCGCCCGACGCACGACCCGAACCAGAAGCGACAGCAGCACCGCCGCCCGCCACTCCGCCAGCCGCGTCGCCGGACTGACGACGCTGCCGTGCGGGACGGTCGTCGCTGTCGTCGCGACTGGCAGTTGCAGGCTTGGCAGTTGTCGGCTTGGCCGGCTTGGCCGCACGCTGCTTCTCGCATTCATTGTCGTCGTTCAACGCAAAGCCGTCGTCGCAGACGATCTTGGTGCATTTGTCGCCATCGGCCTTGAAGCCGTGATCGCAGACCAGCGGGCAGACGCGCGACTGCTTTGACTTGACCGTGTCGAGCGCATCAGCACTCGCCATCTTCACGTCGAGCTTGGTGCCGGCATAGCGGTTGAACTGCGACAGCGACCGCTGCGAGGACGTATTCCAGTTGCCGTCAGCCTGGCCGGAGTAGCAGCCGACGCGGCCGAGTTCGGTCTGCATCGAGCGGCTGAGATCGGCCGGCGTGCTTGTTGGCGTCAGCGCGGCGACATTCGTGCCAGCGGGGCTCGCCGTACTGGCGGGTGCAGCGCTCGGCGCCGTAGCGGCGAGATTGACGCGCTGCTGCTCGGCGGCAGCAGCCTGCTGCTGCACCTGCTCCTTGGCCTTCTGCGCGGCAAGCTGAGCCTTTTCGGCGGCCTGTGCGTCGGCCGCGGCCTTGGCTTGCGCGTCCTTCTGCGCGCCAGCCGCGGCGAGACGATCCCGCTCGGCCTCCGCCTGCTTCGCCTTCTCGGTGGCTGCGGCGTGAACCTGTTCGGCCTGGATCTTGTCGAGCTGAAGCTTGGCAAGGTTCGCATAGAAGCCGTCCGGATGCTGGGCCAGGAAAGCTTCCCACGCCGGCCTGTTGCCGACCTGAAGCGCAAGCTCGTAGTCGCGGCGCATGTCGATCTGCGGATTCGTCGTGGGCGCAGCGGTCGCCGCGGCCACGGCCTTCACGGGCACCAGCGGCACGTCCTCGCCACCGAGCGAACCGTAGACAAACGGCTCCTGCTTGTTGCCGGTCGACTTCAGCACTTCGTCGCGCACGAAGCCAAAGGCGCGGCGAACATCGAGGCCCGGTGTCGTCAGATGCTTCGACAGCGCGATGGTGAACGGACTGTTGGCGCCGTCACCGTCCTGCGCCGTGAAGCCGGCCTTGGCCGAGTAGGCGATCAGCGTATTGGTGCTGGTCGGCTCGACCTGGGCCAGACCGCGGCCGATGCCACGCGAGGCCAACGTGCGCTTCATGGTCCTGCCAAACGGATTGTCGCGGCAGGCGTCGAGGATCACCAGGCGAAGCTGCTTCGCCGGCTCGACCGCAACCAGAACACGATCGAGCGAGAGCGCCTCGTCATAGACGTCAGTGTCGCGCTCGAGCTTGGCGTCAACCGGGATCAGATAGTTGGAGCCTTCGACTTCGATACCGTGGCCGGCATAGTAGACCACGGCGATGTCGGCATCGCGGGTCGAATCGGCGAAATCGCGCAGCACGCGTCGCGTTTCAAGCGCGGTCAGATCGTGTCGGGAATCGACGCTATCGAAGCCGGCATCCTTCAATGTCTTGGCGATCACCGCGCCATCATTAACGGGATTGGTAAGCTGCGGTGCGTTTTGATAGGCCGAGTTGGCCAGCACCAGCGCGACGCGCTTTCCGGCAAAGGCGGGGTCAGCGCCGAACATCAGCGCGACAGCGAGGAGCAACGGGTAAAGCCTGAAAAAATTGCGCATGACACGCTTCCCAATTATTCGGGGCAGTTCATACCCTCAGGACGACCTTAGCAAGCTCTGCGACCCAGCCCTGTGACGGAGGTCACGAAGACCACGCCGACAACAGACCGAGGAACCCTTTTTGTTAGTCGCGCCAGTGCGTTGGCGGTTCGCTGGGGGTTCGATTTCGCTAGCCATCCCCGATGTGCCCCTGATGTTGCGGCAGATTGTCCGTAATCTCGTGCCACGGTGCCTTGGAGCCGACAAAAATATGGGCGCTGGGGCGGATCGAGGGGGCATCGACCAGGGTTCCCATGGCGACATGGGCCCATTTTCCATCGCGGACGCGCGAATAGAGCAACGAGCCGCAGCGGGTACAGTGCGCGTCATGGGTGGTGTCATCCCCATAGATGATCCGCTGGTCCTCGCCTTTGACGAGGCGAAGCTTGCTGTACGCGATCCCGGCGAATGGCTTGAAGGCGGAACCGGTGGTGCGGCGGCAGTTCGAGCAGTGGCAACTCAGCGCATAGGAGAATTCGTCCGCCACCTCGTACCGGACCGAGCGGCAATAGCATTCGCCGACGAGAATGCGAGCGTTCGGTTTTTCTGATCCGGTCATGATGATGACTCGCACGAATGGCGGAAGACACCCATAGCGCAATTCGATGCGTACCACTAAGTTCTCGGCGCGCCATCATTCAAAGGGATGACCCATGAGCCAGAATCGTTCGAGCGTCGAAGCCGTCGTGCAATCCTATTTTGACGGCCTCTACGAGGGCGACGCCGACAAGCTTGGCGGTGTCTTCCATCCGTCCGCCGATCTGCGCTGGGTGGAAAAGGGCGAGCTGAAGATCCTGACCGTGCCGGACTGGCTCGCCTGGGTACGCAAGCGCCCCTCCGCCAAGGCCGAAGGCAAGCCGCGCGAGGATTTCATCGTCACCATCGACCGCTCGGACGAAAAGACGGCTTTCATCAAGGTCAAATGCCAGCTGCCGCCGCGGTTCTTCACGGATTATCTGGTGGCGATGAAGCTCGCCGACGGCTGGCAGATCGTATCGAAATCATATCGTTACGACCTGAAGGACTGAGGGGCTTTTCGCGAGCCGCCGTTTATGGCGGTTCTGGGCTCCTCCGGTTGAATTTGTCGTTATTTGCAAGCCCAACTCTCGCCACACGTCATTGCGAGTAGCGAAGCAATCCGGAATCTCTCCGTGGAGACAGTCTGGATTGCTTCGCTTCGCTCGCAATGACGGCGCGGATAGCACACACGCCAAGTCCCCACCCAGTCTCTCCCGAAAGTTGCCCCATGCTTCTCGACCGCCGTTCCCTGCTCGCCTCGCTGTGCTGGATGGCCGCTTCCCCGGCTTTTGCCGCGGATGCGCCGCCCGAGCTCGAATCCTATGAGCGCGAGAGCGGCGGGCGGATCGGGGTCTATGCGGAGAACCTCGCCACTGGAAAAAAGCTCGCCTGGCGCGCGGACGAGCGCTTCGTGATGTGCTCGACGTTCAAGGCCTCACTGGCGGCCTGCGTGCTGGCACGGGTCGATCGCGGGGAGGAGAAGCTGGCCGAGATGATCTCCTACACCAAGGCCGATCTGCTGGAGTACGCGCCGGTCGCGAAACAGAATCTCGCCGCCGGCGCGATGTCGGTCGCCGACATGTGCAAGGCGAGCGTCGAGCTCAGCGACAACACTTGCGCCAATCTGCTGCTCGCGCGGATCGGCGGGCCTGCCGCGCTCACCACGTTCTGGCGTTCGCTTGGCGACAACACCTCGCGGCTCGACCATAACGAGCCCGAACTCAACCGCTCACCGCGCGGCGATCCCCATGACACGACCACACCAGCGGCGATGGTCGGCAATTTCAAGCGATTGGTGATTGGCGAAGCGCTGTCGCCGGCCTCAAGGGCCCAGCTCACGGAATGGATGGTCGGCTGCAAGACCGGGGCGAACCGGCTACGCGGCGGCCTGCCGGCAAGCTGGAAGATTGGCGACAAGACCGGCAACAACGGCAAGGACGCATCGGGCGATATCGCGGTCGCCTGGCCCAAGCCCGACAACAAGCCCGATACGCCGATCCTGATCGCCGCCTATACCCAAGGCGGCACGCCGAATCCGGCGCAGCTCGAGGCGGTGTTCGCGGGCGTCGGACGCATGGTGGCGGAAAAACTGGCGTAAGCCGCCTGCATTGACCTCTTGGCTGCTTCCGGCCAAGACAGGTCATGATCGCAGCGAAATTCCAGACCTTTCTCATCCTGCTCGCGGTGCTGGCCGGCACCGCGCTGGTCGCACGGCGCTTCAACATGGCGCCCGCGATTCTTCTGATGCTCTCAGGCGTCGGCCTCGCCTTCGTGCCGGGCATGCCGCCGGTGGAGCTGCCACCGGAACTCGTGCTGCTGATGGTGCTGCCGCCGCTGATCTATTCGGCGAGCGTCGCGATGAGCTGGCGCGAGTTCAGGAACAATCTGCGTCCCATCGTGCTGCTCTCGGTCGGCGCCGTGATCTTCACCGCGGCGATGGTTGCGGCGGCCACCCATTACGTGATCGGCCTGCCCTGGAGCGTCGGATTCCTGCTCGGCGCCATCGTCGCGCCGCCCGACGTGGTGGCGCCGCTTGCGATCGCGCGCCGGCTGAATATGCCCCGCCGGCTGCTGGTGATCCTCGAGGGCGAGGGGCTTGCCAACGACGCCACTGCGCTGATCCTCTACCGCTTTGCGCTCGCCGCAATCATGGTCGGGCACTTCTCGCTGCCGCTGGCAGCCGGCGAATTCTTCCTCATCGTCGCCGGCGAGATCGCCTTCGGCATCGGCGTCGGCTGGCTCTCGCTCCGCTTCCGCAAATGGTCCTGCGAACCACGCGTCGAGCTGACGCTGTCGCTGATCACGCCTTACGTCTCCTACTGGCTGCCCGAGCATGTCGGCGGCTCCGGCGTGATCGCCACCGTCGCCTGCGGCCTCTATGTCAGCTGGAACGGCCCGCTCTGGATCTCGGCGGCGACGCGCCTGCAGGGCATCTTCTTCTGGGACCTCATCATCTACCTGATCGAGGGCCTGCTGTTCCTGCTCACCGGCTTCCAGATGCGCGCGCTCTATGAAAAGTCGAAAGCGTTTCCGCTCGACGACATCATGATCGCGACAGCCGTGGTCATGACCATCATCGTTGTCGCGCGCTTCGCCTGGCTTTATCCGGCGACCTATCTGCCGCGGATGCTCAGCAAATCGCTTCGTGCGCGCGATCCGTCGCCGCCCTGGCAATGGCCGTTCGCGCTGGCCTTCACGGGCGTGCGCGGCGCGGTGTCGCTGGCCGCCGCGCTGGCGCTGCCGTTCACGCTGCCCGATGGCGATGCGTTTCCCTATCGCGACCTGATCCTGTTCGTCGCCTTTGGCGTCATCTTCATCACCCTGATCGGTGTCGGCCTGACGCTGCCGCCGGTGGTGCGCTGGCTCGGCATCACCAAAGTCGGCCGCAGCGAACATTTGGCCGAACATGAATCCGAGATCGCGGCACGACGTCAGGCGCTCGACGCTGCTCTGAAATCGCTGGATGCGTTGACTGGAGAGAAGGAGGTCTCGGACGAGGTGATGCGGCTGTTGCGCGCCCGGCACGAGATCCGCGTCAACCAGCTCCCGGACTCGCTTGATCCTGCCCACCACGACGTCTCCGCCGCCGGTACCGCGCTGACCCGCGAACTGATTGCCGCAGAACGCAAGTTCATCCACGACCTCCTGCGCGACGGGCAGATCACCGACGAGACGCGACGTAGGATCGAGCGCGATCTGGATCTGGAGGAGGCAAGCCTGGCGAACAGGGAGTATCAGGCGACGCCGCTGTAGCCTTGCCGTGGAACTTATCGCTTCTCGCAATACGTTCGCATCGCGCTCACCACGGCCGTTGCGATCAGCTCCCGACGCTCCGGTGAGTTCATCGCCATTTCCTCATCGCGATTGATGATGGAGCCGGCTTCGAGCAGCACCGCGGCGCTCCGGGTCTGCGAGAGCACGACGAGCCCGTCGTAGCGGTAGACGCCGACATCCTTGTCGAGCAAGTCATGCCGATAGCGGCCCATCACCGGGAGGCTGTATTGGGTGGCGTATCGCAAGCCTTTCTCCTTCAGCTCCCGGCCCAGCAGCCTGGCGAAGCCGAGACTGGCAGTGAAGTGCGGATTGCGTTCGGACACGAACAGCGAATGGCCGCTGAAGCGATCGCTGAACCAACTCCTCGAGCCATCGAACTCCCATGCTTCGAGCATCTTGTCCGGAACGGAATCATGGTGGATCGATAGGAAAAAATCTGCATGCGCGTCGTTCGCGGCGCCGACGCGCTTGAGCAGGCTTGCCCGCGCCTTGCCGTCGGTCACAAGCACACGGGTCGCGGCAAAGCCCGCCGACTTCAGGCGCGCTCCGATCAGCCGCGTCAATTGCAGGTTGAAGCCGAATTCCACATCGTTGCGCGCGCTGGTGGCGCCTTGCGATTCCGAGGTGTGCCCGACGTCGAGGATGATCCTGAGCTTGCGCGGATCGCATGGCTCCGGCGCGGGTGACTTGATGGCCCGCACGGCCTTGCGGGCCGCAGCCGCCTGGCCATCGTCAACTGACGACACCAGCAGCGGGATCAGCGAAACAGCGACAGCGGCGGTGATGCGCCACGATATTTTCACACCGGCCGCTCCCCCTTCACCGTCACGCGCGTGCCCGAGCGCGTATGCGGCCAGTAATCCCACATGGCGCGGTGCTGCGTGCAGCGGTTGTCCCAGAAGGCGATGGAGTTCTCGGTCCAGCGGAAGCGGCACTGGAACAGCGGGTTTTCGGCGTGCTGGTAGAGATAGGCGAGCATCGCATCGCTCTCGTCGCGCGGGACGCCATTGATGTGGCGGGTGAAGCCGCGGTTGACGTAGAGCGCCTTCTTGCCCGTGACAGGATGCGTACGCACCACCGGATGCTCGGCGTTCGGATAGGACGGGCGATCGGCGACGCCGTAATTGGCATAGAGCCCGCGATAGATCGGCTCGCCGTCATGCAGCGCGGTCAGGCCATCGAGATAGGTTTTCATGCGATCGGACAGCGCCTCATAGGCCGCATACATGTTGGCGAACAGCGTGTCGCCGCCGCGCGGCGGGCACTGCTTGATGTAGAGGATCGAGCCCATCGGCGGCTCGAGATCGCAGGACACGTCGGAGTGCCAACCCTCGCCATTGGCGCGGGGCGAGTTCTTGTCGGCATAGATCTTCATCAGCGCCGGGTCTTCGTCCTCGTGGGGCGCCGCGGGATGAAAATGCAGCTCGCCGAACTTGCGGCCGAAGGCGAGGTGCTGCTTTGGCGTGATGGCCTGGTCGCGGAAGAAGATGACGAGATTTTCGGCGAGCGCGCGATGGATCTCGTCCATCTGCTGGTTGGAGCGGGCGTCGCTATCGACCAACGCGCCGATGTCGACACCGGAGATTTCCGCGCCGATGATGGGGGTGAGCTTTTCGACCGCGATGGTCTCGTAGGGAGCGCCGTCTTCAACCGCGTGGCGATAGCGCGGGCCCTGCTTGCCGGCGAGTGAGCTCATGGGCGATGTCTCCCGATCATTCTTGATTGGGAGCATCGTAGCCCGGATGGAGCGAAGCGCAATCCGGGACCGGTCGCGCAAACGAAAAGGGCGGGTCGCACTTCGCGAACCCGCCCTACGATTCCGATGGTGAGAGACGCTTACTCCGCCGCGGGCGCAGGCACCTTGGCGCCCTGGCCGTAGCGCTGGTCGATATAGTCGATCACCAGCGCCTTGAAGTCGGCGGAGATGGTCGGACCGCGCAGCGTGCGGAACTTCTTGCCGTCGACGAAGACGGGCGCGGCCGGCGCTTCGCCGGTGCCGGGCAAGGAGATGCCGATATTGGCGTGCTTGGATTCGCCGGGGCCGTTAACGATGCAGCCCATCACCGCGACGTTGAGCTCTTCGACGCCCGGATATTTCGTCTTCCAGTTCGGCATCTCGTCACGGATGAAACCCTGGATCGAGCTCGCCAGCTCCTGGAACGTCGTCGAGGTGGTGCGGCCGCAACCGGGGCACGCAGCAACCAGCGGCACGAAGGTGCGGAAGCCCATGGTCTGCAGCAGCTCCTGGCCGACTTGCACTTCACGGGTACGATCGCCGCCGGGTTCCGGCGTCAGCGAGATACGGATGGTGTCGCCGATGCCCTGCTGCAGCAGGATGCCGAGCGCAGCCGAGGACGCCACGATGCCCTTGGTGCCCATGCCGGCCTCGGTCAGGCCGAGATGGATGGCGTAGTCGGAACGGCTGGCGAGATCCTGATAAACCGCGATGAGGTCCTGCACCGCCGAAACCTTGGCGGAGAGGATGATGCGATCCTTGGGCATGCCGAGCTCTTCGGCACGCGCAGCCGACAGCAGCGCCGACTGCACCATCGCCTCGCGAGTCACCGCGCGCACGTCGCGCGGATTGGCGGATGCGGCGTTCTCGTCCATCAGCTTGGTGAGCAGTTCCTGGTCGAGCGAGCCCCAGTTCGCGCCGATGCGGACCGGCTTGTTGTTCTTGTTCGCGATCTCGATAATGTCGCCGAACTGGGTGTCGCGCTTGTCCTTGAAGCCGACATTGCCGGGATTGATGCGATACTTCGCCAGCGCTTCGGCGCAGGCCGGATAGGCCGCGAGCAGCTTGTGGCCGATGTAATGGAAGTCGCCGATCAGCGGCGTGGTGATGCCGCGCTTGGCGAGGCCGTCGCGAATATGCGGAACGGCGGCTGCGGCCTCTTCGCGATCCACGGTGATGCGGACCATTTCGGAGCCGGCTCGCGCGAGCGCTGCGACCTGGGCGATGGTGCCGTCGATATCCGCGGTGTCGGTGTTGGTCATCGACTGCACGACGATCGGCGCACCGCCGCCGACGGCAACGTTGCCGACCTTGACCTGAGTGGTGTGATGGCGCGGCCTGGGCCCCGCGATGTCGGAATCGATGGTGTTTTCGGGCTTGTTCATGGGGTCCAAATATCAGGTTTTGGTGACGTTCAGCAATGCATCAGCCGGCGCCGCAGCTGATGGGCTGGGACGGTTAACCAGAAAAAGCCCAGCAATTACAAGGACGGCTGCCGCCCCAAAGGCCAGGCTCAGGGTGTCGTGCATGATGAAATAGCTACCCACCACGCCAAACAAAGGGGTGATGAAGGTAAAAGCGGACAATTTGCTGGCCGAATAGGCCTTCACCAGCGCGAACCAAAGCGTGAACGTGGTTCCGACCACCCAAATCGCCTGGAAGGCCATCAGGGCGAACGACAGCGGCGACGGGGTGTGGGTGATGGATTCGCCGAACAGCCAGGCGGCGCAGCCGAGGATCGGGATCGAGGTCGCGACCTGATAGCCGAGCGCCTTCTCCGGCGCAGCGAAGCGCAGTCGCGTGCCCTTGGCCACCAGCGTGGTCGCAGCCCACAGCGATGCGCCGAGCACGATCATGAGATCGCCGAGCAGAACGTGCGAATCGACATTGGCCTGTGGCACGCCGATCGCGAGCGCGACGCCAGCAAAGCTTACGGCTAAACCCAGCCATTGCGTGCTGCCAAGGCGCTCGCCAAGCACCTGATAGGAGCCGAGCGCGACAAAAAATGGCGCCGTGTAGAGGAACACCACCGCGCGGGACGCCGAGGTCAGTCGCAGGCCCTGGAAGATCAGAACGAATTCGATGCCGAACATGAGCCCGGCGATCAGGCCCGGCTTCCACGTGTCGTCATTCTCGAAGAACTTGACGCCGCGAAACGTGCCGATCAGGAACAACACCGGCAGCGCGCCCATTGAACGGATCATCGCCTGCAGCATCGGCGGGATATCCGGCAGCACCAGCTTCACCGCGATCTGGTTGAAGGCCCAGGTCAGGCACAGCATGAGCATCAGTGCGATGGCGCCGGCACTGAGGGGGCGGCCGGCGGACGGAATGGCTTGAGGTGAGGACATGTCTTCCCGAGATCCGGCTTTGCGCCGTTGTTGCTTCAAGACGTTTTCTGACAATGGGTACAGATGCCCGTGATCTCGACCACGGAAAGCTTTGGCGCGAAGCCTGAGGCCCGCGCCGCGGCGTTGAGTTCCTTGGCGAAGGATCCGGACGGGATCTCGCCGACGAGACCGCAGCGCTCGCAGATCAGGAACGCGACCGCCGAGGTCGCATCATGGTCGTGTGCAGCGCAAGCGAGATAAGCGTTGCGGCTTTCGATGCGATGCACGAGGCCGTTCGCCATCAAGAAATCGAGAGCACGGTAGACCGTGATCGGCGCCGGCCGCGGCATCGACTTGGCGAGTTCGTCGATCACTTCGTAGGCGCCGAGCGGCCGATGGCTGGAGAGCAGCGCACCCAACACCTGGCGGCGGATCGGAGTGAATTTCTGCGCGCGAGCCTCGCAAACCGCTTCTGCATGCGCCAGCGCGTCCGCGGTGCAGCGGCCGTGATCATGGTCGGGCGTCGGAAAGGCCGGCTTTGCGAGGGTCATTCGGCCCGCCTTCTAGCATTTCGGCCTGGGAACCCAAAGCACGACCGGCGCCGCGGCGGTCAGCCATGCTTTTGCTGCGGGACAGCGTCGCGTTAACCCGCCATGAAATAATCATAAGCTTGCTTATTATATCCAAGCTTATTGGAGACCAAGCTTATGACCCGCGGGTCTGTCGACCAGAACTTTCTCTTCACCCTCGGCGAGCTCTACCGCCTGTTGCGCGTCTATGCCGACAAGGAGGCCTCGCGCTTCGGCATCACCCGCGCCCAATGGGCGGTGCTGGCCAAGGTCGAGCGCAGCGAAGGCATGAAACAGTCGGAACTCGCCGAGCTGCTGGAAATGCAGCCGATCACGCTGACGCGACTGATCGACAAGCTCTGCGACAGCGACTGGATCGAGCGCCGCAGCGACGCCTCGGACCGCCGGGTCAAGCGCCTCTACCTCAAGAAGGCCGGCCGTGCACTGCTCGGCAAGATGAGCGGCCTGAAATCGGAACTCACGGCGAACGCGCTCGACGGCATCAGCCCGACAGATGCCCACCGCCTCCTCGTTCAACTCGAAACCATCAAGGAAAACGTGCGAACCGCGATCCAGGCCTCTGGTGCGGAACAAGCGCGTAAGGAGCAGCGCTATGGCTGATCAGGTCCTCAAATTCCAGCCGGAGCAGAAAATCGACAGCGGCAAGCCGACCAAGAAGGCCGGCACCGATCCGCGTCGCCGCTTCATCGCCGGCCTGCGCCGCTATCGCCGTTTCCTGCTGATGGTGGTGCTGCCGGTCGTCGCCGTCGTCGGCGGATTGACTCTCTATCTCAACGGTGGCCGCTATGTCGGCACTGACGATGCCTATGTCGGCGCGCAGAAGGTGCTGGTGACGCCTGACATCTCCGGCAAGATCCAGAAAGTCGTCGTGAAGGAAGGCCAGCTGGTCAAACAGGGCGACGAACTGTTCGAAATCGACCCCGTGCCGTTCCGCCTCGCGGTGGACGAGGCCAAGGCGCAGCTGATGCAGGCGCAGACGACCTATGACAATCTCGTCGCCAACATCAAGATCTACGGCCAGATGCTCGACCTGGCGCAGCAGGGCATGGACCTGAAGCAGCGCGACGTCGAGCGCAAGCAGGCGCTGGTCAACAACAAGTTCGGTTCGCAGCTCGACCTCGACAACGCGTCCACGGCCTATGTCACGGCCGGCGCGCAGGCGCAATTCGTCCGGCAGCAGCTCTCCAACGCCAAGACGCAGCTGCTCGGCAATCCCGAGCTGCCGATGGAGCAGTTCCCTCCCTATGCACAGGCCAAGGCCAAGCTTGGTGACGCCGAGCGCAATCTCGCGCACACCGTGTTGCTCGCGCCAATGGCCGGCGTCGCCACCCAGGTCGACCAGATCCAGCTCGGCCGCTTCGTTACCGCCGGCACGCCGGTGTTCGCCATCATGGACATCGACCATCCCTGGGTCGACGCCAATCCGAAGGAGAGCGATCTCACCTACGTCATCGAAGGGCAACCAGTGACGCTCGAGGTCGACGCGTTCCCGAACCACGTCTTCAAGGGCACGATCGGTTCGCTCTCGCCCGGCACCGGCGCGCAATTCGCGATCCTGCCGCCGCAGAACGCCACCGGCAACTTCGTCAAGGTGGTGCAGCGTGTGCCGATCCGGATCTATTTCGACGCGAGCGACAAATACGTGAAGAAGCTCAAGGCCGGCATGAGTGTCTATGCCACCATCGACACCGGCCACCAGCGCTCGCTCGCCGGCCTGCTCGGCCTGTCGGCGACCGCAAGCCAGGACAAGGACTAAGTCGATGTCCAATGCCAGCCTGATGGTCCCCGGCTTGCGCCGGAACATGGTGACGATCTGCGCCATGACGGCGACCATCATGCAGGCGCTCGACACGACGATCGCCAACGTTGCCCTGCCCTACATGCAGGGGACGCTGTCGGCCTCGCAAGACCAGATCAACTGGGTGCTGACCTCCTACATCGTCGCCGCCGCCATCATGACGGCGCCGGTCGGCTGGATCTCGAACCGCTTCGGCCGCAAACGCATCTTCATCATCTGCGCGGCCGGCTTTACGTTCGCATCCGTGTTGTGCGGGCTTGCACAAGACATCAACCAGATGGTGCTGTTCCGCCTGCTGCAAGGCGTGTTCGGCGCCGCCTTGGTGCCGTTGTCGCAATCCGTCATGCTCGACTATTACACGCTCCAGGAACGCGCCACCGCGATGTCGATCTGGGGCATGGGCGTGATGATGGGCCCGATCATGGGTCCCTCGCTCGGCGCCTGGCTGACCGAGAGCTATTCCTGGCACTGGGTCTTTTTCGTCAATCTGCCGTTCGGCGCGATCACCGTGCTCGGGCTCGCGGTCTTCATGGACGAGACCGACAAGAATCTCAGCCTGAAATTCGACTGGTTCGGCTTTGGTGCGCTGGCGATCGCGATCGGCGCGCTTCAGCTCGCGCTCGACCGCGGCGAGCAGCTCGACTGGTTCGAGTCAGTCGAGATCGTGACCGAGTTCATCATCTCAGGTATCGCGTTCTATTATTTCTTTGCGCACTCCTTCACGACCTCGCGCCCCTTCATCCAGTTTGCGCTGTTCAAAGACCGCAACTTCCTCACCGGCTGCATCTTCATGACGGTGATGGGCCTCGTGCTCTACTCGACGATGGCGCTGGCCTCGCCCTACCTTCAGAACGTCATCGGCTATCCCATCATGACCGCCGGCGGCCTGCTCGCGAGCCGCGGCTTCGGCACCTTCTTCGCCATGATGATGGTCGGCCGCATCATGCGCTACATCGAGGCGCGCACGCTGATCATCTGCGGCCTGTCGTTGACGGCGGCCTCATTGTTCCGGATGACCGGCTGGACCGACCAGACCCAGGTGCCGGAAATCGTCATCGTCAGCGTGATCCAGGGCTTTGGCTTCGGCCTCGTCTTCGTGCCGCTGTCGACGGTGTCGTTCCTGACGCTGCCGAACCATTTGCGCACCGACGGCACCTCGATGCTGACCTTGATGCGTAACGTCGCAAGCTCCGTCGGCATCTCCATCGTCATCGCCGAGCTGACCCAGGGCTCGCGCAAGACCTACGCGATCCTGTCGGAGTACATCAACCCGTTCAACCACGCGCTCCAGATGCCCGACGTGCGCGGCATGATCAACCTGTCCACCGATGCTGGCCGCGCCATGGCCGACCGCATGGTCAGCGTGCAATCGCAGATCATCGCCTTCGCGCACGATTATCAGCTAGTGATGTTCTTCATCCTCTGCACCATCCCGCTGGCGCTGATGATCGGCTCGACCAAGGCCACACTGCGCAAGCAGGCGACCGGGCCGGAACATGCGGTGATGGAGTAGCGGGGCGGTCTCGTGCCCCGGACGCTGCGCAGCACGCAAGTGATGCGCTGCTGAGCCGGGGCCCATTCCGCGGCATTCTGGGTCCCGGTTCTGCGGCGCAGCGTTACACGCTGCACCGCGCCCGGGACACGAGAGTCCTACAACAACTCCTCGCACCCCAAATCCTCGACCGCCATCATGATCCGCTCCAGATGGGGCCACCAGATCCCCGGCGGGATGTTGATGGCCCATTGCCAGACCGGCTTGGTGATGTGCCAGAGCACCGACCAGCGGTAGTCACGATCAAGCGCGCCGCGCGTGTAACCGGTGATACCGCTTGCCAGCAACGTCTCGTGATAGAGATTGAGCAACGAGCGTTCGAGCGCCTGCCGACGCTCCGGAAACCAATGGAGCGCCATCATGTAGGCGAGGTCGTTGGTCGGGACGTTGACGCCCCACAAGTCGAAATCGAAGATGCGCACAGTGTCATCGACGCCTGCGCGCGGGAGAAAAAAATTCCAGGTATGGGCATCACCATGGGTGATACTGAGATTCCGGCGCGAAAAGTAGCGCTCGGAGAGCCGGGCCGATTGATCAATAAGACGCCGATAAAGAATGCGGCGTTCTTCGCTGAGGCGATCGCCAAGCAGATCCGCGAACCGGTCGTAATGACCCGCGAAAGTCTCGATGTGCTGCGCGCTGTCTTCGGGGCTCGCCCAGGTGCCGACAGTGTGGCCGAGATCGGGATGATCCCACCACGCCGCGTGCCAGCGCGCGAGCGTGGTGACGATCGCAGTCGTCTGCTCACGCGATGGCGGAAGTGGCCATTGTGTCGCAATCTCATGACTCTCCGAGAGATCTTCAAGCAAGAGATGCCAGTTAAGCGTCTCTTCGTCGAAGAGTCCGTCAAAGCAGCGCGGCGTCAATCCTGCCGGCATGCTCGGTGCGAGCTGCGTATAGAAGGTCACCTCGTGCCGGCCACCATTGGCGAGCGTCTCGGCAAAATCGGCATGTGGTGTCTTGAGGATCAAGGTCTGCGGCGCACCGGTGGACTCGCCGACATAGCGCAGACCGAGCCGGGTGACGTGCGAGACCACGGTGTCGCGCTCGTAAAGCACCTTCACCTCGCGCACGGCGCCCGCATCCAGCGCGCCCGCCTTGCGCAGCGTTGCGGTGAGATAGCCAGGCTCAGCGACCGCCGGTAGTTGCGGATTCGTCATGACCACGATGCCCCCGTGTCGCGCAATACTGCACGATCATCATTATGGACACCAGCGGCAGATGCGCGCGCTCCACGGCTCTCAGGCAGCCTCAGCCGCTTCTCCGAAATTCCGGCCGATGTAGCGGCCGAGCTCTGCCCTTTGCGTGTCGTCCAGGGCAAAGGCCACGTGCGCGGCTTCACCATCGAGAGTCCGCACGGTGAACGGGAGCGCCAATGCAAATCCCTTGATACGCAGCACCCCGGTCTCGTTGAGGCCGAGTTGCGGCGCGCAGCGGATCCAGGCACCACCTTCCGAAAGATCGACCAAGGCGGTCGCGTGCATCGCTTGCCGGCTGTCCGTGACGGTGACTTCCAGATCGGTCGGATAGCGCTTGCTGAGACGACGATCGACCTCGGCGGCCGAACTGCGCACGGTGCGGACGAGGACCGATTGCAGCGACGACAGGTTCGAAGATACGCCGGAAATCGCCTCACGCATCTCGGCCGCGCTTGTGTTGACGGAATCGGCGTCCTGGCTGACGCGGGCGATCTTGGCAGACACCTCTTTGGCCGCGGATGCCGACTCCTGGATGGACCGCGCGATCTCACGCGTCGCCGCATCCTGCTCCTCCATGGCCGCGGCGACCGACGTCGCAACGCTGTCGATCTCGGTGATCTGGCCACCCATCTCCTCGACTGCATCCACCGCGGCCTGCGTCGATGCCTGAATCTCCGAGATCAGCCGGGCAATTTCTTCGGTCGATTTGGCCGTCTGGTTGGACAAGGATTTCACTTCTGCGGCCACGACGGCGAAGCCACGACCGGCCTCGCCCGCGCGCGCGGCCTCGATCGTCGCGTTCAAGGCAAGCAAATTGGTCTGGCCGGCGATGCCTCCGATCAGATCGGAGACTTCGGCAATCTTCCTCACGGAGCCCGACAGGGCCTGAATGGTGGCCTGCGCCCGCTCCCGTCCGGCAACGGCCGATGCGGTGACCTGGCTCGCGCGCGCCAATTGTCCTGAAATCTCGCGAATCGATGCCGTCAGCTCTTCGGCCGCGGCGGAGACGGTGTCCGCGCTGGCGAGGGCCTGCTCGGAGGCCGCAGCGACGCCTTGCGATTCCATCGACAGATCACGCGCGATATCCGAGAGATTGGTGGCAGCACGCTCCACACCCTGGGTTGCGCCGGTGGCCGTCTGAACCGATGCTCCGGTTTCGCGCTCCACGGTGGCAGCCATGTTCAGCAGCGCCTTGCGCTTCGCCACGTTTGCCTGTTCCTCGTTGCGAACCTGCTCCTCGCGCAGCCGCGCATTGTCGAGCGCGCCCTGCTTGAAAACGGCCAGCGCGCTGGCCATCGAGCCCACTTCGTCGCGGCGCGTCGCATAGGGTACGTCCGCGGAGAGATCGCCGGTCGCGAGCTTCTGCATCGCGCCGGTCATCCGAACGATCGGGCGCACCACCCCGAAAGCGACGAATCCGATACCGCCGATGATCAGGGCAAGCACGGCCGCGGATACGCCCCACACGACATAGGAAATAGAGGCGTCGCGCTCGGCGGCGAGCTTTTCCATGTCGGCGTTCTGCTTGTTGGCCCCCTCGACGATGCCATCGATGATGCCGCGATGGGCCGTGTAGGTGTCCCTCAATTGAGCGTAAGCCCGCTCGGCCGAAATCGCGTCCTTGCCAGTCAGAGCCGGCACGAGCTGATCGAACACCAGCTTCCAGAACTTCTGAACTTCGACGTCGGATTTCGAGACCAATGCCGTCTTCAGATCCGCGGCCAGGCTGGACGTGCTCCAGAATGCCTTGCGGTCCTCATAGTCCTTTCGGAGCTGGACCAGACGCTCGCCGTGAGCGGCCAGGCGATCCGGCTCCCGCATCGCCAGCGTTGCAACCAGGTAGGCTTCGAGCACGTAGGCCGGAGGCGGCAGAATGTCGGCGACGAGATCGTTACCCAGCTTGATGTCGGAATAGAGCGGACCGCCGACCTTAAGCTCACGCAACGCGTAGACGCTGGTCGCCAGCACCGCCGAGAAGCCGACGACAAGGAGAAGACCAAACGCAACAATAGTCGAGGAAATCGACAAACGCATTTTCATGGAGGGGGCCCGCAAAGAGATCCGGCCCGACGATAGCGCGATCACGTCAACGGATATTGAACGAGGCTATCGGAATTCGGAAGCAACGGCCTCCGTAAAAAGCCGGGGGTAGGACGCGTTGCATCAAGACACGTCACATCAGGGCGCGCTGCGGGTGCTCAAAAAGCAAATGCCCGGGAGACCCCCGGGCATCGCAGCAAAGCAAGCAATTGCGCAATTGCCTCACACGTCGAAGAACACCGTCTCGTTGTCGCCCTGCAGGCGCAGGTCGAGCTTGTAGACGGCCTTGCCGGCTTCGCGCACCGCGGTCAGCGTGGCGCGACGGTCGGCGGGGACCAGCGTCAACACGGGATCGGCGGCGTTGCCGGCCTCGTCGCTGAAATAGATGCGGGTATAGAGATGCCGCAGCATGCCGCGTGCGAAGACCGCAAGCACGAGGTGCGGCGCCTGCGGCTTGCCATCGGGATCCGGCACGACGCCCGGCTTGATTGTGTCGAAGGCATAGTTGCCGTCCTTGTCGGTGCCGCAGCGGGCAAAGCCGCGGAAGCTGGAATTCGGCAGCGCGCGCTTGTCCTGCGGATCGGCGTAGCGACCCTGCGCATCGGCCTGCCAGATCTCCAGCATGGCGTCAGGCACGGTGGCGCCGTCGCCGTCGAGCACCCGGCCCTCGATGCGGACGCGGTCGCCGGAAACGTCGGGCGTCAGCGTCGAATTGGTGAACGCGTCGTTCCAGGCATATTCGCCGGTCGGCGTCAGGCCGTATTTGAAGAACGGGCCGACGGTTTGCGACGGCGTGATCCCATCGGGCTTCACAGAATCCTGCACGTTAGTGATTCTCCATGGGGGTGGCGTTCTGGCCGCGCAGCACGATGTCAAAGCGGTAGCACAGCGCCCATTCGGGCTTGGTGTTCTCCAGGTCGAACGACGAGACCATGCGCATCCGCGCCTTCTCGTCCGGCACCGAGTTGAAGATCGGATCGAACGGGAACAGCGGGTCGCCCGGGAAATACATCTGCGTCACCAGCCGCGTGACGAAGGAATGGCCGAACACCGAGAGATGGATGTGGGCGGGACGCCAGGCATTGTGGTGATTGCCCCAGGGATAGGCGCCGGGCTTGATGGTGACGAAGCGGTAATAACCGGCGGCATCGCTCACGGTGCGGCCCGCGCCCGTGAAATTGGGATCGAGCGGTGCCGGATGCTGGTCGCGGACATGGACGTAGCGACCGCAGGCATTGGCCTGCCAGATCTCGACCAGCGAGTTCGGCACGCCGCGACCGTCCTCGTCACGGACATGGCCGTGCACGATGATGCGCTCGCCGAGCGGCTCGCCCTTGTGCTGTGTAGTGAGATCGCTGTCGCCCTCGCGAACGGTCTCGTGGCCATAGACCGGGCCGGTGAGTTCCGACAGCGTGTGGCGCATCGGGATCAAAGGCTTGTTCGGCGCGCGCTTGATCGAGCTCTTGTACTCGGGCGACAGCGGCAGCGGGTGCGCCTTGTTGCTGCCGGTGGGATAGATGAATGTCATTGGCGAACTCCTCCCCGGCCATTCTGGGCTGGCCGGTCAACATTTGCGCCAATCATTATAGAATATAACTAATCTAGGGAAGCGGGTTTAGCGCCCTTCCCGCGCCCGGCATTCCTATTTGATCGGCGGACGCGGCAACACTGCCTCCCCGGCTTCCAGCCGGTAGGTGTGGTCTAGCGAATACCAGGGCATCGAGACGTCATGCGCGGTCGGATGCGGCGTCTCGTGGCGTATGAACTTGCCGATCAGCGCCTGTGTCACGCCAAACTGCACGTCGCTGTCGATATGGGGGTCGTTGGGATCGTAGACCTGCGAGATCAGCACCTTGAAGCCGGGCTTGAAGATCAGGGCGTGCAGATGCGCGGGACGATAGGGGTGGCGGCTCTGCGCCTCCAGCAGGCGGCCGACCACTCCGTTGGTCGGAATGGGATAGCCGATCATCATCACCGAGCGGAAGGCGAAGTGCCCGTCAGCGTCTGTCGTGAACTTGCCGCGCAAATTCATGTCGGCCTGGTCAGGGTCCTGGTTCTCGTAGAGACCAACTGGCGAGGCGTGCCAGACATCGACCTCCGCACCCGCGACAGGAAGGCCGTCCTTGTCGACGACGCGGCCGGTGACGAACAGCGGCGCGCCCGGCGTCTCTGACCGAACGATCGATCCGCCATTTTCCACCCGCGGCGAGTTCAGCCGCCAGAACGGCCCGAGCAGCGACTGATCGGTTTCGGTGTTGCCCTGATCGCCGTTGTTGAGCAGGCACACCAGCGGCGAGACGCCGAGCGAGCCCGCCATCAGCACGACTTCGTTGTGCGTGTCGGTGGTCAGCTTGCCGAGTTCGGCGATGACAGCCGTGGCGTCGCGGAATTCCTTCTCGGTCAGGCGCACATCGCGGACGAAACCGTGGAGATGCTTGACCAGCGAGACCATGATCTGCCGCATCCGCGGATCAGACGTCCGTTCCATCACCGCAAGTGCGGCGGCCGTGACGTCCTGCTCGCGCTCGATGATCATGGCACGATCCTATTGCCTGTCATTCCGGGGCAGCCCGCAGGGCTGAACCCGGAATCTCGAGATCCCGGGTTCGGTGCAAGTGCACCGCCCCGGGATGACGGTCCACTGCGTGGACCGTCAGTTCAGCTTCTCGATCGCAACCGCCACACCCTGGCCGACGCCGACGCACATGGTGGCGAGTGCGAGCTTGCCGCCGCGCTTTTCCATACCGTGCACGGCGGTAAGCGCGAGACGGGCGCCGCTCATGCCGAGGGGATGGCCGAGCGCGATGGCGCCGCCATGCGGATTGACGAAGTCGGCATCATCGGCAACGCCGAGCTGGCGCATGCAGGCGATGCCCTGCGAGGCGAAGGCTTCATTGAGCTCGATCAGGTCGAAATCGGTGATCTTCTTGCCCAGACGTTCCATCAGCTTGCGGGTCGCGGGCACGGGACCGATGCCCATGATGCGCGGCGGCGCGCCGGCCGAGGCGAGGCCGAGGATGCGCGCGCGCGGCGTCAGGCCGTGCTTCTTCACGGCGGCTTCCGAGGCCAGGATCATCGCGGCGGCACCATCATTCACGCCGGATGCATTGCCTGCGGTCACGGTGCCGGGATTGCGCACGATCGGCTTCAGTTTTGCCAAACCTTCGAGTGTGGTTTCGGGACGCGGATGCTCGTCCTTGTCGATCGTGATCGGACCGGCCTTGCCGCCGGGGATGGTGATCGGCGTGATTTCCTCGGCGAAATAGCCGGCGGCAATCGCCGCGCCGGCGCGCTGCTGCGAGCGGATGGCGAAGGCGTCCTGGTCGGCACGCGAGACCTGGAATTCCTCGGCGACGTTCTCGCCGGTCTCCGGCATCGCATCGACTCCGTACTGCGCCTTGAGCAGCGGATTGATGAAGCGCCAGCCGATCGTGGTGTCGAAGATTTCGGCCGAGCGCGAGAAGGCTTCCGCCGCCTTGCCCATCACGAAGGGCGCGCGGGTCATGGATTCGACGCCGCCGGCGATCGCAAGCTCGATCTCGCCGGAACGGATGGCGCGACCGGCTGCACCGACCGCGTCGAGGCCGGAGGCGCAGAGCCGGTTCAGCGTCTGGCCGGGAACCGAATCCGGGAGACCCGCGAGCAGCAGCGCCATGCGCGCGACGTTGCGGTTGTCCTCGCCGGCCTGATTGGCGCAGCCGAAGAAGACTTCATCCACCTGCGCCCAGTCGAGCTTGGGGTGCTTGGCCATCAGCGCCTTGATTGGCGCGGCGGCGAGGTCGTCGGCGCGCACCTTGGCGAGCGAGCCGCCGAAACGGCCAATCGGGGTCCGCACGGCATCGCAGATAAAGACGTCACGCATCGATGTTCTCCCTGAATGCCGCGGTTCGGCGAAAATTCCTTGATGTCGGCGGAGTTTTAGGAGGGCGTCCGCGGCAGGTCAATTGACGGTTTCTTGCGTGTTCCGAGGGGCGCGCACGCCGCCAGCGCATGCCGCAGTGCGGACAACGTGGAAAACCTCCCCTCCCCGGCCAAAGCGATAGGAGCACGGGGTGAAATTTTGTAGGTTGCGCCGCCTTGGAGCGCGGTAGGGACCGCGCTCCAAGATTCTTGTTTTGACGCGTTTTCTTCACGCGAACCGGTACCCACTTCACTCGAAAACGCTCTCATGACCATGCAACAGCCCATCCCTGTACCGCCCCCCGACGACGTGCCCGCGCCACAGGCCGAAGCCGCCGCGCGCGTCACGCCGATGATGGAACAGTACCTGGAGATCAAGGCGGCGCATCAGGGCCTGCTGCTGTTCTACCGGATGGGCGATTTCTACGAGCTGTTCTTCGAGGACGCCGAGATCGCCTCGAAGACACTCGGCATCGTGCTCACGAAGCGCGGCAAGCATCAGGGCAACGACATCCCGATGTGCGGCGTGCCGGTGGAGCGCTCCGAGGATTACCTGCATCGCCTGATCAGCGCCGGCCACCGGGTCGCGGTGTGCGAGCAGACCGAGGATCCCGCTGCCGCCAAAGCGCGCGGCAACAAGAGCGTCGTGCGCCGCGGCGTGGTTCGGCTGGTGACGCCGGGCACGCTGACCGAGGATACGCTGCTCGACGCACGCGCCAACAATTATCTGCTGGCGATTGCGCGGGCGCGCTCGTCCACCGGCGGCGATCGCTTCGGCCTCGCCTGGATCGACATCTCGACCGCCGAATTCACGGTGACGGAAGTTTCGGGCGGCGAGCTCGCCGCGACGCTAGCGCGCATCAATCCGAACGAAGCGATCGTCACCGACGCGCTTTATAGCGATAACGAGCTCGGGCAGACTTTGCGCGAACTGCCGGCAGTGACGCCGGTGACGCGTGACGTCTTCGATGGCGCCACCGCCGAGAAGCGGCTCTGCGATTATTTCGCTGTCGCGACCATGGACGGGCTGGCGCAACTCTCGCGGCTGGAGGCGACGGCTGCGGCCGCCGCCGTCACCTATGTCGACCGCACCCAGGTCGGCAAGCATCCGCCACTGTCGCCGCCCGCGCGCGAAGCGTCCGGCGCGACCATGGCGATCGATCCGGCCACCCGCGCCAATCTCGAACTGACGCGGACGCTTGCGGGCGAACGCCGCGGCTCGCTGCTCGATGCGATCGATTGCACGGTGACGTCGGCCGGCTCACGCCTGCTGGCGCAGCGGCTCGCGGCGCCCTTGACCGACGCGCCCGCGATCGCGCGGCGGCTCGATGCCGTCAGCGCCTTCGTCGCGGATTCCGCCACGCGCGAGGATATCCGCAGCATTCTGCGTGGCGCGCCCGACATGTCGCGTGCGCTCGCGCGTCTCTCGGTCGGCCGCGGCGGCCCGCGCGATCTCGCAGGTCTGCGCGACGGCATCCTCGCCGCCGATCAGGTGCTGGCGCGGCTTTCGGAACTGGACCAGCCGCCGCAGGAGATCGCCGCGGTGATGGCGGCGCTCAAGCGTCCCTCGCGCGAATTGGCAGCCGAATTCGCCAGCGCGCTTGACGAGCAACTGCCTCTCATCAAGCGCGACGGCGGCTTCGTTCGTGCCGGCTACGAACCTGCGTTGGACGAAGCGCGGAACCTGCGTGACGCCTCGCGTCTGGTCGTGGCCTCGATGCAGGCGCGCTACGCCGACGATACTGGCGTGAAGGGCCTCAAGATCCGCCACAACAACGTGCTCGGCTATTTCGTCGAGGTCACGGCGCAGCACGGCGACAAGCTGATGTCGGCACCGCTGAACGCGACCTTCATCCATCGCCAGACGTTGGCGGGCCAGGTGCGTTTCACCACCTCGGAGCTCGGCGAGATCGAAGCCAAGATTGCCAATGCCGGTGACCGCGCACTCGGGCTCGAGCTCGAAATCTTCGAACGGCTCTGCGCCAAGGCTCTCGAGATCAGCGACGATCTGCGCGCAGCCGCGCAAGGCTTTGCGCTGCTCGACGTTGCGACCTCGCTCGCCAAGCTCGCGGTCGACGACAATTATGTGCGGCCGGACGTGGACGACTCCCTCGGCTTTGCGATCGAAGCCGGCCGTCATCCCGTGGTCGAGCAGGCCTTGAAGCGCGACGGCGAGCCGTTCATTGCCAATGCCTGCGATCTGTCGCCCGCGCCCGCACAAAAGTCCGGCCAGCTCTGGCTGCTCACCGGCCCGAACATGGCCGGTAAATCGACCTTCCTGCGCCAGAACGCGCTGATTGCTCTTCTTGCTCAAATCGGAAGTTTCGTGCCGGCGACACGCGCGCGGATCGGCATCATCGACCGCCTGTTCTCACGCGTCGGCGCCGCCGACGATCTCGCGCGCGGCCGCTCCACCTTCATGGTGGAGATGGTCGAGACGGCCGCGATCCTCAACCAGGCGGGCGAGCGCGCGCTGGTGATCCTCGACGAGATCGGCCGCGGCACCGCGACCTTCGACGGCCTCTCCATCGCCTGGGCTGCGATCGAGCATCTGCACGAGAGCAACCGCTGCCGCACGCTGTTCGCCACGCACTATCACGAGCTGACTGCGCTCTCGGCGAAGCTGCCGCGCATGTTCAACGCGACGGTGCGCGTCAAGGAATGGCAGGGCAATGTCGTGTTCCTGCACGAGGTGCTGCCGGGCTCGGCTGACCGCTCCTACGGCATCCAGGTGGCGAAGCTCGCAGGTCTTCCGCCGGCCGTGATCACACGCGCGAAATCCGTGCTGGCCAAACTCGAAGCCCAGGACCGCGGCCAGACCGCCCGCGCCCTCGCCGACGATCTTCCGCTGTTCGCGGTCCCCTCACGCGCCGCCGCCGAAGCCGCGCCGCCGACCGAGGCGGAACTGCTGATGGACGCGGTGAAGGCGCTGCACCCCGACGAGATGTCGCCGCGCGAGGCGCTGGACGCGCTCTATGCGTTGAAGGCCAAGCTGCCGAAGCAGTGACGGAGGCTAGTGCGCCAGCCGCTTCCGTCGCCCGTTCCACCACAGCGTCAGATTCCAGCCGATGCAGGTGGCAAGCCCCATGCTGAGGCCGGCGACCGAGCCGAAATTGGCGGCGCCGACATGCAGCACTGCGATTGCCATGCCGAAGCCGAGCAGGCCCCAGGCTGAGTTGGCGAGCACAGCCGCGGTCGGCGGACCACCGATGCGCGGGTGCAGGATCACCATCATGCTGGTGAAGACGATCGGAAAGAGTGCAATGACGCCTGAGACGCGCGGGCCGACCCAGCCCGAGGTCGAGACCACGATCGCAACCAGCGTCGCCACCAGCGCGGCGCGGAACGGAATGTCGTACCAGCGACGCGCCACCAGCGGCATCTTCACGTGGCGATATCGCGCAAGCAGCGGAATGCAGATGCCGAAGGCCACCGCATTGACGGCGAGCCCGGCCGTCAGCGTCCAGTCCAACAGACGGATGATGGACGCCAACACGATCCACACGCCCACCGCGCTTCCGACGCTCACGGCAAAGCTGTGACGTTGTGCCAGCACGACGTAGGTCAGACCGAGGAAGATTGTCGCGGCGTTGACCGGAAGGCTCGACAGCGCACCCTGCGCGATGAAAGCAGCGTCATGGTCGATTGCGAGGAAGACGTAGGAAGGCCCCGCCGAAATCGGCAGCGTCGCCACCAGCGCGCCGATCACCGGGCCTGAGCGCTCGGTGATGATTGACGCCGACACCACGAAGGCGGCCGCAACCGCCATGCGCAGCAGAAGGAAGAGGATGTAGGACAGTTCGGCCGGCATTTTTTTCTTCTTGCCTTCCCCTCCAAGGGGGAAGGTGGCAGCTACATCCGCTGCATCGACACCGAAACCTTCGGGCCGTTCTTGATGGTCTGATAAACCACGCAATAGCGCTCGGTGAGCTTGAGCAGCAGATCGAGCTTGTCCTGCGGGGCCGGCGTATCGACCTCGAAGCGCAGGCGGATCTCGGCGAAGCCGACCGGGGTCTCCTTGTCGACGCCGAGCGTCCCGCGGAAATCAAGATCGCCTTCGGCATAGACGTTGCCGGTCTTGAGCGGCACCTCGATCGCCGTCGCAACCGATTTCAACGTGACGCCGGCGCAGGCGACCAACGCTTCCAGCAGCATGTCGCCCGAGCAGAGTTCGAGGCCGGAGCCGCCAGTGGCCGGATGCAGGCCTGCCATCGCGATGGCGCGACCAGTCTCGACCTTGCAGGCGATGCCTTCGCTGTCGGTCGAGCCCTTGGCCTTCAGCGTGATCATCGCGGTCTTGGGATCGGTCTTGTAGCGCTCCTTGATCGGGGCCTGCATCTGGCGCAGTTCGGCGGCGTCCATCGTGTTCTCTCCCGGGAAATTGCCCCTCGATGTAGCGGCTGGAAGCGGAAAAGTCACCACCACATGGCCTGACCGGGACCCTGGGTTGCGTCACGGTCGGGCACGTTGCGGTCGAGCGAACGGTCGAGTGACGTCAGCACACTTCTTTTGAAGTTCTCGAACAGCGGCGAATTGCGGTCGCGCGGCCGGCCTAGATTGATCTCGATCTGGTCAAACAACCTTCCCGGCCGTGGCCGCATCACCAGCACGCGGTCAGCCAGCACCACAGCCTCGTCGACGTCATGTGTGACGAGGACCAAGGTCGGGCGCGTGTCGGCCCAGAGGTCGAGCAGATGATCCTGCAGGTCGCGGCGGGTGAATGCATCGAGCGCGGAAAACGGTTCGTCGAGCAGCAGCACCTCAGGTTGCGGCACCAAGGCGCGCGCGATCGCCACGCGCTGTGCCTGTCCGCCGGAGAGCTCGCGCGGCCAAGCCTGCGCCTTGTCGGTGAGCCCGACGCGGGCCAGCGCACGCGCCACTTTCTCGCGGCGTTCAGCCGCAGGAAGGTCGGCGAGCCCAAAGCCGATATTGTCGGCGACGCTGAGCCAGGGCAGCAGCCGCGGCTCCTGGAAGATGATGCCGATCTTGGCATGCGGCGAAGAGATCGCCTCGCTGTCGAGCGTCACGGTCCCCGAGCTCGCGCGGTCGAGACCGGCGATGGCGCGGAGCAATGTTGATTTGCCGCAGCCGGAGCCGCCGATGATGGCGAGGATTTCGCCCTGCTTGATGTCGGCGGAGAAGCGCGCCAGCGCCTGCACGCCGTTGGGATAGGTCTTGCTGACCCGGTCGAGCGCTAGCATTGCGTTACGCTCCCTTCGTCCGGCCAAAGGCGTCCTGCCAGCGCAGGAACGGCGCGGACGCGACCTCGATCAGCCAGTCCGTGAGCTTGCCGAGGATCGCGAAGATCACGATCGCGGCCATGATCTGCGCGGGCTTGCCGAGTTGCTGGCCGTCGAGCAGGAGATAGCCGAGGCCTTCGGAGGCACCGATCAGCTCGGCCGCGACCACGAACATCCATCCGAGGCCGAGGCCGACGCGCAAGGACACGACATAGGCCGGCAGCACTGCGGGCAACAGGATGCGGCGGATCATCGCCGGGCCCGAGAGACGAAAGACACGACCGACTTCGAAAATCTTGCGATCGACCGAGAGGATTGCGCCCATCACGCCGAGATAGACGGGGAAGAACACGCCGACCGCGATCAACGCGATCTTCGAGGTCTCGAAAATGCCGAGCCAGAGAATGAACAGCGGCACCCAGGCCAGCGACGGAATTGCGCGCAATGCCTGCACGGTCGGATCGAGCAGCCGCCGCGCCAGCGACCAATAGCCGGAGATGGCGCCTAATAACGTGCCGGCGACGACGCCGAAGGCGAAGCCGAGCCCGACCCGCCACAGCGTCGCGGCAACGTGGTGAACCAGCTCGCCGGAGCGCGCAAGATCGGCGATGGTGGCAAACACGCGCGAGGGCGGCGGCACCAGGCGGCCGTTGGACCAGCCGAACCAGACCACGATCTCCCAGCCGAGCGCGAGGATCAACGGCAGCAACAGTCCCAGCATCGGTCGCGCATAGCGCGACAGCCGCGAGGGCGCGGCGGCGCTCTCGGCTGGTTCCGAAGACTGCTGCAGGACTGGCGCGTCGGAGATCATGGCCGGTAGGAAGCGCGTCTGGGGCGGGAATGCAACAGTGTTGCTACACCCTCGATCGTCGCCCCGGACAAGCGAAGCGCAGATCCGGGGCCCATAACCACAGGGAGATGTGGTTACGGGGACTCGGAGTGACATCTTCGTCCCAAACCACACCCTGTGGTTATTGCGACGAGCGCAAGCGCTCGCGCCGGGGTCACGGGTTCGCTTCGCGCCCCGGGACGACAGCAGTGTGCGTGGTGCCGGCTGCCTCTTGTCAATTCGTCGGCAGCGGGACCTGGTCGTCGATCAGCGCATCGAGCGTCGCCTTCACATCGACCTTGGCGTCGACGACGCCGGCTTGTTGCAACGCGAGGCCGGCGGCGAGGATCGACTCGCGCTGGGGCGCACCGATGCGGCTGTGGGTGAGCTCGGTGCGCTCCTTGAGCTGCTTGTCGACGACAGCGTCGGGAAGTTTGGTGACCGCGATGAAGGTCTTCTTCAGGTCATCGTAATTCGCCAGCGAATATTTCCGCGCTTCTTCATACACCGCAAGCACGCGGCGGGCGGCGTCCGGATAGTCTTTCAAAAACTGCTCGCGCACATTGAGGATGCCCCAGGTGTTGGCGTCCGCCTTGCGGTAGAACAGCTTTGCGCCCTCCTCGACCTCGGCCTGCGCCATCATCGGATCGAGACCTGCCCATGCATCGACGTCGCCGCGGATCAGCGCGGTCTTGCCGTCGGCATGCTGCAGCAGCACCGGCGTGATGTCCTTTTCAGTCAACCCGGCGCCCAGCAGCGCGCGCACCAGGAAGATGTGCGGGTCGGTACCGCGCGTCACCGCGACGCGCTTGCCCTTCAGGTCGGCAACGCTCGCGATCTTGGAGTCCTTGCCCGTCACCAGCGCGGTCCACTCGGGGCGCGAATAGACGTAGATCGACTTGATCGGGTTGCCGTTGATGCGCGCAACCAGCGCGGCCGAGCCCGCGGTCGAACCGAAATCGATCGAGCCGGCATTGAGGAACTCGAGCGCCTTGTTCGAACCCGCCGACTGCACCCAGGTGATGGTGATGCCGTCCTTGGCGAACTCTTTCTCCAAGAGCCCCTTCTGCTTCAGGACCATCGATACCGGGTTGTAGGTTGCCCAGTCGATGCGGATTTCCTTGAGCGGATCAGCAGCTTTGGCTGCGGGTGTCACGGCGAGCGCAACGGCTCCCGCCAGTAGAATGCGTCGCGTAATGTTTGTCATGCCCAGCCTCCTCAGGAATTTCATTGTTTTTCAATGAGTTATATCTAGAGGTCAATGAGAAAATCCGACCCTTGAAAGCGCAGGGCCTGAGAACAATTTTGCTCGAAGCCGGCCTTTTCCAGCATGGAACGACTATTGCCAGAGAATGGCGGGTGACAGCGCCTGTCACCTCTTATATCCGGTGAGATATGGACAGCGTTACGACTGAGCAGAAGCCTGCAGTGGATGATCGTTTCGACACCGCGCGGATCACCGCCGCGGTCGATGCGCTCGCGGAAAAGCATCAGGGGCGCGAGGACGCGTTCCGCACCGCGACCGCGCAACTGCTCAAGGCCGAGCTGCTCGCCGCGCGCGCCGCGGCACAGGCGATCCTGCTGAAAGACCGCCACGGCCGCCGCTGCGCCG
This sequence comes from Pseudomonadota bacterium, assembly GCA_023387695.1. GTDB lineage: Bacteria > Pseudomonadota > Alphaproteobacteria > Rhizobiales > Xanthobacteraceae > Bradyrhizobium. Next base: position 16,661 of record JAEWHT010000455.1, on the reverse strand, counting down.
AGCGTCTGTGCCATGTGCAGGACGAGATCATCCGCATCCTCTATTCGGCCGCGACGCGACATCTCTACCGCTCGCCGATCCCGAGCGGCGCGGAGCGCATGGCGGTGGTCGCGACCGGCGGCTATGGCCGCGGCCTGATGGCGCCGGAGTCCGACATCGATCTGCTGTTCATCCTGCCGTACAAGCAGACCGCGTGGGGCGAGCAGGTGGCCGAGGCCATTTTGTATTGCCTCTGGGATATGGGGCTGAAGGTCGGTCACGCCACGCGCTCGGTCGATGAATCGATCCGGCAGGCGCGCGGCGACATGACCATCCGCACCGCGATCCTGGAGACGCGCTTCCTGACCGGCGACCAGCCGCTTTATGACGAGCTGGTCGAACGCTTCGACAAGGAAGTGGTACAGGGCACCGCGTCCGAATTCGTCACCGCAAAGCTTGCCGAGCGCGAAGAGCGTCACCGACGCGGCGGCCAGTCGCGCTATCTGGTCGAGCCCAACGTCAAGGACGGCAAGGGCGCACTACGCGACCTGCACACGCTGTTCTGGATCGCGAAATACGTCTATCGCGTCCGCGACACCGACGAACTGGTCGAACGCGGCGTGTTCGACGCGCAGGAATATCGCAGCTTCCGCCGCTGCGCCGACTTCCTCTGGTCCGTGCGCTGCAATCTGCATTTCTATTCCGGTCGACCCGAAGAGCGGCTGTCGTTCGACCTTCAGCGCGAGATCGCCGTCAGGCTCGGTTACACCTCGCATCCCGGCATGCAGGACGTCGAACGCTTCATGAAGCACTACTTCCTGGTCGCCAAGGAAGTCGGCAACCTCACCGCCATCCTCTGCGCCAAGCTCGAGGACCAGCAGGCCAAGCCCGCACCGGTGTTGAGCCGGATGATGGCGCGGCTGCGCCCGACGCAAACGAAGCGGCGCGTGCCTGAAAGCGACGACTTCATCGTCGACAACAATCGCATCAACGTCGCCGCGCCCGACGTGTTCAAGCACGACCCCGTCAATCTGATCCGCATTTTCCGCCTGGCGCAGAAGAACAACCTCGCCTTCCATCCGGACGCGATGCGCGACGTGACGCGTTCGCTCGGGCTGATCAACGCGCAGATGCGCGAGAATCCCGAAGCCAATCGTCTGTTCATGGAGATCCTGACCTCTGACAATGCCGAGATCGTGCTGCGACGGATGAACGAGACCGGCGTGCTCGGTCATTTCATCCGCGCCTTCGGCAAGATCGTCTCGATGATGCAGTTCAACATGTATCATCACTACACCGTCGACGAGCATCTGATCCGCTGCGTCGGATTCCTCCAGGATATCGAGCGCGGCGGCCTCGATGAGTTCACGCTTGCCAGCGACCTGATGCGCAAAATTCGCCCCGAGCATCGCGCGGTGATCTACATCACGACGCTGCTACACGACATCGCCAAGGGCCGGCCCGAGGATCATTCGATCGCCGGCGCCAAGGTGGCGCGGCGGCTGTGCCCGCGGCTCGGCTTCAGCGCGGCCGATACCGAGCTCGTTGCCTGGCTGATCGAGGAGCATCTGACAATGTCCACGGTCGCGCAGTCGCGCGACCTCTCCGACCGCAAGACCATCGAGAATTTCGCTGCCGTTGTGCAGTCCGTCGAGCAGATGAAGCTGCTGACGATCCTGACCACCGCCGACATCCGCGGCGTCGGTCCCGGCGTGTGGAACGGCTGGAAGGCGCAGCTATTGCGCTCGCTGTACTACGAGACCGAGCCGGTGCTGACCGGCGGCTTCTCGGAGGTCGACCGCGGCAAGCGCCTCACGGCCGCCTATGCCGAATTCCGGCACGCTTTCGCCGAATGGCCGGCCGACGAGCTCGATGCCTATATCGGCCGGCATTATCCGGCTTACTGGCTCAAGGTCGAACTGCCGCGCAAGATTCGCCACGCCCGCTTCGTGCGCTCCAGCGAACAGGCCGGCCACAAGCTGGCGATCAATGTCGGCTTCGACGAGGTGCGCGGCGTCACCGAGCTGACGATATTCGCTCAGGACCATCCCTGGTTGCTGTCGATCATCGCGGGCGCTTGTGCGTCAGCCGGCGCCAACATCGTCGACGCGCAGATCTACACCACGACCGATGGTCGCGCGCTAGATACGATCTCGATCTCGCGGGAATACGACCGCGACGAGGACGAGGGCCGGCGCGCCACCCGCATCGGCGAGATGATCGAGGACGTGCTGGAAGGCAAGCTACGCTTGCCCGAGGTGGTGGCGCGGCGCACCGTGCGGAGCAAGGCGCGGCCCTTCGTAATCGAGCCGGAAGTGACCATCAACAACCAGTGGTCCGACCGCTACACCGTGATCGAGGTTTCCGGCCTCGACCGCCCCGGCCTGCTCTACGAGCTGACCACCGCGATCTCCAAGCTCAACCTCAACATCGCCTCGGCCCATGTCGCGACCTTCGGCGAGCGCGCGCGCGACGTGTTCTACGTCACCGACTTGCTCGGCGCACAGATCAACGCCCCGACCCGCCAAGCCGCGATCAAGAGCGCGTTGACCCATGTGATGGCCGGCGACAAGGCTGTTCAGCCAGCGGCGTGAGTGGAGCGTCAGACGTCCACACCCTCATGCCGCAGCAGCCAGCGTTTGCGCTCAAGGCCGCCGCCATATTTCACCAGCGAGCCATCGGCGCCGATCAGGCGATGACACGGCAGCACCACGCTGATCGGGTTGGAGCCGTTGGCGTGGCCGACGGCGCGAATGGCCTTCGGCATCTGGATCTTCGTAGCCAGCGCGCCATAGCTCATCGTAGTACCGGCCGGGATTTTCGCGAGCGCAGTCCAGACCTTCTGCTGAAACGGCGTGCCGGCGACGCGCCATTCGACGCGCAAGAGCTGACCGAGATCCCCCTCGAAGTAGGCCGATAGCGCGGTCTTCATCGCTGTCGGTGCGGACTGATCAACCAGATCCACCGCGCCATGTTGGAGGCGCAGCAACTCGCGCATGCGGGGCTCGTAGTCATCCCAGTCGAACGCGCACAACGCGCCATCGCGATCGGTAACGAGCAACGCCATCCCGATCGGCGTCTTTAACCGATCGAGACCGAAGCGCTCGGGAATCTTGCTTGATCGCGCGGGCATTGCGGCACCATGGCATCGAAACACACCATCGCACTTGCCACGCCGGCCATGCTAACGTCCACCCGAAAGCTGATGCTTTTGGGGGAGCTCAACTTGAACCTGGTCGCGAATATCCTGGTGGCGCTGGTCGCCGCACTGCACGCTTACTTTCTGATCCTGGAGATGTTCCTTTGGGACAAGCCGCTCGGCTTGAAGACCTTCCGCAACACGCCGGAGAAAGCCGAGATCACGAAGGTGCTCGCCGCCAATCAGGGGCTCTATAACGGTTTCCTCGTCGCCGGCCTGATCTGGGGTCTCGTCCACGGCAACCCGGCCTTCGCGTTCCAGATCAAGGTATTCTTCCTGCTCTGCGTGATCGTGGCCGGCGCCTATGGCGCGGCGACCGTCAGCACGCGCATTCTGATCGTGCAGGCGCTGCCGGCCGTGATCGCGCTCGCGGCATTATTCCTGGCGTAAGACGCCAGCCCGAGACGTTACAGCGCAGCGTCGCGATCCTTGCGCGCGGCCTGCCCTTCCTCCACACTCTTCGGCAGCGATGGCGACCGTTGCAACCAACGGGAAAAAGACCGTCGACCGGAAATATTCCGTCAGGAGGAACAAACCAACATGAAGACTCGCAGAGCATACCTAGCTGCCACGGCGGCGCTCGCCTTCGCGTTCTCCGCCAACCAAGCCCTCGCCCAGAAGAAATACGACACCGGTGCGAGCGACACCGAAATCAAGATCGGCCAGACCGTGCCGTTCTCCGGCCCCTATTCCGTCTACGCCAATATCGGCAAGACCCAGGCCGCTTACTTCAAGATGATCAACGATCAGGGTGGCATCAACGGCCGCAAGATCAACCTGATTCAGTATGACGATGCCGCTTCGCCGCCGAAGACCGTCGAGCAGGTGCGCAAGCTCGTCGAAGGCGACGAGGTGCTGTTCACGTTCCAGATCATCGGCACGGCCAGCAACGCCGCAGTACAAAAATATCTCAACGGCAGGAAGGTCCCGCAGCTCCTGGCTTCCACCGGTGCCTCGCGCTTCAACGATCCGCAGAACTATCCCTGGACCATCGCCTATAATCCCAACTACATCTCCGAAGGGCGGATCTACGCGAAATACATTCTCAAGGAACATCCGAACGCCAAGATCGGTGTGCTCTACCAGAACGACGACATGGGCCGCGATTATCTCGCGGGCCTCAAGAGCGGGCTCGGCGACAAGGCCGCCAGCATGATCGTCGGCGAAGTATCGTACGAGCTCACCGATCCGACGGTGGACTCGCAAGTGGTCAAGCTGAAGTCGACGGGTGCCGATCTTTTCTACGACGCCTCGACACCGAAGTTCGCGGCACAGGCGATCAAGAAAGTCGCCGAGCTCGGCTGGACGCCGGTACACATCGTCGACATCAATGCGAGCCCGATCTCGGCGACGTTGAAGCCCGCCGGTCTCGACATATCCAAGGGCATCATCTCGACGCAGTACGGCAAGGAGCCCGGCGATCCTCAATGGAAGGACGATCCCGGCGTGAAGGCCTTTTTCGCCTTCATGGACAAGTATTTCCCGGAAGGTGACAAGCTCAACACCGTCAACACCTACGGCTACTCGGTGGCCGAGTTGCTGACGCAGGTGCTGAAGCAATGCGGCGACGACCTGTCGCGTGAGAACGTGATGAAGCAGGTCGCCAACATCAAGGACTTCACCCCGAGCTTCGCCCTACCCGGCATCAAGATCAACACCGGGCCGAACGACTACCGCGTCAACAAGCAGATGCAGATGATGAAGTTCAACGGCGAGCGCTGGGAGCTGTTTGGACCGATCATCGAGGACTCGGGTCCCTCGGGCTAGTCTCGCGAGCGATTTCGTGGGGTGGGTTAAGCTTAACGTGACCCACCCTACGAACTGCCAGCGCCACCCCACCTTGCGTTGCAACAATGGTTCCTTCACACTCGCGCCCAGCGATGGCGTCGGGTGCGCAGCAGTGTGCCCGGCAGACCATCCGCCAATAACACATCGAGGGAATTGCGAATGAGGAATGGGATTCTGCATCTGGCCACGGCAACGGCGCTGACCTTGGCGCTGTCGGTCTCTGCGGCCAATGCCCAGAAGAAATATGATCCGGGCGCCAGCGACACCGAGATCAAGATCGGACAGACCATGCCGTTCTCGGGACCGGCGTCGGCCTATTCGTCGATCGGCAAGACCCAGGCCGCCTATTTCAAGATGATCAATGAGCAGGGCGGCATCAACGGCCGCAAGATCAACCTGATCCAATATGACGACGCCTATTCGCCGCCGAAGGCCGTGGAGCAAATTCGCAAGCTCGTCGAAAGCGACGAGGTGCTGCTGACCTTCCAGATCATCGGCACGCCGGTGAACGCGGCCGTGCAGAAATATCTCAATTCCAAGAAGGTGCCGCAACTGTTCGCGGCGACCGGTGCCTCGCGGTTCACCGATCCGAAGAACTTCCCCTGGACCATGGGCTTCAACCCGAATTACTTCGTCGAAGGCCGCATCTACGGTCAGTACATTCTGAAGGAGCATCCGAACGCCAAGGTCGGCGTGCTCTATCAGAACGACGACCTCGGCAAGGACTATCTGAACGGCCTCAAGGCCGGCCTCGGTGACAAAGCCGCCAAGATGATCGTGACCGAAGCGTCCTACGAGGTCTCCGATCCCACCGTCGATTCGCAGATCCTCAAGATCAAGGACGCCGGTGCCGACCTGTTCTTCAGCGCGACGACGCCGAAGCAGGCAGCACAGGCGATCAAGAAGATCGCCGAGATGGACTGGCACCCGACGCAGATCGTCGACATCAACGCCACCTCGGTCGGCGCGGTGCTGAAGCCGGCAGGCTTCGAGGCCGCCAAGGGACTGATCAGCGTCAACTACGGCAAGGAGCCGCTTGATCCGACCTGGAAGGACGACGCCGGCCTGAAGAAGTATTTCGACTTCATGGCCAAGTACTATCCCGATGGCGACAAGGACTCGAACTTCAACACCTATGGCTACGCCACGGCGCAGTTGCTGGCGTATGTGCTGAAGCAGTGCGGAGACGATCTCACGCGCGAGAACGTCATGAAGCAAGCAACCTCGCTGAAAGACTTCGCCTGGGACACCGCGCTTCCCGGCATCAAGGCCAATACTTCGCCGACCGACTACCGCGTCAACAAGCAGCTTCAGATGATGAAGTTCAACGGCGAGCGTTGGGAGCTGTTCGGCCCGATCCTCGAGGACGGCCCGGCGGGTTAGTCGAAGACCTCTGAAACGCAATCGGCGGCCTGCGGGCCGCCGATTTTGTTTGGGGAGTACCTACGCCGGTATCTCTCCAAAATTCTTCCCCACCGGCAGCACGGCGTGCCGGATCAGGCGCGAATCCTCCACCGCGGCCTGGCGGTGCTTCACCGCTTCGCGATAGACGGGATCGCGGATCATCTCCACGAAGGCTGAGACGCTCGGGTATTCGGCGATGAAGCAGTGGTCCCAGCGTTCCTCCTGCGGGCCGATCAGCATCAGCTCGAACCTGCCTTGCCAGACGATGCGGCCGCCGAGCCGTTCGAACACCGGGCCGCTCTCCCGACCATAGGCCGCGTAGGCTTCCGCGCCGCTCGCCTTGCGGCCATCGGGATAGGCCGCCTCCTTGCGCAGGCGCACCAGGTTGAGCATGTGGATCGGGCCGGGGCGGTCATTCTCCCGGAATTGCGCGAAGATGTCCTTGGTCGGATCGATGTGGCCCATGGTGTTCCCTCTTGTACTGCCTGCGATCCTAGCGCCGGCGCCAAACAAGCGGAACTGCGGGAAGCGAATGCCGTACCTCCTAATCACGCGTTAACTTCGGGGTAACCGGGCCTTAAACAGCGACCGCTAGCGTGCGGCGGGGCGGGGTGACCGGGCGTTTTGCGTATGGGGTCGGCAAAGAAAAAGGGTGGGCGGAAGGAGCCGTTGTTCGGCTTGCCCGCGGCGCTCGCCGATCTGCGCCTGACGGCGGCTGACCGCGTTCCCGGCGGCGGCGACGACAAGCCGAAAAAATCCTCCGCCAAGCGCAAAAGCGAGCCTGCCGACGAGGAGCCGCCGCGCGAGCGCAAGGCACAGGCCAAGAGCAACGGCACCAAGCGCAAATCGAGATCATCCATCAGCGCCGGCCTCGGCCGCCTCGTCTATTGGGGCGCCGTGCTGGGCCTTTGGGGCGTGATCGCCGTGATCGGCGTCGTGATCTGGGTCGGCGCCCATCTGCCGCCGATCCAGTCGCTGGAGATTCCCAAGCGTCCGCCGACGATCCAGATCGTCGGCATCGACGGCACCTTGCTGGCGCAACGCGGCGAGATGGCCGGCGCCAATGTCGCGCTGAAGGATTTGCCGCCCTATCTACCCAAGGCCTTCATCGCCATTGAAGACCGCCGCTTCTATTCACATTTCGGTATCGACCCCGTCGGCATCCTGCGCGCGCTCGTCACCAATTTGCTCCATCGCGGCGTGTCGCAGGGCGGCTCGACGCTGACGCAGCAGCTCGCGAAAAACCTGTTCCTGACGCAGGAACGCACCATGGCGCGCAAGCTGCAAGAGGCGGAGCTCGCGATCTGGCTCGAGCGCAAGCATTCCAAGAACGAGATCCTGGAGCTCTATCTCAACCGCGTCTATTTCGGCTCCGGCGCCTACGGCGTCGAAGCTGCCGCACAGAAATATTTCGGCAAGCCGGCGAAGAACGTGACGATCGCGGAAGCCGCGATGCTGGCGGGCCTCGTCAAATCACCCTCGCGGCTCGCGCCGAACCGCAACCCGGAAGGCGCGGAAGCGCGCGCGAGGGTCGTGCTCGCGGCGATGGCGGACGCCAGCTTCATCACCGAGGCGCAGGCCCAGGCCTCGATCGGCCATCCCTCCTACAATGTGAAGCCGGTCGGTGCCGGCACTGTGAACTACGTGGCCGACTGGATCGGCGAGGTGCTGGACGATCTCGTCGGCCAGATCGACGACAGCATCAAGGTCGAGACCACGATCGATCCGAAGCTCCAGGCCGTGGCGGAAGCCGCAATCATCGACGAGCTCGCGGCCAAGAGCGTGAAGTTCGATGTCAGCCAGGGCGCGCTGGTGGCGATGACACCCGACGGCGCCGTGCGCGCCATGGTGGGTGGGCGGAACTATTCCGAGAGCCAGTACAACCGCGCGGTCACCGCCAAGCGCCAGCCGGGCTCCTCGTTCAAGCCATTCGTCTATCTGACGGCGATGGAGCAAGGGCTGACGCCCGACACGATCCGCCAGGATGCGCCGATCGAGGTCAAGGGCTGGAAGCCCGAGAACTACACGCATCAATATTTCGGCCCGGTAACGCTGACTCAGGCGCTGGCCAACTCGCTCAACACCGTCGCCATCCGTCTTGGCCTCGAGGTCGGACCGAAGAACGTGGTGCGCACTGCGCACCGGCTCGGCATCTCCTCCAAGCTTGAGCCCAACGCTTCGATCGCACTCGGCACCTCGGAAGTCTCCGTGGTCGAGATGGTCGGCGCCTATGCGCCGTTCGCCAATGGCGGCTTCGCAGCCACGCCGCACGTAGTGACGCGGATCAAGACGCTCGACGGCAAGCTGCTCTACATGCGGCCTGCCGACGAACATAACCAGGTGATCGATCCGCGCTACGTCGGCATGATGAACACGATGATGCGCGAGACGCTGATATCGGGCACGGCGAAGAAGGCCGAGATCCCGGGTTGGCAGGCGGCCGGCAAGACTGGCACCAGCCAGGATTATCGCGACGCCTGGTTTATCGGCTACACCTCGAACCTCGTCACCGGCGTCTGGCTCGGCAACGACGATAATTCGCCGACCAAGAAGGCAACCGGCGGCGGCCTGCCGGTGGAAGTCTGGACCCGCTTCATGCGCGCGGCCCACGAAGGTGTGCAGGTTGCAGCCCTTCCGAGCCTGCAAACCAGTTGGGGGCCGGCGAACCTCGCGCAGATCTCATCGCAGATATCGCCGCCGACGCAAGCCGCAGCACCAGCGCCTGGCCCTGCGCCGGCATATCCCCCTGCTTCAGCGCAGGTCACCAACGGCGGCTATCGCGCGCCACCGCCGACGCGTACCAACGTCAACGCGCGGCCGGAAGCAGCCGCAGGGCTTGATGGCTGGCTGATGGACCGGCTGTTCGGCGGGAATCGATAGAACTCCAAAGCAAAACGCGAAAACAACCCCATGCACAGTAGCCTGTGCATTGCGGCGTGAAGCGCGGTGGGATTCGCGAGGTCATTGATATCGCGGGTAGATCGACGACAGTGGCGCAATGTGCGCTCTCTCCGCTGTCATTGCCCGCGAAAGCGGGCAATCCAGTACGCCGAGACCTCACGGTCTAGCGACAACTGTCTCTGGAATACTGGGTCGCCCGGTCACGCCGGGCGACGACAGCGAGTAGTTGCCTAATCCTCGACCCCGTACCGGTGCAGGTCGTTGCCGTAGGTGTCGAGCCACTTCTTGGCGCGCTCCATCGACGGACAGATCTTGCCGCAGACGCGCCAGAAGCGGGCCGAGTGGTTCATCTCGACGAGATGGGCGACCTCGTGCGCGGCGAGATAGTCGAGCACGAAGGGCGGCGCGAGGATCAGGCGCCAGGAGAACGACAGCGAGCCCGCCGAGGTGCAGGAGCCCCAGCGGCTGGACTGATCGCGGATAGAGAGCCGCTTCACCTTGACGCCGAGCTCGGCGGCATGGGTCTCCGACGAACGCTGCAGATCCTTGCGGGCCTCGCGCTTGAGGAAGTCGCTGACGCGGCGGTCGGCGTGCTCGACGCCACCGGCGACGCAGAGAATGCGTTCACCGCTGTCGCGCGTCTCGGTCCACACCGTGCCGCGCTCGCCCGCGCGATGCACGATGCGATGGGGAACACCGCGGAGCGGTATCACTGTGCCAGGCTGGAACGGTGCGGCCTTCGGCAAACGACCAAGACGTGCCGCGATCCACGCACCGTGACGCTGCGCGAAGTCCTTGGCTTCGGCCAACGTGCCGCGCGGCGGCATGGTGAGGATGGCTTCGCGATCGCTCGGATGTATTCGCAGCGTGTAGCGACGCGCTCGGCGGTGCCTGCGCAGCCGAATCGCAAAGAATTGCGACCCGTGGGAGATCAAAAGGGTCTTCGGTTCGTGAGGCCGACGATAGAGGAGTGCGCGAGTGGCCATGTCTGTCAGTCCGGGGAGCAGGAGATCGCCCGGATTCTGCCATAACCGCCGCCACGGAAAGCGCTCGGCGCAAAAACAAATCATTTGCCCAATATACAGGGGTCTGGCGTCCGGGAGACCCTACAGACTGGGGTTGGAACCGGCTTTTTTCGCCCCCGTTGGACGCATGCGACACCCCCAAGGGGTGAGGTAGGACTCACTCCTAGAAGGCTACCTAAATACCTCGAATCTGGCGGGAACCAGGCCCTCCCGAAGCCTCCGGCAGGGCCTGAATTCTTGACGGGAAAGCCGAAATTCTAAAGCCGTTCCGATGTCATCGGAACGGCTTTAGCTTCTTCTTTTGACGCGTTTTCTTTACGCGAACCGGACGCCACTTCGCTTGAAAACGCTATGTTTATTCCGCGGCAAGCGCCTGCAACGAGCTCGGATTCGCAGCCGAGACCATGAAGTCATGGATGCGCGGCACGATTTCCGACTTGAAGCGCGAACCGTTGAACACGCCGTAATGCCCAACGCCCTTCTGGACGTAATGAACGCGACGATGATCCGGAATCGCGCTGCAAAGTCCGTGCGTTGCTTCGGTCTGACCGATGCCGGAGATGTCGTCGTTCTCGCCTTCGACCGTCATCAGCGCAACGCGCGTGACCTTGGAGGGATCGACGAGGGTTCCACGATGCATCATCTCACCCTTCGGCAGCGAATGCTTCACGAACACGGTGTCGACCGTCTGCAGATAATACTCGGCCGACAGATCCATCACCGCGAGATATTCGTCATAGAAATCGCGATGCTTGTCGACGAGGTCGCCGTCGCCCTTCACCAGATTGGCGAACAGGCGCTTGTGAGCGTCCATGTGCCGGTCGAGGTTCATGCTGATGAACCCGTTGAGCTGCAGGAAGCCCGGATAGACGTCGCGCATCATACCCGGATGCGGGAACGGCACCTTAGTGATCACGGTGTTGCGGAACCAGTCGATGCCGCGCTCCTGCGCGAGTTGGTTCACGCCGGTCGGATTGCGGCGGGTATCGATCGGCCCACCCATCAGCGTCATCGAGGTCGGCACGAAGGGATCGCGACGCGCTTCCATGACCGAGACAGCGGCAACGACGGGGACCGACGGCTGGCAAACCGCCAGCACATGGGTGTTGCCGCCGAGAACGTGCAGCATCTCGATGACGTAGTCGATGTAATCGTCGAGATCGAAGCGGCCTTCGCTCAAGGGCACCATGCGGGCATCGGCCCAATCGGTGATGTAGACCTCATGCGCCGGCAGGAAGGCCTCGACCGTACCGCGGAGCAGCGTCGCATAATGGCCGGACATCGGCGCCACGATCAGCACGCGCGGCTGCGGGCTGCGCAGCGGACGGGTGAACTTGCGATCGAAGTAGAGCAGCCTGCAGAACGGCTTTTCCCAGACCGGGCGGACCTCGACGGGGACGCGGATGCCGTTGACCTCGGTGTCGTTGAGACCCCATTCCGGCTTGCCGTAACGGCGCGTGGTGCGCTCGAACAATTCGCAGGCCGCAGCGACCGACTTGCCGACTTCGGTACGCGCCCAGGGGTTCAGTGGATTCTGAAACAGAAGCTTGGTCGCATCGGTCACGGCGCGTGCCGGATTGAGAGAGGCGTGCGCCATCTCGTACATCCAGTACATCGGCGTGGTCAGGACCGGGCTGCCTTCATTCGCCTGGAGCGGTACGCCGCCAAACTCACCAATCGGCATGATCAAAATCCCCTTCGCATCGCAGCATACTGCCGAATGCGTAATATTGCGTCAATGCATGGTTCCGTACATCTACGTGGCCACAACAGACAAACCAGTCTGAATCCACGAGAAAGTGACGTTATTCGCCACCCGAGAGCAGCGAGCCGTGGGTCTTGGCGCTGCGCAAAAGGGCAAGAAATGCCCCAAAAGAAGCCACCAAGAGCACTGCGTTGATGGCTAACGCTTCCAGCATCAAATCGGTCCGGAAGGTGTTCTCGATCAGGAGCGCGCGCATCCCCTCGAACACGTAGGTCGGCGGCAGCAACCAGGCGATATATTGCAGCCAGTGCGGCAAGACGCTGACCGGATAATAAATGCAGGCAAGCGGCATGATCGCGAACATCAAGGTCCAGACGATGCTCTCGGCGCCAAGTCCGTTCCGCAGCACCAGACCCGAAACGAAGATGCCGACCGACCAACTGGTGAAGATCAGATTGCAGAAGAAGGCGATCAGCGGCAGGCCGAGGCTGTAGATATTGAAGTGAAAGAAGATCAGCGCCAGCAGCGTCATCGGGATGACGCCGATCGCAAGCCGGATCAGGCTCATCACCGTCAAGGACAGCAAAAACTCGATCGGCTTCAGCGGACTCATCATGAGGTTGCCGAGGTTGCGCGCCCACATCTCCTCCAGGAAGGAGATGGAGAACCCGAGCTGACCACGGAACAGGATGTCCCAGAGGATGACGGCACCGATCAGCGTGCCGCCGGCGCGCGCAAAGAAATTGGCGTTCTGCGCGATGTAATATTGGATGAAGCCCCAGGTGATGACCTGAAGCGCCGGCCAGTACAGCAGCTCCAGCAGCCGCGGCCAGGACGACATCAGCAGATACCAGTAGCGCAGGATCATCGCGCCGATGCGGTGGACGGCGATGCCGCGGTGGAGGGAGAGTTCGGTCATCACACCCCCTCCTTCGCACCGTTCACCCGCCCGCGCGCGACGTCCAAAAACACCTCTTCCAGCGTGGTGCGATTGTAGCGGGCCATGATCGCGTCCGGCGTGTCGTCGTCCTCGACGCGGCCGCGCTTCATGATGATGACGCGGTCGCAGAGCCGCTCGACCTCGAGCATGTTGTGCGACGCCAGCAGAATGGTGGCGTTGTTGTCCTTGCGGTAGCGCTCCAGGTGCGCCCGCACCCAGTCGGCCGTATCCGGGTCGAGCGATGCGGTCGGCTCGTCCAGCAGCAGCAGCTCGGGCTCGTTGATCAGCGCCTTCGCCAGCGCGACACGGGTCTTCTGACCGGCGGAGAGTTTTCCGTTGGCGCGGTCGATGAAATCGTTGAGATCGAGGTCGTCGGCCAGTTTGGCGATGCGGTCGGCGAGATGCCTCACCGCATAGAGCTTGCCGAAAATGGTGAGATTCTGCCGCACCGTCAGCCGCATGGGCATGTCGACATAGGGGCTTTCGAAATTCATCCGCCCCAGCACCTCCGCGCTCTCTTCGGGCATCCGGTGCCCGAGCACGCGGACGCGGCCGGAGGTCGGCAGCACCAGTCCCATGATCATCGCGATCGTGGTGGTCTTGCCGGCGCCATTGCCACCGAGCAACCCGGTGATGCTGCCGCGGGGCAGCGTGAAGGAGATGCCATCCACCGCGCGGGTCTGCTTGTAGACCTTGACCAGGCGATCGACCTCGATCGCCGCAGACAAAGTACTGTCCGCGACAGTCGGCCGACTTGAAGCATTGTCATTCCCGGTCATGCTAGGAGCGTTATTCCGCCATTGCGCGGTGGAGCGCAAGGCTTGCTTTGACCTCAAGGCTTGGTTGACCCAAGGCTTGATTGACTTGATGAAAATGGCTCGTAACCAGACTGACGCAGGGACCGGCGTGTTTGTGATCGGGCACGCGCACCGCTAGATTGACTGTAATGACCGAGACCACTGCTTCCGACTTCCGCCCGTCGCAACGACACATCCGTCTGGACACCATCCTGCGGCTGCGCTGGCTCGCGGTGCTGGGCCAACTCGCGGCGATCTTCGTCGTGGCGCAGGGGCTCGAGTTCGACGTCGCGGTCATCCCCTGTGTCAGCATCATCGGCCTGTCGGCGATGCTCAATCTGGTGCTCCAGACCGCGATCAATCCGATGCGACGACTGGAGCCGATCCATGCAGCCGCGCTGCTGGCGCTGAACATCGTGGAACTCGCCGGGCTGCTGTTCTTCACCGGCGGATTGCAGAACCCGTTCTCGTTCCTGTTCCTTGCACCCGTCCTGATTTCGGCAACCGCGCTACCGGCCCGGCTGACTTTCGGCCTCGGCATCCTGGCGGTGGCCTGTGCCTCGATCCTGTTCTTCGTTCATTTCCCGCTGCCATGGGACTCCGAAGATCCCGTGGTGCTGCCGCCGATCTATCTCGTCGGTGTCTGGCTTTCGATCGTGCTCGCGATCGGCGTCACCAGCCTCTACTCGTTCCAGGTAACCGAGGAGGCGCGCAAACTCGCCGATGCACTTGCCGCCACCGAGCTGGTGCTGACGCACGAGCAGCATCTAACCCAGATCGACGGCCTCGCCGCCGCCGCCGCGCACGAGCTCGGCACGCCGCTCGCGACGATCTTCCTGATCTCGCGCGAGCTGGAGAAGACCGTGAAGGACCCGGTCTTCGCCGCAGACCTGAAGACGCTGCGCGAACAGACCCAGCGGTGCCGAGATATCCTGAGCAAGATCACCCAGCTCTCTTCGTCCGGCGCGCCGTTCGACCGCATGAAACTGTCCGAGCTGATCGAGGAAGTGGTGGCGCCGCACCGCGACTTCGGCGTCGACATCAAGGTGCGGATCGCGGTCACCGCGACAGCCGAGCCGGTCGGATCACGCAATCCGGCGGTGCTCTACGGCGTCGGCAACATCATCGAGAATGCCGTCGATTTCGCGAACGGCACGGTCGAGGTCAATGCGTGGTGGAACAACGACACCATCGAGATCGTGATCTCCGATGACGGCCCGGGCATTCCGCCCGATCTCATGAACCGGATCGGCGAGCCCTATCTGTCGCGGCGACGCACCCAGGATGCCGGCGGCGGCTTGGGGCTTGGCGTGTTCATCGCACGCACGCTGCTCGAACGCACGGGTGCGAAGGTCTCGTTTACCAATCGGACCTTTCCGGAACATGGTGCAGTGGTACAGATCGCGTGGCCGCGCGAGCGTTTTGAGACTATCGAGAGCCTAGAGGAAACAATAGGATAGGCCGCGACCTTGCGTCGCATGTGGGGCCAGATCGACTATTTGCGGCCTTGGCACCGCCTGATTGCGACGCCATATGTAGATGTGCAGGAGAGAGGACAAAACCTTGAACGCCATCGCCGAACTGAATGAACAGACCGACCGCTCGCTTCTCATCGTGGAGGACGACAAGCCGTTCCTGGAGCGCCTGTCGCGCGCCATGGAAACACGCGGCTTTGCGGTGACGTCATGTGACACGGTCTCGGATGGTCTTGCACAGATCGGCAAGTCTGCACCGGCTTTCGCCGTCGTTGATCTTCGCCTCGGTGACGGCAACGGTCTCGACGTCGTCTCCGCGCTGAAGAAGAAGCGCCCTGAGGCTCGCGCCATCGTGCTCACCGGCTATGGCAATATCGCCACCGCCGTGACCGCGGTGAAGATGGGCGCGATCGATTATCTTTCGAAGCCCGCGGATGCCGACGATGTCGTCGCCGCGCTGCTCTCGACCAGCGCCGACAAGTCCGAGTTGCCGGCGAACCCGATGTCGGCCGACCGCGTCCGCTGGGAACACATCCAGCGCATCTATGAAATGTGCAACCGCAACGTCTCGGAGACGGCGCGGAGGCTGAATATGCACCGCCGTACCTTGCAGCGGATTCTCGCGAAGCGCGCGCCAAGGTAAGTTTTCAGAATTCGCGTGCCCCGGACGCAGCGCAGCGCTTCTTCAGCGGTGCGCTGCAGAGCCGGGGCCCATCCATCAGCGAACCGTACAGCCTTCTGGGTCCCGGCTCTGCGCAGCAGCGTTTCACGCTGCAGCGCGTCCGGGACACGAGACAGCGCTACTCCCAAAACTCCGCGTGCCCCTGCGGATCGACCAGGCGGTTGATGCGCAACGCGGCCGCCATTCCAAACCGCACCGTCATCTGCTTGCGCGTGGCCGCGGCCATCTTGTGCTCTGGCGCCTCGCAATGCATGTGCGCACCATAGGCATCCGCGACGATCAGGCCGGTGCCTTCAGGAAAAATCTCGCAGGGCAAATCCTGCGTGAAGGCGAAGAACAACCGATCACAATGGGCGCGGTATTCGGGCCATTTCTGATCGGCGCGCAGATCCTCGATCGACGATTTGATCTCGACGATCCAGATCTCGCCGCGCTCGTTCAGCGCCACCAGATCAGCACGCCGGCCCGACGGCAGCGGCAATTCGCTGACGCAGGAAAAGCCAAGCGAACGTAACAGCCGTGCCGTACCGCGCGCGATCGCCAGCGCCGTCTCTGACTGGCGACGATCGGGGGGCGGCACGAGGGCGATGTTGCGGGCGGAGCTGTCCATGGGTGGAGATTAGCCGATTCCAATATCGGTGTCGTCCCCGCGAAGGCGGGGAGGTGGATTCACATTCGAAGTGCAACACTTGGGAGAAGGCCTCTGCCGGGGTCCTGAAGTCAAGGCACTTGCGCGGTGTGTTGTTGTAAGCAGCAACGAGGCGCC
>JAEWHT010000453.1 GCA_023387695.1 Pseudomonadota bacterium | reverse complement strand
GAGCAAGGTCGTTATGTCGCGGAACATGATCCCCGGCTTGGGGTAGTCGACGATGGTGCGGACGCTTGCCTTCAAATCGTGGTCAAATGTCATTGGTGCCTCTCAATTGACCGGCGCATCCAGCCGGAACGCGTTCTCGACAATCTTCAAGCCCACCTCGTTGCCGAGCGACATCAGCGATTCCGGATGGAATTGCACGCCGGCGACCGGCAGGGTCTTGTGCTCCAGCGCCATGGCGACGCCGTCCTCGGTGCTGGCGGTGACGTTGAGCACATCAGGCATACTCTCACGCTCGACGAAGAGCGAGTGATAGCGGCCGATCACGATCTCGTTCGGCAGATTGCGCATCAAGCGCCCGCCGCGCACTTGCACCCGTGAGGGCCTTCCGTGCGCGGGATGCGTGAGCTGGCCGAGCTCGCCCCCGAAATATTCGCCGATCGCCTGAACGCCGAGACAGACGCCGAACACCGGCAGCTTGTTTTCCAGCGCCGCGTCGATCGTCGTCTTGATCCCGAAATCCTCGGGCCGGCCCGGGCCGGGCGATAGCACCAGCAAGTCCCACCTCTTCTGCTTGAGCATGTCGAGCGCATGCACATAGCGGACCACGGTCACGGTGGCGCCGACCTGGCGGAAATAGTCAGCCAACATATGGACGAAGCTGTCATCGTGGTCGATCAGCAGTACGCGCTTGCCCGAACCGGTGGCATCGGGTGCAAAGGCCGACAGCGGCTTCGGCGGATCGCCGCGCAGCGCCTGGAACAGGGCCGCGGCTTTCACCTGGCACTCGCGATCTTCCGCAGCGGCATCTGAATCAAACAGACAGGTGGCACCAACGCGAACCTCGGCGAGACCGTCCTTCATACGGATGGTGCGGATGGTGAGACCGGTGTTGATGCTGCCGTCGAAATTCACAGCGCCGATCGCGCCGGCATACCAGCGCCGCGGTGAGCGTTCGTGATCCTCGACGAACTGCATCGCCCACAGCTTCGGCGCGCCGGTAACAGTCACGGCCCAGGCATGGGTGAGGAAGGCATCGAGCGCGTCGAAGCCGGGGCGCAGCATGCCCTCGACGTGGTCGACGGTGTGGAACAGCTTTGAGTAGGTTTCGATCTGCCGGCGCGCCAGCACCTTGATCGTCCCGGGCACACAGACGCGCGCCTTGTCGTTGCGATCGACGTCGGTGCACATGTTGAGCTCGAACTCGTCCTTCTCCGAGTTCAGGAGCTGACGGATTTGCTCGGCGTCACCGATCGCATCGGTGCCGCGCGCGATCGTGCCCGAGATTGGGCAGGTCTCGACGCGGCGTCCGTCGGAGCGCACGAACATTTCCGGCGAAGCTGACACGAGGAATTCGCCCTCGCCGAGATTCATCAGCGCGCCATAGGGCGACGGGTTGATGACGCAGAGGCGCTGGAACACTTCGGCCGGCGAACGCTCGCAGGGCTCGGCGAAAAGCTGGCCCGGCACGGCCTCGAAGAGATCACCGCGGGCAAAGGCTGCGCGCGCGGTCTCGACAGTCGCTTGATATTCGCCAGGCGCGTGATCGGCGAAGCCCTGGCGTCCGGTCTTCACATACGGACTATCGGCCGTCTCGCGCGGCAGGCCCTCGGTCGATCTGCCCTTCCAGGCGAAATCATAGCTCAGCACGACGCCGCGTCCCGTCGCGCGATCATAGACAAGCAGGCGATCGGGGACATAAAGCACGATGTCACGCTGGTCTTGCTCGCGCGCACGCTTCTGCACGAGGTCCTCGATCTGGAACACGAGATCGTAGGCGAAGGCGCCGAACAGGCCGAGCACACCGTCGTCATTGGAGGAGAAGCTGGCGACGAGTTCTCGCACCAGCGACATCACGCTGGCGCGACGTGTACGCTGGTCCTCCTCGATCGGCGCGTCGCCACGGATGATATGACCGGAAAGGCGCGACGCGGTCTTCTCGGAGATCACCACGCAAGGCTCGCGCAAGACGTCGGCGAGGAAGGCGATCAGCACCTGCCCGCGTTCGTTGAGCGCTTCCAGCTTGAAATTGACGCCAGTGGTTTCGAGCTTGAGCGGCGGATCGGAGAAGCCGAGGTCAAAGCTCTCGTAGCGGCCCGGCACCGTCGTGCCGGAGGACAGCACCACACCGCGGCGACGGTCGAGCAGGCTGACGAGATCGTCGAGCCGGTCGGCGTGGCCGGTGAATTGTTCGGCCACGCGCGTGATCGCGAGACCGCCGCGGCTGACGTAGTCGCTTCTGGGGGGAAGAGCAAAAACTGTCCTGTTCATGGGGTCCTCTTACGAAACTTGCCGAGGGAACGCCACACAGGACAAACGAAAAGGCCGCCGCGCTGTGCTGGCGACCTCAGACGATTTTGGGAGAATAAATCGCACCGGCCACCTCTTAGGAGGTGCGCCACCAACGACGGGATGGACGGGCTGCGGTGCTCATGGGTCGGATACTCACCATGGCGCGAGGGCGGCGTCAAGGGTGACGCAGCCGGCCGCGGACTACTCCCCGTCCCGCCCTTGTAGCCAGTCAAATTTACGCTTCTTCCGGTCCCATTTCAGGACCGCGTAATTGTCGCATTCCATGCACGTCCAGGCGACGATGCTGTTGTCGTCTCCTTTCTGGAGGGCGCCGAATTGACGATCGGTCCGCAAGGCGTTCACGAACCGGATACTTGGCTTCCCGTTTGCCGGTTGATCCAGGATCAGAATGAACCTGCCTTTTTGACCCGAGCATTCCTCGAAGACGCCGACCAGCGCAACCTGCGTGGTGCCTGTACCATCGAAGCTCCCTTCGATGGCGAAGGACATATTTGCAGCGGCCATCGCATCCGTGCCGCCCTCGAACAGCAACTCCCTGGGAATGAGGTCTTTGCGAAATTCAGTCGCCTTGCACCAGCTCTTTCGGATCTCGCGAGCGGGGATGCCGCGAACCTCCGTCGTCGACGGATGAAAGTCGGCAAGGACCCACCAGGCAATACTCTTGAGGTCCCCCTGAATCGTCACGAAGGCCGCCTCGGCACGCGCATGCGCAACGACCAGGCAACAACACAGAGCGATGATCCAC
>JAEWHT010000452.1 GCA_023387695.1 Pseudomonadota bacterium | reverse complement strand
CAATTTCGACGAATATCGCCGTGGGCGCTTCTATCAGGAATGGATGCGTCCGCAGGGCTGTAGCGACGCGGCCAATGTCGTGCTCGAGAAGTCGAACGCGAACTGCCCGGTGATGATGACCGTGTTGTCGGGGAGGCGCATGGTTGACGCCGGGATGAAGCACCGGCTGTCGCTGATTGTCCCGCATGCCAGCCGCGCGCTGCTCGTCAACCGCGCCATCAACTCGAAGCTGACGCTGGCGACCGCGCTTGCCGATGTCCTCGACAATCTGTCGTCTGGGATCTTCCTGCTCAATGCCAATTGTCAGTTGGTACACGCCAATGCGAGCGGCTACGCGCTGCTTGAAGCGGACGACGTGGTTCGTACTGTTGCCGGGCAACTCATGACCTGCAACACGGAGGCCAATCAGACGCTGCGCGAGGCCTTTGCGGCCCGCGGCGATGCTGCCTCGCTTGCCGCGGGTAGCCATGCGATCCCGCTGCTGTCAGCGAGGGGCGAACGCTACGTCGCGCATATCCTGCCGCTGTCGTCGGTGCTGCGTAACAGCAGTGAGCGGTCGTCCGATGCCGTCGGCGCGCTGCTGTTGCGCAAGGTTTCGCTCGGTGGGCAATCCTATGGCGAGCTGATTGCGCGGACGTTCGATCTGACGCCGGCCGAGCTGCGTGTATTCCTGTCGATCGTCGAGGTCGGTGGTGTTCCGGAGACGGCCACTGCGCTCGGAATTGCCGAGACGACTGTGAAGACACATCTGCATCGCGTGTTCGCCAAGACGGGCGTCTCGCGTCAGGCCGACCTCGTCAAGCTCGCGGCCGGATTTTCCAACCCGCTCGTTCACTGAGCATCAGCTGTGCCGCAATGGGCGCCAGCGCGCCCGTAACTTCATCATCAGAAAGTTATCGCGGCTCATTCGTTTGAGTGACGCGATCTGCTGCGCGCTCCTCTAGGACACGCACACGTTTTCTTGTTCGTTGCGTTCGATCCTTGTGTGAACCGTCTCACAGCGAGGGGAAGTGAATCCCATCAATCTATCGCGCAGGTTGAGAGGAGATCGTCATGCCGAGAACGTCACAGAGCCTGGCTGAAACGTTCCGCGGAATCGTCGATCGCATGATCGCATCGCTGCATCAGCAGCGGGCAATCGAGGCGAGGCGCGTATTGCGGCGCTACCGCCACCTGCTGGAAGTGCAGCATGAAGCATCGCCTTTGAAACAAGTCATTTCAATCCGCAATGAAGAGGATACTTCAAAAAATGCCCACCAATCTGATGCGCGCGAGCGTGCAGCCAGCCACCCCAACCTTGAGCACGCGTAACGTCAACATTGTCGCGATCACGTTGACCGCTGCGCTTGTGACGCTTCAGTTGGCCGGGTTGGTCATGCTGGAACGGTCGCACGCGCACGCGATGCAGGCGTCTTTTCCGCGCGTGGCGACAAGTTGCGCAGAGAGCACGGCTGCGCCGGTATCGCAGATTCCCTACGATTAAGTGGAGGGCGGATCATGCCTGATATCATGACGCTGCTGCTGCTCAGCGTTGCCGTATTTGCCGGAGCGTTCGTGTCGGGGCTCTCGGGTTTCGCATTCTCCGCGGTGGCGGGGGCAGTCTTGCTGCGCGTCTTCCAGCCCCTGGAAGCCGTGCCACTGATGATGGCCTGCAGCGTCGGCGTACAGGCCACCAATCTGTGGGCGCTCCGGCGCAGCATTCGCTGGGAGGGAAGCCTGCTGCTGATCGTCGGTGGATTGATCGGCGTTCCCATCGCCGTCGCGCTCTTGCAGAGTGCGGATACGCATCTGCTCCGGCGCGGCTTCGGCGCGGTCGTAGCGCTCTATGCGGCCTATATGTTGCTGCGGCCAACGCTGGTGACGGCCGGCGAGACAGTCGGCCGTCACTGGGTTGCGCTGATCGGCTTCGGCGGCGGCCTCGTTGGCGGGCTGACGGCAATGCCGGGCGCCATACCGACGATCTGGTGCGATATGCGCGGCGTACCGAAGAGCGAGCAGCGCGGGCTGGTCCAGCCCTTCATCGCCGCGATGCAGCTGTTTGCAATCGCACTGCTGGTCGGACATCAGGATCTGTCGTCAAAGGTCTTCGTCGACCTCGCGGTCAGCCTGCCGGCGTTGTTCGCCGGATCCATGCTCGGTGTGATTGCCTTTCACCGCGTCAACGAAACGGTCTTTCGCAAGACCGTGCTCGTTCTGTTGCTGATCTCGGGGATCTCCCTGCTTTAGTGCCCAAGGCCTTCCTGATGAAATCCTTGCACGGGTGCCACGCTGGCGTCGAGGCTGCTCGCGGCCTGCCAAAAACTACAAAATCGGACGCTTGGTGCCGAGCGTTTGCAATCAATTGTAGTTATAAGTCCGGATCATCCCCGCGACCTCGTTCACGTGCAGACCATGTTCGCCCTGACATTCCTCGGCACCTCGGCCAGCGTCCCGTCCGCGGAGCGCAACCATCCAGCGCTCCTCCTGGAGGCCGCAGGCCAGCGTATGCTGATCGATTGCGGGGAGGGAACGCAGCGCCAACTGCTGCGGAGCGGGGCCGGCTTTCGGCGACTCGATCGTATCCTGCTGACGCATGGTCATCTCGACCACGTGCTCGGCATCCCCGGCCTGTTCTCGACATTGGGGCTGCGGCAGGCCTCCGATATCATGACGATCCATGGTGGCCCTGG
Source organism: Pseudomonadota bacterium (assembly GCA_023387695.1). Classification (GTDB taxonomy): domain Bacteria; phylum Pseudomonadota; class Alphaproteobacteria; order Rhizobiales; family Xanthobacteraceae; genus Bradyrhizobium. The sequence goes on along the minus strand of JAEWHT010000452.1, from coordinate 76,209 downwards.
CACGCTCGACATCGTCATCCGTATGCTTGCTGGCCTTTGGGGCGAGGGAAGGGCGCCGATTTCCGTGCAGTTCGCGCCGCTGTCCGAAGGGGAGGTCGCCGACGCCGGCGATTTCACGATCGACTGTTTTCCGGTCAGCCATCGCGACACCGACAGTTTTGGTTTCTCGTTCCAAAGTCCCGCCCGCCGCCATCTCTCGTCTGATCGGCTCGCTGCGCTTGGCGTGCCTGATGGTCCCTTGCGCGGAGAACTGGCCGCGGGGCGGGCCATCACCATTGACGGCGGCCGGACGATTGATCCGGAGGATGTTCTGGGATCGCCAAGCGGCGGCAAGAAGCTGGTCGTGATCGGTGATACCGAGACCACCGAAGGGCTCGCCCAACACGTGGCGGACGCCGATCTGCTGGTGATCGAGGCCACGTTTTTGGATCGGGATGCGCCGACGGCACGGGACTATGGCCATCTCACAGCTGCAGAGGCGGCGCGGTTCGCGGCGGCGAACAATGTCCAGCAATTGGTGCTGAACCATCTGTCGGGCCGCTATGAGGGCGACGAGATATTGGCCGAGGCGGCAAGCATCTTTCCGAACGTCCGGATCGCCAACGATTTCGATCGTATCGTTGTTTAGGCAGTCCGTTGCGCCGTCGTTAATCTTACCTGTCAAGGTTGACGCGACTTCATTTCCGCAGCGGCGCGCTGGCGGGATATTTTCGCATGATCAGAAAACAGTTTGTATTGAGAGAATTATGTCCCGTTCCGTTGAATTGATCGTCGAAGGCTATGTGAGGCTGAACGATCGCGACGCGCTGGAAGAAATTCTGGCGCACCGCCAGGACCTGCTTCGGCAACTGGTCACTGTGACCGGCGTCGACCCCAAGCAGACCATTGCGCAGGTGAGTGAGGAAATCACCATCATCGAATCCGGGCTTGCGACGCTCGTCCCGGAATAGAAATCATCAACGTCGCGCTTCGACTGGAGATTCGATCAGCTTAACAAGCCGGACTTGATCGCAAGCTCCTGCACCTTGCTCGTCAGTTGCGTCAGCCTTGGCAGCGCCTGGTCGCGAAAGGTCGGCATGTCCATGCGCATTGCATCCGCGGTGACGCTCAGCCCTGCGATCACTGAACCCTGCGCGTCGAGGATTGGCGTTGCCAGCGTGCGAAGGCCGTAGGCGTTCTCGCCGTCGGAGAGGGCGTAGCCCTTCTTCTTCACCTGATCCAGCCGGGTCAGCAGGGCGTCGAGATCGGTCAGCGTCCGCTCTGACAGCTTGACGCGCGGGCGTGATTCCAGCCGCTGGATTTGCTCCTCGCGCGGAAGGTGCGCGAGCATCGCGTGGCCGAGCGCGGCGCTGTAGGCGGGGATGCGCGTGCCCGGCCTGCGATCCATCTTGTAGCGATCGAGGCCGGCACTGACGCGCGCGAGGTAGATGACGTCGCCGCCATCGAGGATGCCAAGCGAGGCGGCATCGCCGGCCTCAGGCACGAGGTCGCGTAGCAATGGTTCGACGATGGTGCGCAGCGAGCCGTGCGACAGCACGGTATAGCCGAGGTCGAGGCAGGCGACGCCAAGGCGGAACCGGCGGCTCTGCGGGATTGCCTGGAGGTAGCCGAGTTCGATCAGGGTCTTGATCAGCCGGAATGCGGTGCCACGATCGAGATCCGCGCGTGCGGCAACTTCACTCAGCGTCAGCTCGAAAGCCTCGCTGGTGAAACTCTTGAGCACGGCAAAGGCCTTGCCGACCGAAGCGACATAATTCTTGGGATTTTTAGCCTCGACAGGTTTCGGCGCAGCTTCCGGTGCGCGCTTTGCTGCCTTCTTTTCGACCTTGGCCATGCCTGTATGCCCTGCCATGACAGCTACAGCCCTTGACGCGGCGGCAGCCTGCTTTTACCAACAAGGCAGAATATAACAAATGTTCGCATTCCGAACAACATCGATCTAACGATCGGAGGAAGCTTTGCCGACATCATCGCTCCACCCACATGGTGTATTCTCCGCCGCGTTGACCCCACTCGATGCCGAGCTGGCGCCCGATCATGCGCGCTTCCTTGCGCACTGCCGCTACCTTCTGGACGAAGGCTGCAACGGCATCGCGATGCTCGGCACCACAGGGGAGGCGAACTCCTTCTCGGTGTCCGAGCGCACCGCGCTGCTGGAGGCCGTGATCGCCGGCGGCATCAAGCCGAACCAACTGCTGCCCGGCACCGGCGTCGTTGCCTTCACCGAGACAATCGCGTTGACGCGTCACGCTCTGTCGGTCGGCGTCGAGACCGTGGTGATGCTGCCGCCGTTCTATTACAAGAACGTCAGCGATGATGGCGTCTATGCCGCCTACAGCGAGATCATCCAGCGCATCGGCAATGCCAAGCTCAAGATCGTGCTCTATCACATCCCGCAGATGTCGATGCAGCCGATCTCGCATGCGTTGATCGAGCGGTTGCGCAAGGCCTATCCGTCGACCGTCGTCGGCATCAAGGACTCCTCTGGCGATTTCGCCAACATGACCGCGATGGTCGAGCGTTTTGAGGGCTTCTCTGTGCTGACCGGCGCCGACCCACTGCTGCTGCCGCTGCTGCGCAAGGGCGGCGCGGGTTGTATCACCGCGACCTCGAACCTCGTCGCGCGCGATCTTGCCCATGTCTTCAAGCATTTCCGCGACAGCGATGACGACGCGGAGCTCAAGGCAGCGCAGGCGCGTATCGTGAAGGCGCGCGAATTGGTCTCGCGCTTCGCGCAGATGCCGTCGCTGAAGGCCTTGGTCGCTGAGCGCACCGGTCACGCCGGCTGGGAGCGCCTGCGGCCGCCGCTGGAGACCCTGCCGGCGGCTCAACGGAAGGAACTGCTGGCTGCCGCGGCACTCGCAACGGCCGCTTGAGGGTGGGGCGCGAGCGGCATGACGATGACCACCGTCCGCATGATTGCCGACGATCTCACCGGCGCGCTCGACACCGCGGCGGAGTTTGTCGGCCTGTGCGGACCGTTCGATGTGATCTGGGCAGACGGCGCGTCCGGTTCTGTTAGCTTGGCGATCGACAGCGGCACGCGCGAGCGTTCGAAAGCCGAAAGCGTCGAAATCGTCGCCCGGCTGGCGCCGCTGCTTCGCGAAGGAACAATCGCCTACAAGAAGGTCGACAGTCTGCTCCGCGGCGCCTGGGCTGCCGAACTCGGGGCGTGCCTGAGCACCGGCCATTGGGCGTCCTGCGTGGTTGCGCCTGCGTTCGACTATCAGGGACGCCGCACGGTCGGCGGTCAACAATTCGCGCGGACGCAGCAGGGCGATTGGCATCGGGTCGGCGATAATCTCATCGACCAATTGAAGCAGGATGGCATCGAGGCGCGGCTGGCTGATGCCGATACGCTGACGCTGGGTGGCGTCCAGGTGTTCGATGCCGAAAGCGACTTTTGTCTTGATCGCGTCGTCGAGATGGGGCGACGCATGCCGGGGCCTGTGCTCTGGTGCGGCAGCGGTGGTCTGGCCGGCGCACTCGCGCGCAACCATCGGGCTGATACTTCCGCCGAATTGAAGCGGCCCGTGCTCGGGCTGTTCGGCTCCGATCAGCCGGCCACAGCATCCCAGCTCGCAGCCTGCGGCGACGCAACGCTCGCGCTGGCTGAAGGCGAGGGCGGCGCAGCCGTTCAGCGCAAGCTGGCGGATGATAAATTGGCTCTGGTCAAATTTGCGTTGTCTGGCGGCCTCTCGCGTTCCGAGGCGGCGCGGCGGATCGCGCATGAATTGACGACGTTGACTGCTGCGCTCGATCCGCCGGGAACGCTGATTGTCGCCGGCGGCGAAACTCTGAAGGCTATATGCCTTGCCCTCGGCGCACAAGCACTCCAGGTCACGGGGCGCATCGTGCCGGGTCTGCCGCGCTCGACGTTGCAGGGTGGTCGCTGGGCCGGCGTCGACGTTATCTCGAAATCCGGAGCATTCGGCGGGCCCGAGCTGTGGCGCGATCTGCTCCGGGACAATCATTTGCTCAACTTGGAGAGTCCGACATGACCTCTCGTCATCTTGCCATCACCATGGGCGATCCCGCCGGGATCGGGCCCGAGATTATCGTCAAGGCCTGCGTCGGCCTGAAGGAGCGGATCGCATCCGGCGACCTGCGTCTGCTGATCATCGGCAGCGGCGCGGCGCTGGATGGCGCGAAGGCGACGCTCGGCGTCGACGTCGCGATCCCGCAGGTGACCGCCAACGATCGCGACTGGCCCAATCTCTGCTATTTTCAGGCCGATGCTGAGGGTGACCCGATCAAGCCCGGCGTGCTCAGCGCCGATGGCGGCCGTTTCGCCTACAAGGCGATCGAGCAGGGCGTGCGCCTGACGCAGGCCGGCCGCACGGGAGCGATCGTCACGGCGCCGCTCAACAAGGAAGCGCTCAACAAGGCCGGCTATCATTTCCCCGGTCATACCGAGATGCTGGCGCATCTCACTGGCGTGCGCGGCTCGGTGATGCTGCTCGCCCACGGCAACATGCGCGTCAGCCACGTCTCGACCCATGTGGCGCTTGAGGATGTGCCGAAGCGCCTGACGCCGGAGCGGCTGCGCATGGTGATCGATCTCACCAATGATGCGCTTCTGCGGCTAGGCATCGTAAAACCGAAGATCGCGATCGCCGCGCTCAACCCGCATGCCGGTGAGGGCGGTTTGTTTGGCCGGCAGGACATCGACGTTTCCGCGCCGACGATTGCCAAGGCCGTTTCTGACGGTCTCGACGTCGTCGGCCCTGTTCCTGGTGACACCATTTTCGTAAAACTGCGGGCCGGCCAGTATGACGCGGCGGTCGCGATGTATCATGACCAGGGGCACATTCCCGTCAAACTGCTCGGCTTCCAGGTCGATCCCGCCACCGGCCGCTGGCAGGAGCTTTCTGGCGTCAACATCACGCTGGGCCTGCCGATCATTCGCACCTCCGTCGATCACGGCACCGCCTTCGACATCGCCGGCAAGGGCATCGCCAACGAGCACAGCCTGATCGAGGCCATCGATTATGCCGAGCGGCTCTCCGCCGGCGCTTCCAAATAACGAGATCGAGTCCGAGATGACCAACGCCTTCACGCCCATTGAAATCCTTCGTCCGACCATCCTCGAATTCGGCAACGGCACAATCACGGCTGCGGCGCGCTTTGCCGAACGGATTGGCGCCAAGCGACCGCTGGTGATTTCAGATCCCTTCAATGCGCGCCGCGTCGACACGCTGGCGCTGCCGGGTGCAGTGAAGGTGTTCGGAGAGGTCAAGCCAGAGCCGGATCTGCCCAATCTCGAGAAGGCAGTCGCGATGGCGCGCGACGTCAAGCCTGACCTCGTCGTCGGCTTCGGTGGTGGCAGCGCGATGGATCTCGCCAAGCTCGTCGCTGTGATGTGCACGAGCGAGGTGCCGTTTGCCGACATCGTCGGGCCGGAGAAGGTCGCAGGCCGCAGCGTCGCGCTGATGCAGATCCCGACCACGTCGGGCACCGGTAGCGAGGCCGGCACCCGCGCGCTCGTCACCGATCCCGTCAGCCAGAACAAGCAGGCGGTCCAGAGCCGGTTCATGTTGGCTGATATCGCTATCGTCGACCCTGATCTGACGATGACGGTGCCGAAGGAGATCACAGCCGCCACCGGTGTCGATGCGCTGGCGCATTGCGTCGAGGCCTATACCAGCCGCAAGGCGCATCCGACGATCGACCTCTACGCGATCGAGGGCGCACGGCTGGTCGGGAAGTATCTGAAGCGCGCGGTGACCGATGGCGGCGATCGCGAAGCCCGCGCCGGTCTTTCGCTCGCCTCGCTCTATGGCGGCTATTGCCTGGGCCCCGTGAACACTACGGCAGGTCATGCCGTGGCCTATCCGCTCGGCACGCGCCATCATATTGCCCATGGCCTTGCCTGCGCGATGATCTTTCCGCACACACTGGCGTTCAACATGCCGGCGGTGGAAGAGAAGACGGTCGCGGTGCTGGAGGCGCTCGGTTTGCCCAAGCAGAACGATCCGAAGCATGCGTTCGATGCAACCTATGCGTACTGCAAAAACCTCGGCGTCGAGATGCGGCTGTCGGCGCTTGGGGTGCCCAAAGACGATCTCGGCGTGATGGCCGACGAGGCGCACGCGATCAGGCGCCTGCTCGACAACAACCCGCGCGATCTCAGCCGGGATGCGATCCTCGGGATGTACGAGGTCGCGTTCTAACTGGGGTCATGGCAATCGCGCCATGATCCGTGCACAGCCGCGCTTGCCAGCCCAGGGCTGAGCAGGTAGAAGGCTGCACGCCTGAGCCGTGATTTGCGCTATCAGCGCTTCCGGCCACAGTCGGACAAATCAATAAGCTATTGAATTTGTTCGACTATTCCATTGGGGAATGGTGTAACGGTAGCACAACAGACTCTGACTCTGTTTGTCTTGGTTCGAATCCAGGTTCCCCAGCCAATTTCAGGCGGTCTCCACAGGTCCTAATTCCCTCTCATCCGTCTGCCCGGCGCGTCACCGCTCGCGGCGGTTTGCCCCACCTGAAAACGTGTCTTCGCGCGTCGGATCGGCGAGCGCATCATCGTCCTTGGGAGACCCAACCCAAGGAGGTCCGTGATGTCCTATGTCGATGGTTTTGTGCTCGCCGTGCCGAAGGACAAGATCGAGGCCTACGCAGCGCTGGCGCGAACGGCGTGCGCGGTGTGGATGGAGCATGGCGCGCTCGACTACGTCGAATGCATCAGCGATGATTTGCCCTATGGCAAGCTGACGTCGTTTCCGCGCGCCGTGATGGCGAAGGAGGATGAGCTCGTGGTGTTCTCCTGGATCGTCTATCCGGACCGGCAGACCCGCGATGCCGTCAACGCCAAGGTGATGGCCGACGAGCGGTTCAAGAGTTTTGATATGCCGTTTGACGGCAAGCGCCTGATCTATGGCGGCTTCACGACGCTGCTGCGGGCGGGTGAGATGACCCGCTGAGCGCGCCCCTTCCGCGCTACGTCTCTCCGTGCTGCTACACCTAGCCCAATCGAGGAACGCTCTATGCTCACTGTCTATGGCGAGGGTCGTGGCTTCCGTGTTGTCTGGCTGCTCGAGGAATTGGGATTGGCCTATCGGCTGCGCCCTGTCGATCTGTTCGCGATCGAGAACGATCGCGACTTTCTCGCGATCAATCCTGCCGGCTTCATTCCGGTGCTGCAGGACGGCGAGACGATCGTGGTCGAATCGATCGCCATTCTTCAGTACCTCCTCGCGCGCCACGGCTCAAATTCGCTTGCGGTGACTCCGGATGATCCTGCCTTCGCGTCCTATCTGCAATTTCTCCATCTGGGCGAGGCCGGGCTCGCCGGGCCGATGAATGCCGTCATCGTCGGCCGCCAGTTCGCGCCCGAAGCCGAGCGAGACGCGCGGGTGACCCGCTGGGCACATGAGACCTTCGAAAGCCGGCTGGATTGGGTGATCCGCCGCCTCGCGGATCACCCTTATCTCGCTGGCGAGCGATTTACGGCTGCCGATATCTCGGTGAGCTACGCGCTGCTGCTCGGCCTGCGAACCGGCAACTACGTTCCCGGCTCTACCGAGCGGGACTATCTCGCCCGCACAACGGCACGCCCTGCTTATGCCCGAGCGATGGAGCGCTGCCAGGCCACCAAGGCCTGGGCTGCGCGGTCGCCGGGATTGTAGCGCTTGGCCGCTCGAAAGTTGCTCCAATCTATGTGAGCCATCTCAAATTGAACGGTGCCGCACATCCCCGTGCTTCGTCGTTGCCTCCCCATGCAGCATGGTCGCAATCCGTTTCACCTTGCCGGTATCCCGCTGGCATGCCATCCTCGCGTCGCCAGGCATAATCAAACGGAAGCGGGCGCCCGCCACAGCTTCCAAAAAATCTTGGTCGGGGAAACCCTTTGGGAGGTCTGATTTCATGACATTGAAGCACGTCACGGGGCTGCTTTGCGCGGCCGCGATGTCCCTTGCGTTCGCGGCTGGCGCGCGCGCCGAGGACAAGGTGGTCAAGATCGGCGTCATCATGCCGATGTCCGGCGGCACCGCCTCGATCGGCGCACATGCCAAGGCAGCGCTCGAAGTTGCCATGGACATCATCAACAACGCGCATCCCGAGCTGGGTGCTTTGCCGCTGGCCAAGAACGCAGGCCTTGCCGGCCTCGGCGGCGCCAAGATCGAGGCTGTCTTCGCCGACAACCAGGGCAACCCGGCGACAGGGCAGAACCAGGCGCTGCGGTTGATCACGGAAGACAAGGTCGCGGCTGTGTTCGGCGCCTACCAGTCCGGCATTACGCTGACCTCGAGCGCGATCGCCGAGAAATATGGCATTCCCTATCTGAACTCGGAATCGGTTGCTGCCAATCTCACCGAGCGCGGCTTCAAATGGTTCTTCCGCACCACGCCGATCGCGACCGATTTCTCCAAGGCCTACGTCGATTTCCTCGCCGACCTCAAGGCGCAGGGCGCAAAGACCGACAGCGTCGCGCTGGTCCACGACAATACCGAATACGGCACCTCGGTCGCGAACACGATCGCGGCCGCCTTCAAGGAGAAGGGGCAGACGATTGCGGCCGACGTCGCCTATCCCGTCAACGCGACCGACGTGCAGGGGCAGGTGCTCCAGCTCAAGGACAAGAAGCCCGACGTCGTCATCATGATCAGCTACACGTCGGATGCGATCCTGTTCGCCAAGACCATGCAGTCGCTCGACTACAAGCCGGCCGTGCTGCTTGCCGACGATGCCGGCTATTCAGATCCATCCTTCATCAAGGCGGTCGGCAAGATCTCGCAAGGCGTGTTCAACCGCTCGTCATGGGCGGTGGGACCATCAGGCTCGCCGTCGGCCATCATCGCCGACATGTACAAGAAGAAGAGCGGCGAGGAGATGGACGACACCGTCGGCCGCCAGATGCAGGGCTTCTTCGTGCTGGCCGATGCGATCGACCGCGCCGGCTCGACCGATCCCGCTAAAATCCAGGCCGCGCTGAAGGCGACGGATCTGAAGCCGGAGCAATTGATGATGGGCTACAAGGGCGTGAAGTTCGACGACAAGGGCCAGAACGTTCTGGCCTCCGGCCTCATCATCCAGCTCCAGGACGGCGAGAACTACGTCTCGGTGTGGCCGAAGGCCAATGCCGAGAAGCCGCCAGTGCTACCCTACAAGGGCTGGTGATTTTTTGAAGGCGGGGCCGCAAGCCCCGCCTTTCCCAAAATGATTTGATCAGAGCAACGCGGCTCATGTCCTTTGTGCTTGTGCAGGTGATCGTTGGCGGGCTTCTGCTTGGCGCCGTCTACGCCCTGTTTTCGTCGGGCCTCACGCTGGTGTGGGGCATGATGAACATCGTCAATTTCGCGCACGGCGATTTCGTCATGCTCGGCATGTATGTCGCCTACGTCGTCTACACCTTGATGGGAGGCGGGCCGATCCTCGGTGCGCCGCTGGCGACCCTGGTGCTCGCAACCGTCGGTGTCGTCGTCTACTTCGCGCTGATCCGCGACATCATGAAGGGGCCGATGCTGGCCCAGATTCTCGGCACTTTCGGCCTCGCGCTGCTGCTGCGCTATTCCGTGTTCTGGTGGTTCGGCGCCAATTTCCTGTCGACGCCGCAGGACATCGTCGGTGGCACTTATGCATTTGCGGGCCTGCGCATCGAGGCCTCGCGGCTGCTGGCCGGCGTCGTCGCGCTGCTGGTGACGCTCGGCCTGCATCTGCTTCTGACGCGAACGTCGCTGGGATCGAAGATGCTGGCGGTTGCGGAGGACCAGACCGCGGCGCAGCTGATGGGGATCCGGCCCGACACTATGCAGGCGATCGCATGGGCGATTGCGGCCGGTGCGACAGGATTAGCCGGCGCGCTGATCGCGAACTTTTTCTACATCGTGCCGACGGTCGGCGAGACTCTCGGTATTGTTGCCTTTGTCACGGTCTCGCTTGGCGGCTTCGGCAGCGTGCCCGGTGCGCTGGTCGCGGGCCTCCTGATCGGTGTGATCGAATCTCTCTCGGGCTATTTGATCGGCGCAATCTACAAGGACATCATCGTCTATGTCGTCTTTCTGCTCTTCCTTTGGTTCCGGCCCCAGGGCCTGATGGGGAAGATGTGATGCGGCGCTGGATCTGGCTCTCGGTCATCGCCGCCATTGCGATCGCCTATCCGTTGCTGTTGTCTTCGCCGTTCCAGCAGCGGCTCGGCGCGCTGGTACTGCTCTATGCCATTGCGGCCTCCGCCTGGAATATCGTCGGCGGCTATGCTGGACAGGTTTCGGTCGGCCATGTCGTATTCTTCGGCTGTGGCGCCTATGCCGCGATGGGGAGCTACGCCAAATTCGGGCTGTCGCCGTTGTTCGGCATTCCCGGCGGCATCGTGCTGGCGGTGGGCCTGGCCGCGATCATCGGCGTGCCGACGCTGCGGCTGTCGGGGCATTATTTCAGCATGGCGACGATCGCGGTCGCCGAGACGATGCGGCTGATCGTCACCAACACCGACTGGCTGGGCGCGGCCGTAGGCCTGTCGGGTCCGACCGTGCCGCGCAACATTTTCGATCTCTCGTTCCTGTCGTCGCTGCCATATTACTATCTCTTCCTCGTCATCTTGGCGATCACGCTGTTCATCACCTGGTGGATGACCAAAAGCCGGATGGGATTTTACCTGCGCGCCATCAAGGATTCAGAACGGGCCGCGCGCTCGCTCGGCGCGCCCGCGAGCCGGACCAAGCTTTACGCCTACATGTTGAGCGCGGCGCTCACGAGTGTTGCCGGTGCGCTCTATGCGATGATGTTCGGCTTCGTCGATCCCGAGTCAGGCCTCGGCATCCTGATCTCGGTGAAGATCCTGATCATGGCGGCGCTGGGCGGAGCAGGGCTGCTGTTCGGGCCTCTGGTCGGCGCCGCGATCCTGGTGCCGCTGGAAGAGATCTCCAATTCCTGGCTCGGCGGCAAGGGCGCGGGCCTCACCTTCGTGGTCTATGGCGCGATCATCGTGCTGATCGCGCGTTTCCAGCCGGGCGGCCTGCTCAGCCTGTTCACGCGACGCAGGAAGGCGACGACTGACACGGGAGCAAGCCATGCTCCTTGAGGCGCGCGGAATCACAAAAGCGTTCGGCAGCTTCAAGGCGGTGGATGAAGCGTCCGTGACGCTGGAGCAGGGCGACATCCTCGGCCTGATTGGCCCGAACGGCGCGGGCAAGTCGACCTTCTTCAATTGCCTGACAGGCGACCTCAAGGCGACTTCCGGTCGCGTCTTGTTCGAGGGACACGACATCACGGAATTCTCGCCAGAGCTTCGTGCCGGGCTCGGGCTCGCGCGCACCTTCCAGGTGCCGCAGACGTTCGAGGGCATGACGGTGCTCGAGAACGTCATGATCGGTGCCTTCCTGCGCACTGCGCACCGCAAAGAGGCCGAGGCCAAGGCGCGCGCCGTGCTGGAGCGCGTCGGCATGATCAGGCTCGCCGATGCGCCTGCGCGCTCACTCGGCACGCCCGGTCGCAAGCGGCTGGAGATCGCCCGCGCGCTCGCGACCGAGCCGAAAGTGCTGTTGCTCGACGAGGCCATGGCCGGTCTCAACGCGCACGAGGTGAAGCTCGCGATCGATCTCGTCCGCGACATCCATCGTTCCGGCATCACGCTCGTCATTGTCGAGCATATCATGGAAGTGATCATGTCGCTGGCGAACCGCGTCATGGTGTTTCACCAGGGCAAGGAGATCGCGCGTGGTTCGCCGCGCGATGTCACCGCGAACCCGGCGGTGATCGAAGCCTATCTCGGCAAGCGGGCCGCCAAAGCGGCCGCCGGCCACGCGCCGGTCGAGCTCATGGGTGGGCCAGACCTATGAACGGACCGTTGCTCAGGATCGAGCACCTCGAGGTGCGCTATGGCGACCTCATCGGCGTGTCCGACGTGTCGCTTGAGGTGCCCCAGGGCAGCGTCGTCGCACTGCTCGGCTCCAATGGCGGCGGCAAGACCACGACATTGAATGCGATTGCAGGGCTCATCCCCGTGCACTCAGGCACGATCAGCTTTCGCGGCGAGGACATCGCCGGCGAGAGGGCCTTTGCCATCGTGCGCAAGGGGCTGGCGCTGTCGCCGGAGGGCTGGCGGCTCTTCGTGCAGCAGAGTGTCGAGAATAACCTCATGCTCGGCGCTACGCCGCTGCACGACAGATCGCGGCAGGCCACGCTGCTCGAGCGCGTCTACGAGATTTTTCCGCGGCTGAAGGAGCGTCGCAACCAGCGCGCCGGCACCATGTCCGGTGGCGAGCGGCAGATGCTCGCGGTCGGCCGTGCGCTGATGAGCGATCCGAAGCTGCTGATGCTGGACGAGCCTTCGCTTGGCCTCGCGCCGGCAGTGGTCGAGTCCATGTACGAAACCTTCGGCCGCCTGCATCGCGAGGGCCTCACCATCCTGCTCGCCGAACAGTCGATCGAGCTCGCGCTGGAGGTCTCGGACTTCGCCACCGTGCTTCAGGTCGGCAAGAGCGTGCTGTCGGGCGCAGCTGCGGCATTGGCTGAAGATCCGCAGGTGCAAAAGGCCTATCTCGGCGTGGATTGACCGATCTCTGCCTGGAGCAGCAACAGCAAGCAGTTTGCAAGGCGCGTCTCCATCTCTTTCGATCGAAGCGACAACGGGCCGGGATCGTTGAGGATGGCGTTTACCAGCGTGCCGAGCACGACTTGCAGGCCGAACGCGATAGTGCGGCTCTTTGCGGTCGCTCTTCCTTTGCCCATCGCGGGCAGCAGGAGAGGGGTGGCACGTTCAGTGGTCGCCTTGGCGAGCGCCTTGAACGGCGTCCATTTGTCCGGGCGGGTGTCATCGTGCTGGAGTGCAGCGCGCAGCACCCCTTCGTGGTGGCGCATCCACACGACAATGCCGCTGACGACGATGTAGCAGAGCTTGTCGAGATCCGTTTCAGGTGAGGGACGCCTGATCTCGCCCAATCGCTGCTCGCCATCGCGCGCGGCCAGCGCCATCAGCGCGTTGAAATAGGCGTCCTTGCTCTCGAAGCGGCTGTAGAAGGCGCCAACGGTGACGCCGACCTCGGCGCAGAGCGTCTCGATCGAGAGTTCGGCGAGGCTCCGCTTGCGCAACATATCGGCGCCGGCGCGCAGCAGCGCCAACGTCGTCTCGCGGCTACGCTTCTGGCGTGACGGGGCGACGCCCGGCAGGTCGAAATTGTCAAATCCAGGCTCGTCGGAAGGTGGTCGCGTTCGTGCTTGCATCCGTCCTAAGTCATAATCATAATTCGGATTATAATTTAGGGCGAGACGAGCCGCGGGTCAACCGCAATGGCCGGACAGGGAGTAACAGATGAGCACAGGCAGCGGCACGCCGTTTCGCGGTACCGTCGGCAAGACGGTTGCGGAGTCAAAGCCTTGGTGGCCGGAGGCCGTGAAGCCGCCCGAGGGCGCTCCGAACATCCTGGTCGTGTTGTTCGACGATGTCGGCTTCTCCGATTTCGGCTGCTACGGATCGGCGATCCGGACGCCGACCATCGACAAGCTTGCGGCGGAGGGCCTGCGCTATTCCGGTTTCCACACGACCGCGATGTGCTCGACGACGCGCGCCGCGCTGCTCACCGGGCGCAACCATCATTCGGTCGGCGTCGGGTGTCTCGCCAATTTCGATTCCGGCTATCCCGGGTATCGCGGCAAGATCGCACGCGAGGCGGGGACGCTTGCCGAAATGCTGCGCGTGCACGGCTATCGCAACTACATGATCGGCAAATGGCATGTCACGCCGCTGACCGAGAGCGGCGCGACCGGTCCGTTTGACGGCTGGCCGCTCGGGCGAGGCTTCGACCGCTTCTACGGCTTTCTCGACGCCGAGACCGATCAGTACGCGCCTGAGCTGGTCTCCGACAATACGCACATCGATCCTCCCGGCACTTATGCCGACGGCTATCATCTGACCGAGGACCTGATCGATCAGGCGATCCGCTTCATCGGTGACCACCATGCCGATCGGCCCGATATTCCCTGGCTAACCTGGGTCGCGCTCGGCGCCTGCCATGCGCCGCACCAGGCGCCGGCCGACATCATCCGCAGCTACGACGCCGAATTCGTCCACGGCTGGGACGTCGAGCGCGAGCGGCGTCTGGCGCGGCAGAAGGCGATGGGGCTGGTGCCGCAGGAGACGCGGATGCCTGATCGCAACGATGGTGTGAAGGCGTGGGAGGATCACTCCATCGAGGAGCGTCGCGTGTTCACGCGGCTACAGGCAGCCTTCGCCGGGATGCTCGATCATTCTGATCGTCATCTGGCGCGTCTGGTTACGTTCCTGAAAACCGCTGATATCAGAGATAACACCGTCATCATTGTGATGTCCGACAATGGTGCGAGCCAGGAGGGCGGCCCGCTCGGCTTCGTCAATGCGATGGGGCCGTTCAACTTCAAGCCGGAGCCGATTGCGGAGAAGCTTGCCCGCATCGACGACATCGGCGGGCCTGACACCCACAGCAATTTCCCGCACGGCTGGGCGATGGCCTCCAACACGCCGCTGCGCCGCTACAAGCAGAACACCCATGGCGGCGGCATCCGCGATCCCTTTGTCATCAACTGGCCGAAGCGGATTGCAACGAAAGGCGAGCTGCGCCACCAGTTCGTGCACGCCAGCGATCTCGCACCGACGCTGCTCGAGTTGATCGGGATCGGCGCGCCCTCGGAGATCGCCGGCTGTGCGCAAATGCCGCTCGAAGGTGAGAGCTTTGCGCGCTCGATCATTGATGCGTCGGCGCCGTCGAAGACATCAGCGCAATATTTCGAAATGTTCGGCCACCGCGGCCTTTGGCAGAGCGGCTGGAAGGCGGTCGCGCACCATCCGCCGGGCACGCCGTTCGAGAAAGACAAATGGGAACTGTTTCACCTCGATCGCGATTTCTCCGAGACCAACGATCTCGCGGCAAAGGAGCCGGAGCGTCTTGCGCAGATGATCGCGACCTGGTGGAGCGAGGCCGAAAAGCATAACGTGCTGCCGCTCGACGATCGCTTCGGGCCGCGCTTTGCCGAGAACGCCGCGCGCTTCCACGGCGCACGCCACCACTTCGTCTTTCACCATGGCATGGGCCATGTGCCGACCGATGTTGCGCCCGACGTGCGCAGCCGCAGCTACACGATCGAAGCGCATGTGGAGATCGAGGAGGCGGGCGCGAGCGGCGTGTTGATCTCGCATGGCGATGCGACGTCGGGCTACAGCCTATACATCAAGGACGGCCATCTTGTGCACGATCTCAACATCGGCGGCAGCCATCAGATCGTGCGCTCCGACCGCAAGGTGCCCTCAGGCGCGCGGCGGCTCGGCGTCCATGTCGAGCGTCTCGTGCGTCAGGAGCCGCCCGCCAAGGGCTCGCGCACGGGCGTCACCGAGTACACGCTGTTGATCGATGGCGAGAAGGCCGGCGCGCTGCAGACCCAGCTTGGCTTCCACACGCTGATCTCGTGGTCCGGCCTCGACATCGGCCGCGACCGCGGCAGCCCCGTGTCGCACTACGAGGCGCCATTCGAATTCGAGGGACGGCTGCTGCGCGTCACCGTCACAATGCACAACAACCAGACGCTCGACGGCGAGGCTGTCGGCAACGCCCAGATGGCGCGGCAGTAACGAGGGGCGCTCCGTTACTTGATCTTGTCGTAAGCCGCCGCGAAATCGTTGAGCGGCATCGGGATCGCGATCGTTTCCTTTGCCATGTTCTGGAAGGAGACTTTCAGCTGCTTGCCCGACTTCAGGCTCGCAAGCAGGTCCGGCGCGATCGGAGTAGAGGCGTAGCAGCCGCGGTTCTCGCAGGTCTGGATCTGCAGATCGATGGCCTTGCCCTCGTCAACCTGAAGCTTGGCGCCAACGGGCAGATTGAGACCGAGCGGCAATTGCAGCAGCGCGATCGGCGTGCGGGTGTCGGGCGCGATGCGGATGTTGATCAGGATGATGGTCTGGCCGGTCTTGGTCAGAACCGCATTCTGCTCGATCGCGCATTCGAGCGGCGCATCGCGGCTTGCGCTGGTACAGCGCGCGATCCAGCCGGGCTGCTGTGCCGGCACGCCCTCGGCGGGCTGCGGCTGGGTCAGTGCGGGCGCGGGTTGCGCGGCAGCCGGAGCCGCGTTCTTTTTCGTGCCTTGCTGGGCATAGGCAGCGCCCGTCGACAACAGGGCAGCAGCGACGAGGACAGCAAGTCTGGATTGCATGGGCATGGTGAGACCGCGTTGGCGTGAACCGAGGGCCTCGCTGTAGCGTCGCGGCAGCCGCGGCGCAAGCTTACTCCGCGGCTTCCTTGACGGTGTCGTGTCCGGCCGTCTCGTGCCCTTCGTCGTCGGACGCGCGGCCCGAGAACAGGTTCGAGAATTTGTCGAGATAGAGATAGACGACCGGAGTAGTGAACAGCGTCAG
This sequence comes from Pseudomonadota bacterium, assembly GCA_023387695.1. Taxonomy (GTDB): domain Bacteria; phylum Pseudomonadota; class Alphaproteobacteria; order Rhizobiales; family Xanthobacteraceae; genus Bradyrhizobium. The sequence continues at coordinate 59,885 of JAEWHT010000452.1, read as the reverse complement.
CGCTTGGCTGACGATCAGTCCGCCGACCATGGCGTAGCCGAGCGGTTGGCGGATTTCGGCGCCGGTGCCGTGGCCGAGCATCAACGGCACGCCGCCGAGCAGCGCGGCCATCGTCGTCATCATGATCGGGCGGAAGCGCAACAGCGCCGCCTGCCGGATCGATTCCTCCGGCGTCTTGTGCTGATCGCGTTCGGCTGCGATGGCGAAGTCGACCATCATGATGCCGTTCTTCTTCACGATGCCGATCAGCAGGATGATGCCGATCAGTGCGATGAGGCTGAAGTCGAAGCCGGCCGCCATCAGGATCAGCAATGCGCCGACACCGGCCGAGGGCAGGGTCGACAGAATCGTGATCGGATGGATGTAGCTCTCGTAGAGGATGCCGAGGATCAGGTAGACCACGACCAGCGCCGCGAGGATCAGCAGCGGCACGGTGCCGAGCGATTGCTGGAAGGCTTGCGCGGTACCCTGGAAGCTCGAGTTCAGCGTCGCCGGCGCACCGAGATCGGCCATCGCCTTCTGCACGGATTGGGTGGCCTGGCCCAGCGCCACGCCTTGCGCGAGGTTGAAGCTGATCGTGATCGCGGGGAATTGGCCCTGGTGGCTGATCGAAAGCGGGCGGACCGGATCTGTGGTCCAGGTCGCAAAGGTCGACAGCGGCACCTGGTCGCCCGTGAGAGGCGACTTCAGATAGAGCTTGTTCAGTGAATCCAAATTGCCCTGCATCTCCGGCAGGATTTCCAGGATCACGTGATAGCTGTTGAGCTGCGTGAAATACTGCGCGACCTGGCGCTGGCCGAAGGCATCATACAGCGTGTCGTCGATCAGCTGCGGCTGGATGCCGTAGCGCGAGGCAGTGTCGCGGTTGATCTTGAGCTGGACCGTCGTGCCCTGGGTCTGCTGGTCGGTCGCGACGTCGCGCAGCTCCGGCAGCGTCTGCATCTTGGCGAGAATCTTCGGCGCCCATTCGTTGAGCTCGCCGAGATCTGCGTCCTGCAAGGTGAATTCAAACTGGGTACGGGTCGGACGGCCGCCGAGGCGAACGTCCTGCGCAGCCTGCATGTAGAGGCGGGCGCCCTCGACCTTGTCGAATTGTGGGCGCAGCCTTGCGATGATCTGCTGGGCCGAAGCCTCGCGCTTATCGCGGGGTTTCAGCGTGATGAAGAGGTTGCCGTTGTTGCCGGCGCGGCCGCTGCCGCCGATCGACATGGCGACGCTGGCAACGTCGGGATCGGCCAGGATGATCTTGCCGAGCTGCTCCTGGCGTCGCGTCATTTCCCTGAAGGAAATGTCCTGCGAGGCTTCCGATGTTGCGGTAATCAGGCCGACGTCTTGCTGTGGGAAGAAGCCCTTCGGGATCAGGACGAACAGATAGATCGATAGCCCAAGGGTCGCGAAGAAGATGACCAGGGTGGTGCGCCGCCAGGCCAAGGCGTGGTCGAGTACATATTCGTAGCCGCGCAGCATCGCGTCGAAGGCGCTCTCGCTCCACTGGTAGAATTTGCCGTGAGTCACCTCGCCATGGGCGCGCAGGAAGCGCGATGCCATCATCGGCGTCAGCGTCAGCGACACGAACATGGAGACGAAGATCGTCATCGCCAGCACGACCGCGAATTCGCGGAACAGGCGTCCGATGATGCCGCCCATCAGCAGCAGCGGGATAAGCACCGCGACCAGCGAGATGGAGATCGACACGATGGTGAAGCCGATTTCCTTGGAGCCCTTGAACGCGGCCGCGAGCGGTTTTTCGCCTTCTTCGATGTAGCGCGTGATGTTTTCGAGCATCACGATGGCGTCGTCGACGACGAAGCCGACCGCGATCGTGAGCGCCATCAGCGACAGATTGTCGAGCGAGTACCCGAACACCCACATCAGGGCGCAGGCACCCAACAGCGCCAGCGGAACCGTGATGGTCGGAATCACCGTCGCCCAGAAGCTGCGCAGGAAGACGAAGATGACCATGACCACGAGAGCGATGGTCAAAAGCAGCGTGAACTGAACGTCCTCGACGGCCGCGCGGATGGTCGTGGTGCGGTCGCTGATGAGCTCGATCTTGACCGCGGGCGGGATCGCCGCGACGAGGCGGGGCAGGGTCGCCTTGATCCGGTCGACGGTCTCGATGACGTTGGCGCCCGGCTGCTTGAACACCACCAGGAACACGCCGCGCTTGCCGTTGGCCCAAGCCGCCTGTTTAGCGTCTTCAGGACCGGTGACCGCCTGGCCGATGTCCTTGATTCGTAAGGGTCCGCCGTTGCGGTAGGCGATGATGACGTCGTTCCAGTCCTTGGACTGGGTGAGCTGGTCGTTGGCGTAGATCGTGTAGGCGCGCCTCTCGCCGTCGATATTGCCCTTGGGGCTATCCACCGTGGTGATGCCGATCGCACTACGCACGTCTTCCAGCGCCAACCCCTTGGCGACGAGTTTCGCCGGATCGATCTGGACGCGGACCGACGGCTTCTGCTGGCCGCCGATGAACACCTGCGCGACGCCGGCGATCTGGCTGATCTGCTGGGCGAGCTGGGCGTCGATCGAATCGCTGACGGTGGTCAGCGGGAGTGTGTCAGATGTCGCCGACAGCAGCAGGATCGGCGAGTCCGCCGGGTTGACCTTGCGATAGGTCGGCGGCGAGGGCAGGTTCTTCGGCAACTGGCCGCTGGCGGCGTTGATGGCGCCTTGGACGTCGTTCGCGGCGCCGTCGATGCTGCGGTTGAGGTCGAACTGGATGGTGATCGAAGCGGTACCCAGGTAACTCGTCGACGTCATCTGCGCGATGCCGGGAATCTGGGCGAACTGGCGCTCCAGCGGCTGCGCGACCGACGAGGCCATGGTCTCCGGGCTGCCGCCCGGCAGATTGGCCGTGATCTGGATGGTCGGGAAGTCGACCTGCGGCAGCGGTGCGACCGGCAGCAGGGGGTAGGCGACAAGACCGACAAAAAGAATGCCGGCCATCAGCAGCGAAGTGCCGATGGGATAACGGATGAAAGGTGCCGAAATCCCGCCTTCGGTCATTCCTGCTGAACCTTGCTTTTCTGGACTGGATCCGAGCTCGCCACGTTCGTCGAGACGAGGCTGCCAGGCTGTACCTTGTATTGACCGCCGGTGATCACCTGCTGGCCGGGGCTCAGCCCTTCATCGACGACCGAACGTCCATCGATGGCGTAGCTGACCTTGATCTTGCGAACTTCGGCCTTGTTGTCCGGGCTGACGGTATAGGCGTAGAGGCCGTTGGTCGAATGCAGGACCGCGTCATCGGGGACGATGGTCGCATCCTTCAGAGTCCGCACCAAAAGGCGTGTCGACACCGATTGTCCCGGCCACAGCGTGTGTTCCTTGTTGTCGAACACCGCCTTGAGCCGAATAGTCCCGCTGGTCGTATCAACCTGGTTGTTGATCACCGCGAGCTTGCCTTCGGCCAGCGTCTTCTTGCCGTCGGTGGTGAACGCGATCACCTTGAGCTCGCCGGACTTCTGTCCCTCGCTGATATAAGGCAGCTGGTCTTCCGGCGCGGTGAAGATCACCGCGATCGGCTCGACCTGCGCGATGCTGACGACGCCGGTCTGCGTCGAGGCATTGACGATGTTGCCGATATCGACCTGGCGCAGGCCGGCAACACCGGTGATCGGCGCCTTGACCTGGGTGTAATCGAGCTGGGTCTGGGCGTTGGAGATCGCGGCTTCATCGGCGGCGATCTGGGCGGTCAGCTGGGCAACGGTGGAGCGTTGCGTATCCGTCTGCTGCCGTGTCGCGAATTCGCCGAGCTTGGTGTAGCGCTGAAGATCGAGATTGGCGTTGGCGAGGTTGGCCTCGTCCTGCGCCTTCTTGGCCTTGGCCTGATCGAGGACGGCCTGGAACGGGCGCGGATCGATCTCGACCAGGAGATCGCCTTGCTTGACAATCTGGCCTTCGGTGAAGGCGATCTTGTCGATCTGGCCGTCCACGCGGGTCCGGACTTGTACGGTGTTGAAGCCCTGCACGGTGCCGAGGCCGGTCAGATAAACCGGGAAGTCGACCTTCTGGACCGGTGCGATGCTGACCGGCACGGCGGGAGCCCGCGGCGGGCCCTTCTGCGCGGTTTGCGCTTTCGCGGCCTCAGCCGAGTATCGCTGCCAGCCATAATAGCCGCCACCGGCCACAGCTGCGATGATGACAATCCACAGGATCGGCCGTGACTTTTTCATATGTGAGCGTATCGGCTTTTGGCCCAAAACAACGAATTGCGGGGCTATCAAAGGGTTCCAGCTGGGCTTGTATAATACACGCCAAGTTCCAGTGTAAACAGCACTATCGGTTGAGAATCCTAAACAATTGGAAAGCTTTGCACCCCGTAGGCAAACGGGTGATGCGGCGGTGTGCAGTGCTGCATTTTCCCAAGTCGAGCGAGGAGCGTGCACTGGACAGGAAATACAAGCAGACAGGGTGGGCGCGGCTGTACCTGGAGAGGAGTGGTGCGCGCTCTGCGTGACCAAGAATTGGTCTCGGGCCTGCCTTTGCGAGAACGGTTCTAAACGCGCCTGGCGGCGTTTCGGTTGTCAGCAAATTCCGCGTCGTTCATATCAGCGCCGCCACGAGAGGAGTGCGGAATGGACGAGCTGAACGGCAAGCTGATCGCGTGTCAGATTCTGATCACGGGGTTGATCGCGCGCGTTGCCAACGAGCAGCGCGATCCCTTGCGCTTCCTCACCGACTTCCGCGATGAGATCAAAGCCGTCGTCAACGGCGTCAACATCGCCGGCATGGAGAACTCCGATCGCGTGCGCGCAACTGCGCAGCGCACGGTCGACGAATTGTTCTCGCTGATGAAGCCGCCGAGCACTGACTGACGGCTGCGCGAAGTTTTGCGCGAAGACAAGCGATGCAATGTCCGACTGCATCAATGTGTCGCGCGGCATTTCAGCTGTTTCGAGATCGCAATTTTAGAATCGCTTTGATCTAGACGTATTCAAGCGCTCTCGCGGGCCTCGTTGCATTGACCCGATTTTTTGCGGTCGATAGCACCGCTCCATCGTTCGTCGCGCATGTTGCGATCGGCGAATCTGGAATGGGGTGTGTTGGAATGGGGCTCGCGGTAGCTCCGCGATCGTTGCGTGCGGTCGCGGCAAGAAATTCAATTGAACAGAAGCTCGATGCAAATTCCGGCAAGGCGACGTCAGTCGTCGCCGGTCTGATTGCGGTGGCATCGGTGTCGGGCGGTGCGCAGGCGCAGCAATCGGCGCTGCCGCCGGTGAATGTCGATGCGCCGGTCGAGCGTCCGCGCCCCGTTGCCTCGAAGCCGTCGGCCGAGCAGGTTCGCGCGCGCAACGCGCTTCGCCGTGCGGGGCAGCGCCAGCAGGCGCAGCAGCAGGCCGCCGCCACGGCACCGGCCCCGGCCGGTGCGGTCGATCGAAATCCCTATGCCGATCCGGCCGCGCCCTACAAGGTCGATCACGTTCAGGCCTCCGGCAAGTTTCCCGAGCCGATGCTCAACACGCCGAAGACGATCACGGTACTCAGCAAGGAAGTACTCGAGGACAAGAATGCCACGACGCTAAAGGAGATCGGACGCTCGACCGCTGGCGTGACGCTGGGATCGGGTGAGGGCGGCAACGCCTTCGGCGATCGCTTCTTCATTCGCGGCTTCGATGCGCGCAACGACGTCTTCATCGATGGCATCCGCGATCCCGCAGTGTCGATCCGCGAGAACTTCTTCACCGAGCAGATCGAGATCTTGCGCGGCCCGGCATCCTCCTACGCAGGACGCGGCACGGCCGGCGGCGCCATCAACATCGTCACCAAGCAGGCCGGTGACGTCAACTTCAAGCGCATGGACACGGAGTTCGGCACCGACAGGACCAAGCGCGTCACGCTCGACGTCAACCAGGTCGTTGATCCCACTTTTGCGGTGCGCACCGGCGGCCTGTTCCAGGACGCCAATGTCGCCGGCCGCAACTACGTGACCGACGATCGCTGGGGCACTTTCCTCTCGACCAGGTACACCCCGACCAACGACATCAAGATCACGACGAATTACGTCCATACCGATCTCAGCGGTCTGCCGGATTTCGGCGTGCCCTACTACAAGCAGGGCAACGTGCCGGTGACGTCCGCGGGCATTCCGCGCGGAGCTTGGTACGGCTTCCTCAACCGCGACTTCCAGACTGCGCGGCAGGATTTCGGCACGGCAACAGCCGAGTACAAGGTCAACGAAGCCATCACGCTGACCAGCAAGGTGCGCGGCGAGCATTCGTTGCTGAATTACATCGGCACGCTGCCGCAGAGCGCAGTGACGACCAGTCTCAATCCGCTGCTCTGGACCGCGACGGCGAGCGCGCAGAGCCGCTACCAGACCGTGGACGTCTGGGCCAACCAGAACGAAGCCACGTTCAAGCTCGACACCGGTGGGATCAAGCACACCGCGGTGTTCGGCGTCGAATACACTAACGAGAACATCTCGATCGACCGTTACTCGGGTCTCTCGTCGGAGGCGGCTGGCGCCGCGTTTACGAGCAGCGGGGCCATCTCGGGGGTCAATCTCGCCTCTCCGCAGTACACCTGGATCAACGGCTTCGGGACGCCGTCGCTGACGGGCAATCCGACGCGTTATGGCGTCAACACCAACAGTGTCTACGCCATGGACACCGCGAACTGGCAGGACACCATCATCGTCAACGGCGGCGTTCGCTATGACGGCTACAACATGAGCTCGTCGACCAACGCGGCCTATCTGAAAATGAACTCCGATCTGGTCAACTACAATGTCGGCCTGGTCTACAAACCGGTGTCGATCGGCAGCATCTATGCGGCCTATGCGACTTCGGCCAATCCGTTCGGATCGGAGCTTGATGCAACCGGCACCGATTACGGCGGCGTGCCCGCCAACACGACTGTTCTGCTCGGACCGGAGCGCAACAAGGCGGCCGAACTCGGCACCAAATGGGAGCTCGCTGATCGTCACCTGCTGGTCTCGACGGCGCTGTTCCAGACCACGAAGGACAACGCACGCGAGACCAATGCTGCGGGCATCCTCACCTCGGGCGCCGCCTACAAGATCCAGGGCATCGATATCGAGGCCGAGGGCAAGATCACCGATCGCTGGAGCGTCTTCGGCGGCCTGGTGCTGATGCAGTCCAAGGTCACGCAGAGCAACATCGCCTCCAACATCGGCCTCCAGCTTGCCAACGTCGCGCATCAGTCGTTCAGCATGCTGACCAAGTACAAGTTCGACGGCGATTGGGAAGTCGGCGGGCAGGCGGTTTACCGCTCCAAGGTCTATGGCGGTACTTTGGTTGCCAATACCGGCACCGAACTGCCGAGCTACTGGCGCTTCGATGCGTTCGTCGAGAAGAAGATCGACAAGAACTGGACCATGAAGCTCTACGCTCAGAACCTCACCAACAAGCTCTATTACGACACGCTCTATCGCAGCGCCGTGCCGTTCGTCTCGGTGGCGCCGGGGCGGGCGTTCTACATCGTCACGACGGCTAAGTTCTGATTGCGCCCGTTACAATCAGGGATGCCTGCCACGGCAGGCGTCCCGCTGTTTTTGGCACCGTTCGCGACGCACGAGATCAGGCATCGCGGAGACAATCATCGCCTCCAGTTTAGAACGCTTACAAACTCGAATTTAGAACGGTTTCAAACTCGAGTTTAGAATCGTTTTGATCTGGATGGATTCAAAGTTGCTATTGCCGTGACTGCGTTGACCCTCTTTGCCCCGCTCGATACGACCAGTGTGTCGCATTGTCACAGTGCGACAAACTGTAGAAATGGAATGGGGCGTAGGATGGGTATGGCGAGGGCTCCGCGGTCGTTGCGGTCGACCGCGGCACGGCAGGCGTTAGGCAGCAATCTCGATAGCGCGACCGGCAAGACTGTTTCCACAGTCGCAGGCTTGATCGCGGTTGCGTCCGTCTCGAGCGGAGCACAGGCGCAGCAAACAAATCTGCCTCCGGTGAGCGTCGACGCACCGAAGGAACGTCCGCGCCCCACGGCGTCGAAACCGACGCCCGAGCAAGTCCGCGCCCGCAATGCGATGCGTCGTGCGGCCCAACAACGTCAGCAGGCCGCGCAGGCGCCTGCCACCACCCCGAGCCCTGGTGGTCCCGACCGCAATCCCTATGCGGATCCCTCTGCGCCGTACAAGGTCGACCACATGCAGGCCGGCGGCAAGTTTCCGGAGAAGCTCGTTGATACGCCGCGATCCGTGACGGTGCTGTCCAAAGAGTTGCTGGAAGACAAGGGCGCGACGTCGTTGAAGCAGGCGATCCTGAGCACTGCGGGCGTCACGCTCGGTACCGGCGAGGGCGGTAACGCTTTCGGTGATCGCTTCTTCATTCGCGGCTTCGACGCGCGCAACGACATCTTCATCGACGGCATGCGGGATGCCGGCGTCAGCGTTCGTGAGAACTTCTTCACCGAGCAGGTCGAGATCCTGCGCGGCCCGGCGTCGTCGTTCGCCGGCCGCGGCACGGCTGGTGGCGCGATCAACGTCGTCACCAAGCAGGCTGTGACCGAGAAGAGCTTCTACAACATGGACACCACGTTTGGCACCGACCAGACCAAGCGTGTCACGCTGGACGTCAACCAGGTCGTCGATCCCTCATTCGCAATTCGCGCGGTCGGCCTGTTCCAGGATGCCCATGTCGCGGGCCGCGACCGGGTTACCGACAATCGCGACGGCGCCTTCGTGGCCACCACCTGGAAGCCAACCGATACGATCAAGATAACGAGCAACTACATCCATACCGAGCTGACCGGTATGCCGGATTTCGGTGTGCCTTACTATCGACCGAGTACCACGTCGACCGCCGGCGGCCCGTTCCCGGACTTCGGCGTCAACCGCAACAATTTCTACGGCTTCGTCAATCGCGACTTCTACAGAACCGGCCAGGACATCGGCACGATCAACGCCGAGGTCCAGATCACGCCCGACCTGATGCTCAGCAACAAGATTCGGGAATCGCATTCGACGCAGAACTACATCGGTACGTTGCCGGAGTCGCCGACGCTCGCTGCGGGAGCGCCGTTCACGGCCTATACGCTCACCGCCAACCCGCAGAGCCGCTACCAGGCCACTGACGTGTTCGCCAACCAGACCGAGGCGACCTACAAGTTCAACGATCTCGCCGGCTTCAGGCACACGCTGCTTGCGGGCATCGAATATGACAGAGAACGATCGTCGATCGACACCTACACCGGGCTGAGCTCTGAGATCACGACAGGGACCACGCCTTTCACCGGCGGCGGATCGACGTCCGGTGTGAGCGTCTTTTATCCGCAGGCCACCGACAATCCTTTCCCGATCCCGGGAGGCCTCACAGGCAAGCCAACCAAGATTGGCATCGACACCACGAGCGGATACGTCGTCGATTCCGCTAACTACCGCGACTTGCTGATCCTCAACGGCGGTTTTCGCTATGACGACTACAGCCTCAAGACGTCCGGATACTCAGCCGCTGGTGCCCTTGGTCAGCAGGCGGCGGAATTCCTGATCCCGAGCTACAATCTCGGGCTCACCTTGAAGCCTCTGCCGAACGGTAGCGTCTATGTCGCCTATGCCACGTCTTCGAATCCTGTCGGCGCCGAGTTCGACGGCACCAGCACGGCCTATGGCGGCGTCAATCCCACTTTGGCTGGCGGTAACACCCAGATCTTCGGTCCGGAGAAGAACAAGGCGATCGAGCTGGGCACGAAATGGGAGCTGTTCGATCGTCACTTGCTGGTGACGGCTGCGCTGTTTCAGACCGAGAAGGAAAACGCGCGCGAGGCGCAGAACGTCGGCAGTGCGGCTGCTGCAGCGCCGCTTGGCTGCGCCTACGCTCCCGTGGCTCCGGCGACCACTGTGTCCTGCATCACGGCTGGGGCAGCCTACCGGATCCGCGGTATTGATCTCGGTGTGGGCGGTAAGATAACCGACAAGTGGAGTCTGTCCGGGGGCCTCGTATTGATGCAGTCGGAGGTCACCAAATCGCTGGCGCCGCCGGCCAACGCGACGCTCTATGCGTCGAATGTCGGGTTACCGCTCGCTAACATCGCGCATCAGTCGTTCAGCTTGCTGTCGAAATACCAGATCAACGACATCTGGGAACTGGGCGGGCAGGCAGTGTATCGCTCGAAGATTTACGGCGGCACTTTGCTCGCGGCCAACCAGGGCACGTCAATTCCGAGCTATTGGCGATTTGACGCGTTCACAGAAGCGAAGATCAACAAGAACTGGCGATTGAAGCTGGCGGTGAACAACATCTTCGACAAACGTTACTACGACGCGCTGTACCAGAGCGCTGCGCCCTTCGTGCTGGAAGCACCTGGACGCGCCGCCTATCTGACGATCTCGGCGCGCTACTGATGGAGATATAACGAGGTGCCATGCTGACATGTATAGAAGGCGTCCTGAGCAAAGATGATGTGGCGGAGTTCCGTCGCATCATGGACGCCAGCGAATGGGAAGACGGCCGTTCCACCGCGGGCGCGCAGTCAGCATTGGTCAAGCGCAATGAGCAGTTGCCGCCGGATAGCGAGGTTGCGCGCAAGCTCGGCAACCGCATCATCTCGGCGCTGACGGCGAACCCGCAATTTCTGGCCGCCGCCATTCCGCTGCAGATCTTTCCGCCGCTGTTTAACCGCTATGCGGCGGACAGCGGCCATCATTTCGGCCTGCATGTCGACAACGCGATCCGCGGCGACCGCCTGACCGGCCTTCGCATCCGCACGGATCTCTCGGTCACACTGTTCCTCAGCGAGCCAGAGGATTACGACGGTGGCGAACTTGTGATCGAGGACACCTACGGTTCGCACGAAGTGAAGTTGCCAGCGGGGGACTGCGTGCTCTATCCCTCGACCAGCCTGCATCTGGTCACCCCGGTGACCCGGGGGGCGCGGGTTGCGTCTTTCTTCTGGCTTCAGAGCATGATACGGGACGATCAAGCCCGCAGCATGATCTTTGACCTCGACACCGCCATTCAGGCGTTGGTGGCACGGCTCGGGCGTGACGATCCCGAAACGGTCAAATTGACGGGTATCTATCACAACCTCATTCGCACCTGGGCCGAAGTATGAAGATCACATCTTTCCAAGCAAGCCTCGCCGCAGCCGTGCTGCTGATGGCCACCTGGCTCGCGGCTCCTGTTTCTGCCCAGACACAACCCCAACCGGCTCAGCCCCCCGCGGCCGCAGCACCTGCCGCTCCGGCGCCGGTCGCCGTCCCCCCGGCGGTGGCGCCTGCGGCTCCCTCGGCCTCGGTCGCTGTGGCAGCCAAGCCTGAAGCGGTGGCTGGCATCGCGCCGGCCATGAAGGAATTGTCGCCCTGGGTGATGTTCATGTCGGCGGACATCATCGTGAAGGGGGTGATGATCGGGCTCGCCTTCGCTTCGGTGGTGACCTGGACGGTGCTCATCGCCAAATCGATCGAACTGTCGGTCGCATCCGCACGACTTCGCTCGGCGCTGAAGAAGGTCGCGGAGGTGCGATCGCTTGCGGAAGCGCAAATGGCACTCGGTGCCAAGCAGGGCGTTCTGTCGTCGTTCCTGGCGGCGGCGTTGCGAGAAGCGCGCATGTCCGCTGGCCTGTCCAGCGATGCCGGCATCAAGGAACGTGCAGCCTCGAGCTTTTCGGAGATCATGCGTGCGGAAGCCCGGCGCATCCGCATCGGCATGGGTATCCTTGCGACCATCGGCTCGACATCGCCGTTCGTCGGCCTGTTCGGCACCGTCTGGGGCATCATGAACAGCTTCATCGGCATCTCGAAATCGCAGACCACGAACCTCGCCGTTGTCGCCCCCGGCATCGCAGAGGCGCTGCTCGCAACCGCGATCGGCCTCGTCGCCGCAATCCCGGCGGTCATCATCTACAATTACTTCTCGCGCGTAACGAAGGGCTATCTCGAACTCGTCAGCCGTGCCTCGGGTGCCGCGGCGCGGCTGCTGTCGCGCGATCTCGATCGCAGCCACGGCAGTGTGCATACGCGCGCGGCGGAGTGAACCATGGCTGTCTCGCTCACCGACAACGATGACGACGACGATTTCTCGGAAACGCATGACATTAACGTCACGCCGTTCATCGACGTCATTCTGGTTCTGCTGATCATCTTCATGGTTGCGGCTCCGCTCTCGACGGTCGATCTGCCGATTGATTTGCCGACGTCGAGCTCGACGCCACAGAAGAAGCCGGACAAGCCGACCTACCTCAGCATCAAGCGCGATCTGGGGCTTGCGATCGGGGAGGACTCGGTCAACCGGGCAGACCTGATCGCGACCCTCGACGGGTTGTCCGACATGAGCAAGGACAAATACCTGTTCCTGCGCGCCGATAAATCGGTGCCGTACGGCGAGTTGATGGGCCTCATGGAGCTGCTGCGCTCCGGTGGCTATACGCGGATCAAGCTGGTTGCGCTGGAAGCTGCTGGCGCACCACCGGCTGCCTCAGGTGCCGCACAGCCCTAGGGATCACGATGTCGGACGTTGAGCTCGAACCCAGATCATCCCGCAGGCTATGGATTTTGGCCGCGATAGCGGCGCTCGCCCTGCATTTGGGAGGGGCTGCGCTCGCGCTCGCCAACCTGCGGGCCGATGACAGCGGCGAAGGATTGGGCGCCGCGGGGGCAGAGTTCTCAGTCGAGATGGCTTCACCGCCGGTTCAGGAGGCTGACAAGGCCCCTGGGCCAACGGATTCTGAGGAGCAGGAGGAGCGGCCGGAGCTTCCGCAGCAAAAGGCCGAGACGAAGGATACAGAACTTCCCCAGGATCGCCCGCAGCAGGTCGAGGATGCCGATCGCCTCGTCTCTGAAAACAAGGCGAAGAAGGAGCAGGACGACGATCCGAAGGTCGCCGCTGTCGAAACTCCTGCCATGGAGGCCCAGCAGAAGCAGGTCGCCATGGAGCGGCAAACCTTCGAAGACGCCACGCGCGAGGCCGAGAAGGCTCTGGCGCCGGTGCTGGGGATCGGCAAGGACATCCTCAAGATCACGGGCGACTGGAACCGCAAGGTCAGCGCCCACCTTTCGGCTCACAAGGTCAATCCTGAAGGCAAGCAGCCTAATAACCAGACGGCCAAGGTCAGCTTCGCGCTCAACCGACGGGGCAACGTGCTCTCGGTCGACGTCGTCGAGTCATCGGGCGATGCGGCTTACGACGCGGCGGCGGTCGCGATGGTCCGCAAGTCCGATCCGTTTCCGATACCGCCCGTGGAGCTGACCGACGATCGGTTCGAGCGCACCGTCGAGATCGTCTTCAAGCCGCCGGACGACAAGAAAAAGAAGAAGACGGCTCAGCGCCAGTAGTACTTGATCGAGACATAGACCACGACCAAGCAGGCGAAGATCAGCGCCACCGGCAGTGGGCGCTTGTGGGTGCCACCGAACATGGTCGCACCGAACGTGCCGGCGTTCTTCGGCTTGGGGGCGGGGCGCCTGAAGGCGGTAACATTGTCGGCCACCGGCTCTGCCGCGCGCGTCCGCACGTCGGGTGGGTTCCCGGTGCCGCCCATCTCTAGGTAATAGGATTTGTAGACTTCGGCGATCGTCGCCTCTGCCGCTTCGGGCTCGCTCACCCGCTCCTGCAGCTTCTTGTAGCCATCGAGGAAGCCCTGCGCGTCTGTCGGCAGCGCCGACAACCCATTCAGCTTGGCCATCATCTTCCAGGTGGCGAAATCGGCGCGGGCACGGGTGTCGGCGCGTCGCGCGATCAGCATATCGGCAGCTTTGACCAAGTTGGCCTCTAGCCCTTCGGCTTTGTCTTCAAGTGCAGGATCTTCAAGTGCAATGTCTTGAAGGGGGAATGTCTTCAACTACGCATTGCCGGTCACTAAGAGAACAGCTTGAATCACATAACCGGTCAACGTTCGCAGTATTGCTGAAATAACATCAAGATTTAGACCGATTTGGGAACCCGCCAGCGGCAGCAAAATCAGCAGCGCGATCAGGATCAGCATGCCGAACGGCTCGAGCCGCGACAGGGGCAGGGCGAGCGGCCGGGGGAGCAGCCCGACCGCGACCCGCCCGCCGTCGAGCGGCGGGATCGGCATCATGTTGAAGACCGCCAGCACGGCGTTGATCAGCAGTGCGTTCTTGAGGTTGTCGAAGATCCATTGCGCCGACCCGGCGGGCGCCAAAGGCAGGGCGTGGAGGCCGAGGCCGGCCACGAGCGCCAACAGGATGTTGGTGATGGGACCGGCGATGGCCACCCAGACCATGTCCAGCTTCGGGTTGTTGAGCTTGCGGAAATTCACCGGCACCGGCTTGGCATAGCCGAACAGGAACGGCGAATGCGCAAACAGCAGCATTGCCGGCAGGATCAGGGTGCCGAAGGGGTCGATATGGCGGAGCGGATTGAAGCTGACGCGTCCGAGCTGCCAGGCGGTGTCGTCGCCGAGCCGGTGCGCGACGAAGCCGTGCGCGGCTTCATGAAAGGTGATGGCGAGCACCAGTGGCAGCACCCACACCGATAGATCATAGAGGGAAATATTCACGTCACCTGTGTCCCGGTCTTGCCTGTCGCCTTGCAGACGACCAACCGGCGGTGCAGCAACGCTTCAGCTCAACATAGGGTGGCTGGTTCCGAAATGCCACGCCGCAAATGATCGGCGAGCAGTGCCGCCGGGCGTGAGAGGTTGCGTGCGCGGTGGAGACGAATGTCAGCCATGGGCAGCGACGGCAGGCCGTCACGCCCGTCGAGCAAGCGCAGGCGAGGCGGCAGGATACCGGCCTTCACGACGGTGACCGCAAGGCCCTCCGCCGCGATCGCTTCCACGGCCGCCAGCGTCCGGCTGACAAAGGCCAGCCGCCACCGCCGACCGGCGCGATCCAGCGCTTCTGCCGCCCATTGGCGAAAGAGGCAGCCTCTCGGATAGAGCGCGACGGACAGGATGTCTTCCGCGGTGGCGCGACTGGAAACGGCAGTCGCCCACACCGCCTGTTCGCGCCGCAACAATTCGCCATCGCCGTGTCCTTGCGGATGCATCGCGATTACGAGGTCATAGGCCTCGCCGAGCCGAGCTGGCATCGTCGCGGTGAGGCCGGTCTCGATCTCGACCCGCACGGACGGATGCTCTTTGGCGAAGCTTGCCAGCAGAGGCGGAACGACGATCGTCCCGTAATCGTCCATCACGCCGAGACGGATGACGGCCTCCGGCTTGCGCGCACGTAGCGCGCTGACCGCTTCTGCATGGAGCGCGAGGATACGCTGCGCGTAGGCGCGCAACTCGTCGCCGGCGGCGGTCGGTACCACGCCGGTCCGGTGACGCTGAAACAGTTTTGTGCCGAGCCGTTCTTCGAGGCGCCTGATCTGCACGCTGACCGCCGACTGGGTCCGGTTGAGCTGATCGGCTGCGCGCGTGAACGAGCGATGCTCGGCGACGGCGAGAAAGGCCTTGAGCAGATCGGGATCGAGATCGGGCGCTGTCATCACCAGACGTTATCCCAGCATGACGGAAATTCCATTCCCAGTTTCAGCGCGGCCCGTATGCTGTCCGTGAGAGCATGCGACAGGAGGACGTGTGGACGAGATTTTTGGCGTTTTGGCTGCCGTGCTGTCGAGCGCGCTGGGCGGCACCTCGATCGGCGCCACGCGCTATCTCGTCAGCAGCATCGATCCGCTGGCGATCGGCTCGTTCCGTTTTGGCATCGGCTTTCTCCTGCTGCTGCCGCTGACTTCGCTGCGCGGCGATCGCTGGCCGGAGCGGGACGATTGGGCTGCGACAATCGGGCTCGGCATCCTGTTCTTTGCGCTGTTCCCGATCCTGTTCAACGCATCGCTGATCTTCACGACAGCCGCGCGTGGGGCGCTGGCGCTGTCGACCTTGCCGCTGCTGACGCTGGTGATCGGCGCTGCGCTCGGCAGTGAAGCCCTGACCTGGCGCAAATCGATCGGTGTATTGATAGCGACGCTTGGCGTTGCGGTCGCGCTCCTCACCGACCTGAGCTCGGCGCCGTCAGGCGCCTGGCGCGGCGATCTCCTGATGATGGCGGCTGCGCTGTGCATGGCACTGTACGGCATCTGGTCGAAGCCGCTGATCCGGCGCTCCAGCCCGATCGCCTTCACGACCATGAGCATGGCGGCGGGCGCTGTCTGCCTGATCCTGCTGTCCTGCGTTCGCGGCAGCTTCGCGCCAGTCGGCGGTTTCGGCATGCCGCAATGGCTGGCCGCGCTCTATCTCGGCGCCTTCGGCGCGGCGCTGACCTTCTATCTCTGGGCCTTCGCGTTGGAGCGGACGACGCCGACGCGCGTGGCGATCTCGGTGACGGTCAATCCAATCACGGCTTCGCTGGTCGGCGCTTGGTTGCTGAACGAGCCGCTTCGCTGGAATCTTGCGGCTGGCATCGTCGCGGTGTTTGGAGGGATCTGGTTGGCGACGACAACGGGGCGGCGCGTCCAGGCTGCCAGCATCACCGTTTCCAACCAGCCCTGATCTCAGACCGGGAGCGTCGTCTCATATTGCTTGACGCCATCTTCGACCTTCACCCAGGCGAGCTTCTCCGAGACCCAGATGTGCTCGGTCGGCGCGAAGGCGTTGCGGTCGTCGAAGGTCGCGAGCGCCACGCCGGCCAGCGTGCCGTTGCGCCGCCACGCGAACAGCCGCGTGCCGCAAGTCTTGCAGAACACACGGTCGATGTTTTCCGACGATGCATAGCGGCCGGTGTCACCCTCGACGGACAGCGACTTCTGGTCGAACTGGGCGCGGGCGAAGTAGGGCGAGCCCATCGCCTTCTGACAGAGGCGGCAGTGACAGACGCGCACGTTCAGCGGCTCACCTTCCGCCTTGAACCGCACCGCGCCGCAGAGGCATCCACCTTCACGGATCATGGCTCAGGCCACCCGCCATTCGCTGACCTGGCGCGCCATGGTCCAATTGAGCTGATCGAGTTCGCCATCCATGTTCGTATTCGGTCGCCTGGTGTTGGTGAAGGCGGCCCAGCAGAAGCCGCCATGGGTTCTGACGGCAATAGTGCTGGTGCCGGGCAGGCTGCCATTATGCCACCAATTGTCGAACTTGTTGATAGAGAATCCCTTGGCGTAATCCGGGCTGTAACTCGGCGCTGATGTCATGACCTCGATAGTGCGCGGTCGCAGAATGTTTGCCGGGCGCGCGTAGCCGTCGACATGCATCAGGAATTGCACGAGGTCAGTCGGCGTCGCGATCCAGCCGCCGTGCGAGTCCATCCGCCTGACATTCATATCGTAGGGGCTTTCGCCTTTGCTGTAATAGGCGACTTCGCCAGGCTGACGCTGATCGCGGGTGTTGCCGGCAATCGTCATATCTGTGACGGCGCAACGGCCGAGCACTTCGGTGCGGACGTGTTCGGCGTACCGCTGCCCGGTAAGCTTCTCGATGACGCGACCGAGCACGCAATAGCCGAAATTGGAGTAGGCGTAGTGCTGGCCCGGCGGGCGGTCCAGCGGCCGGTTGGCCAGTGTCCAACTGATCAGCTGCGCGTGGTCCATGTGCGGATGCGTGAACATGGGATCGCGATTGTCGTTGCTCCAGCCGCCGCCGGTGTGGGTCAGGAGATGCTCGAGCGTGATCTGGTCGATGCCGGACGAGTAGGGCGGTGCGCCGTAATCGGTGCCGAGCAACGCGCCGGGGCCGAATACGCGGTCTGTCAGCTTCACCCGGTTCTCCTCGATCAGCCGGAATAGCGTAACCGAGGTGATCATCTTGCTGACGCTGGCGATACGAAACAGATGTTGCGGTGTCGCAGCTTCGTTCCGCTCGTGGTCGGCAACGCCAAAAGCGGCCTGATGGACGATCGCACCGGCGTAGCCAATCGCAAAGGAAAGCGCCGGCACCTCATATTTGTCCATGAAGGTCAGTGCGAGCAGGCCCATCGCCTTGCGTTCGGCGGGCGAGGGCATCCTGATGCTCGGCGGGTTCGGTGCGAGCTGCGCGAGCGCACCATGCGTCAGCGAAGGCAGCGCGGCCGTGCCGGCGGCAAGCTTCACAAAATCACGACGTCCAAGGGTCATGGTCCGCCTCCTCGGGCGGACCTCACGCCTCAGTAGGTCGCCCGGCCTCCGGAAATATCAAAGACCGCGCCGGTGGAGAAGGCACAATCTTCGGATGCAAGCCAGGCGGCCATCGCGGCCAGCTCTTCCACCAGCACGAACCGCGCCTTGGGAATCTTCGACAGCATGAAGTCGATGTGTTGCTGCGTCATCTGGTCGAAGATCGCGGTCTTCGCCGCCGCCGGTGTCACCGCATTGACGAGGATGTCATGGGCGGCGAGCTCCTTGCCGAGCGACTTCGTCAGCGCGATCAGACCGGCCTTCGACGCCGAATAGTGCGAGGCGTTCGGATTGCCTTCCTTGCCGGCGATCGAGGCGATGTTCACGATCCGCCCGTATTTCTGCTTCAGCATCACCGGCACGATCGCCTTGCAGACGATGAAGGGGCCGTCGAGGTTGATGCGCAGCACCTTGCGCCATTCCTCGAGATCGGTCTCCCAGACCGGCTTGTTGACGCCGGCGATGCCGGCATTGTTGACGAGGATGTCGATCTTGCCGAAGGCGGCCAGCGTCGCATCGCGCGCCTGCTCGACGCCTGCGGTGTCGGTGACGTCGACCTTGAAGACGCGAACCTTGTCGCCGATCTCCTTCGCGGTCTTCTCGGCCAGGGCCGCATCGAAGTCCCAGATCGCGACCTTGGCGCCGGAGGCGACAAAGCGCTCGGTGATGGCGCGGCCAAAGCCCTGCGCGCCGCCGGTGACGATGGCGACGCGGTCGTTGAGATCGATCTTGTTCATGCTGGAGGCCTTTGGCGTCAGAGCATGTAGCCGCCGTCGACGACGAGGTCGACGCCGGTGGTGAAGGCGCTCTCGTCGCTGCCGAGATAGATCGCCATGTTGGCGATTTCGTCGGCGGTGCCAAGCCGGCCCATTTTCTGGCGCGAGATGAACATCTCCTTGCCCTGGGGGCCTTGCGCGGCCGCGCGATCGAGCATCGAGGGAGTCTCGACGGTGCCCGGGCAGATCGAGTTGCAGCGGATGCCCTTGGTGATGAAGTCGAGCGCGACTGCGCGGGTCAGCAGCGACACGGCGGCCTTCGACGAGCTGTAGACGTAGCGGTTCGCCGGCGGCCGCAGCGCCGCGCAGGACGAGATGTTGACGATGCTGCCGCCGCCGCCCGCGAGCATGTCGGGCAGGAACGCCTTGATGGTCCGGTGCATCGACTTGACGTTGAGGTCGAACGAGAAATCGAAATCCTCTTCCGAGCATTCCAGGATGGTGCCGTGGTGCACGAAGCCGGCCGCGTTGAGCAGGATGTCGATCTTGCCGATGCGCTTTGCAAAAGCGTTGACGTCGGCGGTGTTGCGGACGTCGAGCTTGGCGACCTCGGCGATGCCTTGCTTGGTCAGATCAGCGATGCCGGCTTCGTTGATGTCGGTGGCGATGACGGTTGCGCCTTCACGCGCGAATGCGAGCGCGCATGCGCGCCCGATGCCTGCCGCTGCAGCCGTGATGACGGCGCGCTTTCCTTTGAGGCGGTCTGCCATGTTCTTGTTCTCCTCACCTGAATTGGTCTGTTAGTTTTTCGTCATTGCGAGCGAAGCGACGCAATCCAGAATCTTGCCGCAGTGGCTGTCTGGATTGCTTCGTCGCTTCGCTCCTCGCAATGACGGTGCGGTTGCTAGTGATTATCCCGCGGCACACCAAACGCCGAGGCGACGTTCTGGTAGCGCGTGGCGAGCTCCATGCAGGCGCCGGTCGACTGCTGGCCGACGGTGTTGCGGTAGATCTCCTGCCACGGCGTCTGGTTCGGCGGATGCTTGAAGCCGCCGGCGGCCTTGAGCTCAGCGTGACGCTTCTTCAGCTCCTCGTCGGAAATCAGGATGTTGGCGCTGCCCTTGTTGAGGTCGATGCGGACCTTGTCGCCGTTCTTGAGGATCGCAAGCCCGCCATTGGCGGCCGCTTCCGGCGAGGCATTGAGGATCGACGGCGAGCCCGAGGTGCCGGACTGGCGGCCGTCACCGATGCAGGGCAGGGACAGGATGCCGCGTTTGATCAGCGCCGCCGGCGGCTGCATGTTCACGACCTCGGCGCCGCCGGGATAGCCGATCGGGCCGGTGCCGCGAATGAACAGCACGCAGTGTTCGTCGATGCCGAGCGAGGCGTCATCGATGCGCTCGTGATAATCCTCCGGGCCCTCGAATACGATGGCGCGGCCCTCGAAGGCGTTCGGCTCCTTGGGGTTGCTGAGGTAGCGGTCGCGGAATTCCTTCGAGATCACGCTGGTCTTCATGATCGCGGAATCGAACAGATTGCCCTTCAGCACCAGGAAGCCGGCGTCCTTCACCAGCGGCTTGTCGTAAGCCCAGATCACGTCGTTGTCGGGCGCGGGCGCATTCTTGCAGTTCTCGCCGATGCCGCGACCGTTGACGGTGACCGCGTCCTCGTGGATGCGCTTGTGCTTCATCAATTCGCGCACCACGGCCGGCACGCCGCCGGCGCGGTGGAATTCTTCGCCGAGATAGAAGCCGGCCGGCTGCATGTTGACGAGCAACGGCACGTCATGGCCGAATTTCTGCCAGTCGTCGATCGAGAGCTCCACGCCGATGTGACGGGCGAGCGCGTTGATGTGGATCGGCGCGTTGGTCGAGCCGCCGATCGCCGAATTGATCACGATACAGTTCTCGAACGCTTTGCGTGTCAGGATGTCCGAAGGCTTGAGATCTTCCCAGACCATCTCGACGGCGCGTTTTCCTGTCTCGTAGGCGATCTGGCCGCGTTCGCGGTAGGGGGCGGGGATCGCCGAGCAGCCCGGCAGCGAGAAGCCGAGCGCTTCGGCGAGGCCGTTCATGGTCGAGGCCGTGCCCATGGTGTTGCAATGGCCGACCGAAGGCGCTGATGACGCCACGATCTCCATGAACTCTTCATAGTCGATCTCGCCGGCGGCAAGCCGCTCGCGCGACTTCCAGACGATGGTGCCGGAGCCGGTGCGCTCGCCATTGTGCCAGCCATTGAGCATCGGGCCGCCCGACAGCACGATCGCCGGCAGGTTCACGGTCGCCGCCGCCATCATCAGGGCGGGTGTGGTCTTGTCGCAGCCGGTGGTCAGGACCACGCCGTCGAGCGGATAGCCGTAGAGAACCTCGACCAGGCCGAGATAGGCGAGGTTGCGGTCGAGCGCCGCGGTCGGGCGCTTGCCGGTCTCCTGGATCGGGTGGGTCGGGAATTCCATCGCAATGCCGCCGGCCTCGCGGATGCCTTCGCGGACGCGGTGGGCCAGCTCGATGTGGTGGCGATTGCAGGGGGAGAGGTCGTTGCCGGTCTGGGCGATGCCGATGATCGGCTTGCCGGACTGCAGCTCGGCGCGGGTGAGGCCGAAATTCAGGTAGCGCTCCAGGTAGAGCGCGGTCATGCCCGGATTGTGCGGATTGTTGAACCAGTCCTGCGAGCGAAGGTGGCGGCGGGTGCCGTTACCGGCGGGCGCATGCCCATTGGTTGGCTTTTTTGTCATTGGGTTTCTCCTTCAATGCAGTCGCACGGCCGACGTCCGGCGATGTCGATCGGTGCGGCGCCCGGCGGCGCGAGCATGTAATGACGGCCCGCCTGCTGGCGAGCGTTTCCTCATGGTAGCGATACTACTCAGGGGTCGTTGGTAACGCTATCATTTTGTGTGACTGGCGACCATTCCGGCGAACGAGGGCTCGTTGTTGGCCGCTGCGTCTGCGAACTCTGTCGCTCGATCACGGTAAAGCCGAGATCGAGCACGGGTTCTTCCGGGCGCTTGCCCTCGATCGCCTCGATCAGCATCGCGGCAGCAGTGCTGCCCATCTCGTAACGGTTGGTCCGCACGCTCGTCAGCGTCGGCACCGACGAGGCCATGAATTCGAGGTCGTTGAAGCCGACGATCGCGATCTGGTCGGGGATCGAGATCTCCCGGCGCCGGCATTCGAAGAGAACGCCGAGCGCAAGGTCGTCATTGGCGCAGAATACCGCGTCGAGTCCAGGCTCGCGCGCGAGGATGTCGGCGAACAGCGCGCCGCCGAGCGTCACCGAGGTTGGTGTCGCCGTCGTCACGATCAGCCTTTGGTCGTAAAGGCCGGCGTCCTTCATGGCGGCGACATAGCCGTCGAGCCTGCGCTGCACCCGCGGATCCATGCGCGCGCCGACGAAGCCGATCTTGCGATGGCCCTGCTCGAACAGATGTGCAATCGCCGCGCGCGCTGCATCAAAATGGGAAAAGCCGATCATCATGTCGACCGGGTTGGGCCCGATTTCCATGATCTGCACGATCGGGCAGTCGGCCGCCTCCAGCATCGCGCGCGATTCCGTAGTCTGGTCGATTCCCGTGACGATCAGTCCCGCCGGCTTCTGCGCCAGAAACAGGCGCAGCAGCTTCTCCTCCTGGAGGATACTGTAGCGTGTGTTGGACAACTGGATCGAGTAACGGCTGCCTTCGGAGGCGTCATAGATGCCGCGCAGCACGTCGGAAAACACGTTGTTGGTCAGTGACGGAATCAAGACACCGATCACTTCGGTGCGCTGCGAAGCCAGTGCACGTGCCGCAAGGTTGGGCACATAGCCGAGCTCCCGGGCCGCGCTCTCGACCCGTGTCCGCTTGGCGATCGACAATGCCTCGGGATTGCGGAAGAAGCGGGACGCCGTAATCGGGCTGACGCCGGCGAGCTCGGCGACTTCAGCCAACCGAATCTTGCCAGACTTGGTGCGCTTTCGACCCATTTGTTGCTCATAACACAGCCACTCCCGCAAACAAAGGATCGTTGACAGCGCTACCAGCAACGACTAACCAAAGACAAATTGCCAAAGCCGCGCAAACTGCCGAGAATGTCGCCCGTTAAGAGGGGCTTCGGGTCGGCGAAGTTCAGAAAAAACAAGACGGTGGCGGCGCCACAGTTGCGCGTCGTCTGAGTCGGAGGAGGGAGCCTAGATGTCGTCTGTGCAAATCCGCGACGTGCGGAAATCGTTCGGCAATTTTGAAGTCCTGCACGGCGTTTCGATCCCGATCGAGGATGGCCAGTTCGTCGTTCTGGTGGGCCCCTCCGGCTGCGGCAAGTCGACGCTTCTGCGCATGCTGGCAGGCCTCGAAAACATCACCTCCGGCACGATCTCGATCGGTGACCGCGTCGTCAACAATGTCCAGCCCAAGGAGCGGGACATTGCGATGGTGTTCCAGAACTACGCGCTCTATCCGCACATGACGGTTGGCGAGAACATGGGCTTCTCGCTGAAGCTGCGGAATGCAGGCTCAGATGAGATCAACAAGCGCGTGAAGCGCGCCGCCGAAATCCTCGCGCTGTCGCCGCTGCTCGATCGTTATCCACGTCAGCTCTCCGGCGGCCAGCGCCAGCGCGTTGCCATGGGCCGCGCCATCGTGCGCGATCCCCAGGTGTTCCTGTTCGACGAGCCCTTGTCGAACCTCGACGCCAAGCTGCGCGTCGCCATGCGCACCGAGATCAAGGAGCTGCACCAGCGGCTCAAGACCACCACCGTCTACGTGACCCACGACCAGATCGAGGCCAAGACCATGGCCGACAAGATCGTCGTGATGCATGACGGCATCGTCGAGCAGATGGGCACGCCGCTCGAGCTGTACGACAAGCCGGACAACCAGTTTGTCGCTGGCTTCATCGGCTCGCCCTCGATGAACTTCCTGAAAGGCCACGTCCGTGTGAACGGCGTTGCGACCTTCGAGGGGCCGAACGGGGTCAAGCTGCCGCTCAAGAACGCGCCTGCGGGCTCCGACGGCAAGCCGGTCGTCTATGGCGTGCGTCCCGAGCACTTCACCATCGCCGACGACGGCGCTGACGCCGAGATCCTCGTGGTCGAGCCGACCGGCTCGGAGACGCAGGTGTTTGCGAAGGTTGGAGGCGAGCAGGTCGTCGCGGTGTTCCGCGAGCGTCACCAGTTCAACCCGGGCGACAAGGTCAAGCTGAAGCCCGATCCGTCGCTGGTGCATCTGTTCGACGAGGCGACTGGCAAGCGCATGTAGCGGCGTTTCGTGACGTAAAACTACCAAAAGACAAAATAATATTCAGGGAGAGAACGATGAGCGATTTCGACAGGCGAAGTGTGCTTAAAGCTGGCCTGGGCGGTGCAGCGTTGCTGGCTGGCCCAGGTATCGTTCCGGTTCGGGCTGCGGAGTGGACCAACACGCCGGAGCCGAACGCTTCGATCCGCGTGCTGCGCTGGAAGCAGTTCATCCAGGCCGAGTTCGACAAGTTCGCCGAGCAGACCAAGAAGTTCTCCGAGAAGACCGGCATCAAGGTCAAGCTCGAGGCCGAGAGCTGGGAGGACATCCGTCCCAAGGCTGCGGTCGCCGCCAATGTCGGCGCCGGTCCCGATCTCATCGTCGGTACGCTCGACGACCCCTTCAAATTCCCCGAGAAGCTGATCGACATGACCGATGTCGCCGACTATCTCGGCAAGCAATATGGCGGCTGGTACCCGGTTGCCGAGCGCTACGGCAAGAAGGGCAACAACTGGATTGCCATTCCGCAAGGCGCGACGGGCGGCTGCCTCAACTACCGCATCAGCCACGTGAAGGCGGCTGGCTTCGAGAAATTCCCCACAGACACCGACGGTTTCCTCAAGCTTTGCCAGGCCTTGAAGAAGAACAACACGCCGGCCGGCTTCGCGCTCGGACATGCCACCGGCGACGCCAATGGCTGGTGCCAGTGGGCGCTGTGGGCGTTCGGCGGCAAGGTCGTCAACGACAAGAACGAAGTCGTGATCGACTCGCCGGAGACGATCGCCGCGATCGAATACGTCAAGCAGCTCTATGCGACTTTCATTCCGGGCGTGCTGTCGTGGAACGACTCGAACAACAACAAGGCGTTCCTGAACGGCGAACTCAGTCTTACCCTGAACGGCATCTCGATCTGGACCGTCGGTAAGACCTCCCCTGATCCCAAGCAGCAGGAGATCGCCAAGGATATGGACCACGCGCCGATGCCGATCGGACCCGTGGGTGTGTCGACCGAGCAGCAGAACGTGCTCGTCTACTACGGCTACAAGCACTCGAAGTATCCGAAGGCCGTCAAGGAATACATCAAGTTCATGATGGACAAGGAGAACTACGACGCTTGGGAGGTTGCCTCCAACGGCTACGTCTCGCCGCCGCTCCCGGCCTACAACGACAACCCGGTCTGGACCTCCGATCCCAAGATCACGCCGTATCGTGACTGCCTGAAGCGCTGCCGCGACAACGGCTATGCCGGTGACCTGGGCTATGCCTCCGCCGCTGTCATGGGCGACTTCGTCGTGGTCGACATGTTCGCGGAAGCCGCCGCCGGACAGGCCACGCCGCAGGAAGCTGCGAAGCGCGCCGCCGAGCGCGCCAAGCGCTACTATCAGGTCTGATGCGCTACGCGGCGGCGTCCGGTTTGCCGGACGCCGCCGTTGTCGTTCTTTGAGGGGAGTCCGACATGGCAGTTATGGCCGAGCCCATCGGTGCGCAGGTCAAGCGCAGCAGTCTTTGGACCAGGGCTTTTGAGAGCCGAAACTTTCTCGGTGCCATGTTCATGGTGCCGGCGATCGCCATTCTGATTCTGTTTCTCGCTTACCCGCTGGCGCTTGGTTTCTGGCTCGGCATGACCGACACCAAGATCGGCGGCGTTGGTCGCTACATCGGCTTCGCGAACTTCGTCTCGCTGTCCAAGGACAGCGTGTTCTGGCTGTCGGTCTTCAACACCATTTTCTACACGGTGTTCGCGAGCATCGTGAAATTCGCGATCGGACTCTATCTCGCTCTGCTGCTCAACGAACGGCTGCCGTTCAAGTCGATGGTCCGCGCCATCGTGCTGTTGCCCTTCGTGGTGCCGACCGTGCTGTCGGCGATCGCGTTCTGGTGGATCTATGACAGCCAGTTCTCGATCATCTCCTGGGTGCTGATCAAGGCGGGCCTCTTGACGCACTACATCGATTTCCTCGGCGATCCCTGGAATGCGCGCTGGTCGGTCGTGCTCGCCAATATCTGGCGCGGCGTGCCGTTCGTGGCGATCACACTGCTGGCGGGATTGCAGACCATCTCGCCCTCGCTCTACGAGGCCGCCAATCTCGATGGCGCCACCAATCTGCAGCGCTTCCGTCACATCACGCTGCCGATGTTGTCACCGATCATTGCTGTGGTGATGACGTTCTCGGTGCTGATGACCTTCACCGACTTCCAGCTCATCTACACGATCACGCGCGGTGGCCCGATCAATGCGACGCATCTGATGGCGACGCTGTCGTTCCAGCGCGCCATCACCGGCGGCAATCTCGGCGAGGGTGCGGCGATCTCGAATGCGATGATCCCGTTCCTGGTCGCTGCAATCCTGTTGAGCTTCTTTGGTCTTCAGCGGTCCCGCTGGCAGCAGGGCGGGAGGGACTGAGCATGACCACTGTGGACGACCAAAGCGTCGGAATGGATTATCTGGAGAGTTTTCCGCGCAAGTTCCTGCGCGTCTACCTTCCGCTCGGCCTGATCATCTTCTTCCTGCTGTTCCCGTTCTACTGGATGGCGGTGACGACGTTCAAGCCGGACGCGGAGATGTACGATTATGAGAAGTACAATCCGTTTCTGATTGCGCATCCGACGCTGGAGCACATCAAGAAGCTGTTCTTCGACACCGACTATCCGTTGTGGATGTGGAACACCGTCATCGTCTCGGTGTGCTCGACCTTCATTTCGCTGTTCGCCAGTGTCTGCGCGGCCTACGCGATCGAGCGCCTGCGCTACAGGGGCTCGCGCTATGTGGGCCTGGCGATCTTCCTCGGCTATCTCGTTCCGCCCTCGATCCTGTTCATTCCGTTGGCGGCGATCGTGTTCCAGCTCGGCCTGTTCGACGGCAATCTGGCGCTGATCCTGACTTATCCGACCTTCCTGATTCCGTTCTGCACCTGGCTCCTGATGGGCTATTTCCGCACCATTCCTTACGAGCTTGAGGAATGCGCGCTGATCGACGGAGCCACGCGGCTCCAGATCCTGACCAAAATCACGCTGCCGCTGTCGCTGCCGGGCGTGATTTCGGCTGGCATCTTCGCCTTCACGCTGTCCTGGAACGAGTTCATCTACGCGCTGACCTTCATCTCCTCGTCGGAGAACAAGACCATCCCGGTCGGCGCCATCACGGAGCTCGTCAACGGCGACGTCTACCATTGGGGCGCCCTGATGGCGGCGGCCCTGACCGGCTCGGTCCCTGTAGTTATCCTTTATTCCTTCTTCGTAGAGTACTATGTGTCGGCAATGACCGGCGCCGTGAAGGAATGATCGCGGGGCCTGCCTGAAAACGCGCCAGCGTTCCCCAAAGGACGTTTCAAGAGCGGCGCGTTCCGGCCAATAAGAAGGAGTAGGCTCTTGCACATTCTGGTTCTGGGCGCTGCCGGCATGGTCGGCCGCAAACTGTGTGAACGTCTCTTGCGCGATGGCCGCCTCGGCAAGAGCGACATCACCAAGCTGACCATGCATGACGTGGTCGAGCCCAAGAAGCCGGAGAAGGCTGGCTTTCCCGTCGAGACCGTCTCGGGCGATTTCGCAGTTGCCGGCGCGGCTGAGAAGCTGATCGCCGGCCGTCCCGACGTGATCTTCCATCTCGCCGCCATCGTCTCGGGCGAGGCTGAGCTGGATTTCGACAAGGGCTACCGCATCAATCTCGATGGCACACGGATGCTGCTCGACGCGATCAGGCTCGTCGGCGGTGGCTATAAGCCGCGCGTCGTCTTCACGTCCTCGATCGCCGTGTTCGGCGCGCCGTTCCCGGACGCGATCAACGACGAGTTCTTCCACACCCCGCTCCTGAGCTACGGCACCCAGAAGTCGATCGGTGAACTGCTGCTCGCGGATTACTCGCGCCGCGGCTTCCTTGACGGCATCGGCATCCGCCTGCCGACCATCTGCATCCGGCCTGGCCTGCCCAACAAGGCGGCATCGGGCTTCTTCTCCAACATCCTGCGCGAGCCCTTGGCCGGCAAGGAAGCGATCCTCCCTGTGTCTGAGGATGTTCGCCACTGGCACGCCACGCCGCGCTCGGCTGTCGGCTTCTTGCTGCATGCCGGCACCATGGACCTTGCTACGGTCGGCCCGCGCCGCAATCTGACCATGCCCGGCTTGTCGGCCACGGTCGGCGAGCAGATCGCCGCCCTGAAGCGCGTTGCGGGTGAGAAGGTCGCGGCGCGCATCAAGCGGGAGCCGGATCCGTTCATCGTCGGCATCGTCGGCGGCTGGCCGCGCAATTTCAATGCGAAGCGGTCGCTTGAGCTCGGCTTCACCACCGCCGAGAAAACTTTTGACGATATCATCCGCATCCACATCGAAGACGAACTCGGCGGGAATTTCGTCGCCTGACGTAACCGATGAACAGCCTGGATCTGACGATGGCGAGCGTTGCTTGCATCGGTGAATGCATGGTCGAGCTCCGGCAGGCCCAAGGAGGACATTCCACCGGGCAGGGCGGTGGCTTGTTCTCGCGCGGCTTCGGCGGCGATACCCTCAACACGGCGGTGTATCTGGCGCGGCTCGAGGTCAAGGTCGATTATTTCACCGCGCTCGGCGACGACGGCATGAGCGAGGAGATGATCGCAGCCTGGAATGCCGAGGGCGTCGGCACCCGACGTGTCGTGCGGCTGCCGGGCAAGCTGCCCGGCCTCTACATGATCCAGCTCGATGCCAAAGGTGAGCGCCAGTTCTTCCACTGGCGCGACAGTGCGGCGGCGCGGCAGCTGATGAGCCTGCCGGAGACCGATGAGCTCCTCAATTCGCTGATGAGCTACGACATCGTCTATCTCTCGGCGATCACGCTCTCGATCTACGACGCCGCGGGTCGCGATCGCTTGTTCGCGGCGATCAAGCGCGCGCGCCTGCTCGGCACGCGCTTTGTGTTCGACACGAACTTCCGTGCGCGCGGCTGGCCCGATCGCGATGTCGCGCGCGAGGTGTTTGCCGCGGCCTTTGCCGCTGCCGACATCGTGCTGACCTCGACCGAGGATCTGCTTGCGCTCTATCCCGGCGAGAGCCGTGAACAGCTGATGGCCCGCATCCCGACGCCCGAGCTGGTGTTCCGCCTTGCCGAGCCTGTCAGCATGCTGCGCTTTCCTGGGGCTTCCTATGAGGTCCGAGCCGAACCCATGACCAAGCCAGTCGTTGATACCACCGCGGCAGGCGACAGCTTCGCCGCCGCCTATATCGCCGCCCGGCTCGGCGGTTCCGATCCGATCGAGGCCGCCCAGGCCGGGCATCGGCTCGCAAGCGTTGTGATCTGCTATCCCGGCGCCATCATTCCGGGCTATGCCATGCCGCCGAAGAAGCGGCACCGCGTTCCGCCCACGCGTCAAGCGACCAAGTAAAGCGACGAAGTGAGACGAAAAGATTCCTGAGATGCCCACGACCGCCCAACAGAACCACCTCGTCGCGCTGTTCAAGGCCGCGACCGTTATTCCCGTCCTGACCATCGAGCGCATTCAGGATGCCGTGCCGCTGGCGAAAGCGCTGGTGGCCGGCGGCGTCCGCACACTGGAGGTGACCCTGCGCACCCCCATTGCAATCGAGGCCGCGCGGGCGATCATGTCCGAAGTCCCCGACGCAGTCGTCGGCATCGGTACGATTCTCAATCCGGCCGACTTCACCCGTGTCGAGAAGATCGGCGTCGCGTTTGGCATCAGCCCGGGGCTGACTCCTGACCTTCTGAAGGCCGCCGCGCACAGCTCCCTCCCGTTTGCGCCGGGCATTGCCACGGCGTCCGAGCTGATGATGGCGCTGTCCCATGGCTTCGATGTCGCAAAGTTCTTCCCGGCCGAGCAGGCCGGCGGCATCAAGGGGCTGCGCTCCCTTGGTGGGCCGTTCCCGAACGTGCGGTTCTGCCCGACCGGCGGGGTCGGCGAGGCCAATGCGGCGACCTGGCTCGCCGAGCCCAATGTCGTCGCGGTCGGCGGTTCCTGGTTGTGCCCCACAGCCGAGATCAAGGCTGGGAACTGGGCCGGCATAACTGCCATCTGCCAGCGCACCCTCCAGGCCCTTAAACCTGCGTGAAGTCTTGCCATCCCTGGGCTAAGACTTAGGTCAGGTAAAAGACCCTCAGGGAGAAAAAACCATGACCGCCAGCATCGTCGGATGGGCGCATACGCCGTTCGGCAAGTTCGACACCGAAACCGTCGAAAGCCTCGTCACCCGCGTCGCCAATGAGGCGATGGCCGATGCCGGCATTTCGGCCTCCGATGTCGACGAAATCGTGCTCGGCCATTTCAACGCCGGCTTCTCGGCGCAGGATTTTACCGCCTCGCTGGTGCTGCAGGCCGACCCGAAGCTGCGCTTCAAGCCGGCGACCCGCGTCGAGAATGCCTGCGCCACCGGCTCCGCCGCCGTTCACCAGGGCCTGCGTGCGATCGCCGCGGGTGCAGCCAAGATCGTGCTGGTCGTCGGCGT
The DNA here is from genome assembly GCA_023387695.1 of Pseudomonadota bacterium. Classification (GTDB taxonomy): domain Bacteria; phylum Pseudomonadota; class Alphaproteobacteria; order Rhizobiales; family Xanthobacteraceae; genus Bradyrhizobium. The sequence continues at coordinate 29,562 of JAEWHT010000452.1, read as the reverse complement.
CGAGCAGATGACCCGCACCCCGGGCCCGGAGATCGGCAAGAACCTGCTCAAGGCGTCCTACCTGCCTGAGGACGGCGATACTGTCGGCGGCTTCGCCGGCGTGTTCGGCAAAATCGCCAGCTCCTATTTCCAGAAATACGGTGACCAGTCCGATGCGCTGGCGCTGATCGCGGCCAAGAACCACAAGAACGGCGTCGCCAATCCCTTCGCCCAGATGCGCAAGGATTTCGGCTTCGACTTCTGCCGCGCCGAAAGCGAGAAGAATCCGTACGTCGCGGGTCCCCTGAAGCGCACCGACTGCTCGCTGGTCTCCGACGGCGCGGCCGCGTTGGTGCTTGCCGATGCCGAGACAGCCAAGACCATGGGCAAGTCGATCGGCTTCCGCGCCACCGCGCACGCCCAGGACTTCCTGCCGATGTCCAAGCGCGACATCCTCCAGTTCGAGGGCTGCACCGTCGCCTGGCAGCGCGCGCTGGAGCAAGCGGGAGTGACGCTGAGCGATCTCTCCTTCGTCGAGACCCATGACTGCTTCACCGTCGCCGAATTGATCGAGTACGAAGCGATGGGTCTGACGCCGAGGGGGCAGGGTGCTCGCGCCATCAAGGAGGGCTGGACGCTCAAGGACGGCAAGCTGCCGGTCAATCCGTCCGGCGGCCTGAAGGCCAAGGGCCATCCGATCGGCGCCACCGGGGTTTCCATGCATGTGATGACCGCGATGCAGCTCGCAGGGCAGGCGCCCGAGGGCATGCAGCTCAAGAACGCCAAGCTTGGCGGCATCTTCAATATGGGCGGTGCGGCGGTGGCGAATTACGTCTCGGTCCTGGAGCCGCTGAAGTAGCTCTCGTAGGGTGGGTTAGCTGGTGGCTGCGCGAAGCGCAGGCGCGGGCGTAACCCACCTCTTCTGCGTCCAAGTGGAAAGTAAAGAGGTGGATTACGCCTTTGGCTAATCCACCCTACGGCCTTTGCGTTAGATCATGGTGGGCCGGCTTCAGCCCGCCTTAATGCTCCCATTGATTTGCAGGGAATGCATCATGAGCAATGACTACGAAGATTCACTGTCGCTGGACGCCCTCAATGATCGCATCGCGATCCTTGAGGATAATATTCGCCAGCTGATCGAGCAGGCTGCCGCCGCTTCGGGCGAGCAGAGCGAGTCGCGCATCGCCGACCGCATCAACCAGCAGAACGACGAACTCGATCGTCTCATGAAAATCCGCGAATCCCGTCAGAAGAAATAGCAGACCGCGCGACGCATGCGGCCATACGCCGGCCGCCCTTGCGCGCGCGGTGCGACTACCCTTAGCTGGACCGAAATCGCGGGCCGCCTTGAGCTTGCGCAATCGGGAGGATGCGAATGGGGCCGCTGAAGGGCATCAAGGTCGTCGACATGACCACCGTACTGATGGGTCCCTATGCGACCCAGATGCTCGGCGACTACGGTGCCGACGTGATCAAGGTGGAATCGCTTGATGGCGACGTCACCCGCCTGATCGGCCCGATGCGGCACGCCGGCATGGGCCCGGTGTTCCTCAATACCAACCGCAGCAAGCGCTCGATCTGTCTCGATCTCAAGAAGCCCGCCGGCCGTGATGCGGTGCTGCGGCTGCTGAAGGACGCCGATGTTCTCGTCTACAACGTCCGTCCGCAGGCGATGGCGCGGCTTCAGCTCGGCTACGACGTCGTCTCCGCGATCAATCCGCGGCTCGTCTATGCCGGCGTGTTCGGCTTCGGGCAGGACGGCCCGTATGCCGCAAAGCCCGCTTATGACGATCTGATCCAGGGTGCCACCGCGCTCCCAGCGCTGATGGCGCAGACCGGCGACGGCGTGCCACGCTACGTGCCGAACGCGCTGGTCGACCGCATCGTCGGCCTCACGGCCGTTGGCGCGATCTGCGCCAGCCTCGTGCACCGCGACCGCACCGGCCGTGGCCAGCGCGTCGACATTCCGATGTTCGAGACCATGGCCGGCTTCGTCATGGGAGATCATATGGGCGGGCTCACCTACGAACCGCCGCTCGACAAGGGCGGCTATGCCCGCCACCTCTCGCGTGACCGCAGGCCCTACAAGACCTCGGACGGCTATCTCAGCGTCATCGTCTACAATGACAAGCAATGGGAGAATTTCTTCAAGGCGACAGGTCGTGACGATCTGCGCGCCGATCCCAAGTTTGCGAATTTCGCCGGCCGCGCCGCCAATATCGACGTCGTCTATGCCGAGCTTGCCCGCATCTTCGAGACGCGCACCACGGCCGAGTGGATCGAGCTGCTGACCAAGGCCGACGTACCTGTCATGCCGATGCATGATCTCGCGTCGATCCTGCACGACGAGCATCTCGAGGCGACTGGCTTCTTCCCGGTCGTGAACCATCCGACCGAAGGTCCGATCCGCAGCATGAAGGTGACGGCGACCTGGTCAGAGACCGAGGCTGAGCCCGAGCGGCTGGCGCCACGCCTCAACGAGCATGGCGCGGAGATCCTGCGCGAGATCGGCTACTCCCAGGATGAGATCGCCGCCATGGTCCGCGATGGCGTCACGCGCTCGGCGCCGGAGTAGGGAGTACCTCATGAGCTTCATCACCGGCGTCGGCCTCACGCCCTACGGCAAACACGAAGGCTCATCCTCGCTCGACCTGATGAGCAAGGCCGCGCAAGCCGCGCTCGACGATGCCGGGCTCAAGCGCGCCGAGATCGACGGCATTCTCTGTGGCTACTCCACCGTCTCGCCGCACATCATGCTGTCAACCGTGTTCGCCGAACATTTTGGTATCCGCCCGTCCTACGCCCACGCCGTCCAGGTCGGTGGTGCAACGGGGCTTGCGATGACCATGCTCGCGCACCACCTCGTCACATCGGGTGTTTGCCGCAACGTGCTCGTCGTCGCCGGCGAGAACCGCCTGACAGGGCAGAGCCGCGACGCCTCGATCCAGGCGCTGGCGCAGGTCGGACATCCCGACTACGAGGTGCCGCTCGGGCCGACCATTCCCGCCTATTACGGCTTGGTCGCCACCCGCTACATGCACGAATACGGCGTGACCGAAGAAGACCTTGCCGAATTCGCCGTGCTGATGCGCGCCCACGCCTGCACCCATCCCGGCGCGCAATTTCACGAGCCCATCACGGTTGCCGACGTCATGGCCTCAAAACCGGTCGCGATGCCGCTCAAGCTACTGGATTGCTGTCCGGTCTCCGACGGCGGCGCTGCCTTCGTCATCAGCCGCGAGCGGACCGGGGATGCCGGCGTCCGCATCCGCGGCTGTGCCCAAGCGCATACGCATCAGCATGTCACCGCCGCGCCGGCGTTGAGCGAACTCGGCGCCGAAATCTCCATCGCGCGCGCCAAGGAGGCGACTGGTCTTTCAATCTCCGACGTGCGCTACGCCGCGATCTACGACAGTTTTACCATCACGCTGGCGATGCTGCTGGAAGATCTCGGGCTTGCCGGCCGTGGCGAGGCGGCTGCTCGTGTGCGCTCCGGCCATTTCAGCCGCGATGGCGCCATGCCGCTCAACACCCATGGTGGCCTGCTCAGCTACGGCCATTGCGGCGTCGGCGGCGCCATGGCGCATCTGGTCGAGGCGCATTTGCAGATGACGGGGCGGGCGACGAATCGCCAGGTGCGAGATGCCTCGATCGCGCTCTTGCATGGCGACGGCGGGGTGCTGTCGTCTCATGTCAGCATGTTTCTGGAGCAGGTGCGATGAGCGAGCGTCTAGCCGACTGGACCAGGGGCGAGCAGGCGATCACCTTTCAGACCTGCGCCTCCTGTGGCCATGTGCAATATTTCCACCGCGCCTTCTGTGCTGCGTGTGGCGTGGCCGATCCGCGGGAGGCGCGCGCCAGCGGCAAGGGCAGGGTCTACGCGACCTCGCTGGTCTGCCGCGCTGCCACGCCCGAGACGCGCGCCCACGTGCCGTACAACATCCTGCTGGTCGACTGTGCCGAGGGCTTTCGGATGATGGCGCATGGCGAGAATGATCTCGCCATTGGCGATTCGGTCACTGCGAGCTTCAAGCCGTTTGCCGGTAAGCTCGTGCCGTTCTTTACGAAGGAAGCTTAAGGGGATTCCGTCATTCGGGGGCGGTCAGAGACCGAGCCTGGAACGGGTATTCTGGGCCTGGCTTGTGCGAGAGCCACCCCGGAATGACGAAAACAGTAAAACTCCAACTCAACGCGCGTAGAACAATATGCTGGCGATGACGAGCATCGCCATCACCGCCAGCACATGCGCGAGCGATTCCGAGGCCGCCCCCTTGGTGGCTTCCTTCATGCCATTTTCTCCCTAGACTTGGGCGTGACTCATCGTTGCGCGCGCTGCGCACCCGACGGCCAATTGTTTTTACTCGGAACACCCCACATCGAGTATTCGCTGCGATTAAGTCCCCACGCGGCGAATATCGACTGTGCCAAGGTCGATCAGCAATGCGGCGGCAATTTGACTCGATGATGTTGCTCCTGCGTTCCTGCAAGAATAGAGTTTTTGGGAACTTATTCCGGCAACGACAATAAGCATCAAAAGCAACAGGAAAAACCCAAGGTAAATCATGGCCCGTATCGACTACAGCGATCCGTCCAAGGCGTCCGACCGCACCCGCGAAATCCTCGACAAGAACCGCAATGCCAACATCTTCCGGATGATGTCGCATTCGCCGAGCTATTTTGAGCAGTACTGCCGACTCGGTGGCGCGATCCGCCACAAGGGCGAGCTCGATCCGATCGTGCGCGAGCTTGCGATCACGCGCACCGGCATATTGTGCGAGGCGCCGTACGAGATCATCGCGCACAAGCGCATCGGCAAGAATGTCGGCGTCACCGACGCGCAGAACGAGGCGCTAGAGAACTGGCAGGCCGCGAGTTGTTTCGACGAGACCCAGCGCGCCGCGCTCGCTTTCACCGACGAGATCGTCAAGCTGAAGAAGCCGACAGACACGACCTTCAAGGCGATCGCCGCGAAGCTGACGCCTGCAGCACTCGTTGAGCTGCAGCTCTCGGTCGGCTTCTACATCATGACGTCAAAGTTCCTGGAGACGTTCGAGATCGATCTCCAGCCCGTCACCGAAGTGGTGGGCTGAACCGAAGCCCTGCGAGGGATGCCATGACGATCGACGAATTTGCGGCCTGGGCTGCGACCGTTGCGAAAGTCGATACGCATCCCTCGAACGAGCGGCTGTCCTATCTCGGACTCGGCCTTGCCGGCGAAGCCGGCGAGGTCGCCGAGCACATCAAGAAGCTGTTGCGTGACGACTGGCTCGACAAGGCGGGGCTCGTCGAGGAGCTCGGCGATGTCATCTATTACTGGGCCTGCCTTTGCGCCGCGACGGGACAGCAGCCATCCGCGCTGCTCGAGGCGAGCGCCGCCAAGGTCAAGCGGCGCATCAGCCAGGCAGCTAGCCGCTAGGCCACACTCACGTCGACGTCAAAATATCGACCTTAGTGTTGGCGACGATCAGGCGATCGGCCAAGAGCTGCGCCAAATTGCGCATGATGCGCTCGCTCGCCCGCGGGTGCTGCTTGCGAAAGCGCTCGAACTCCCTCAGCGGCACCTCGAACGCCGTCGCCGCCATGTCCGCGAATACGTCGGCGGAGCGGGTTGCCTCGATCAGCGCCATCTCGCCAAAGGCCATGCCGGCTGTCAGCGTCGCCAGCCTGACGCCGTCGGGCAGGGTGACGTGCACTGCGCCGCTGCGCAGAAAGAACAGGGCATCGGCGGGATCGCCGGCGGTGAGGATCTTGGCGCCGGACTGATAAGTTCTGACGGTGCAGATCGAGACGAGATCCGTCAGTTCCTCGGTGCTGAGCCCGTCGAGCAGCGGCTGTTCGGACAGCTCCGTGGTCTCGTGAAAATCGATCGAGCCGCCATAGCGGTAGACGATCTGGTCTTCCGCCCATTCGATCGCGGTGTCGAGCAGATAGAAGTCGCGAACATTCTTCAGCTCCGCGGTCCATTCCCGCAGCGTATTCCATTCTTTGGAGGCGCGCCTCACACCCGACAACACCACCGTGACGTTCAGCTCGGCAAGCTCTTCAAAGGCTTCGGCGATGAGCCTCGCACCGGCCCGTGTAGTCGAGGTCACGCGATGCAGGTCGAACACCACGATTTGCGGCCGTGATTGCCCCGCAAGCCGGCGCGTCACATAGTCGACGGCCGACAGCGACAGCACGCCGACCAGCTCGATCACGCGCACGGCCTCTTCGTGCGCGGCGAGGATGTCTCGCTCCCGCTGGCGGCGGACGCGGCGTGACGGGCTCTTGCCGATGTCGTAGTCGGCGATGACCGCGTTGCGGGCGTCGTCGCTGCGGTTGAGCATGTGCAGGTCATAATGCGACGACAGCGCCTCGCAGACCTTGATGCCGCGCACGCTGTTGCCGTGCTTGTCGAGCTTTGGCGAATAGCTGCCGAGCCCCAGGCGAGCAGGGAGGGCCGACAGAATGCCGCCACCGACGCCGCTCTTGGCGGGAATGCCAATGCGGTAGATCCATTCGCCGGCGTAGTCGTACATCCCTGACGACGTCATCACCGACAGCGTGCGCGAGATCGCATAGGCGCTCAGCACCTGTTCGCCCGTGACCGGATTGACACCGCGATTGGCGAGCGTCGCAGCCATCACCGCAATGTCGCGCGCGGTGACCAGCACGGCGCATTGCCGGAAATAAGTGTCGAGCACGCCAGCGACATTGTCGGAGATGACAGCATTGGTCTTGAGCAGATAACCGATGGCGCGGTTGCGATCGCCGGTTTGGCTCTCCGAGGTGTAGACGGCCTCATCCACGCCGAGATCGCGCCCGGCAAAGCGGCTGAGCGCCAGGCGGATCTGCTCGAACGCCTCGGCGCCCTTGCTCGCATGAATTAGCCCCGTGCAGGCGATCGCGCCGGCATTGACCATCGGGTTGAACGGATGGTTCTCAGCATTGAGCCGGATCGAGTTGAAGGGATCGCCGGATGGCTCTACGCCAATTGCGCTTTCGACTTTGCTTGCGCCGAGCAGATCCAGCGCCAGCGCAAACACGAACGGCTTTGACATCGACTGGATGGTGAAGGGCACCCTGGAGTCGCCGACTTCGTAGACATGGCCGTCCAGCGTCGCGAGGCTGATGCCAAAATGGGCAGGGTCGGCCTTGCTCAATTCAGGAATGTAATCCGCGACATGACCCGAAGTCTCTGCGGAGAATTCATTGAGGCATGTGTCTAGAAACCGCAGCAGCGGCGGCTTCGAGCGGGTCCAGGCAGAGGCGGGCGACGGTTGCGCTATCATCGCTCACTTGTGCAACGCAATCCTGGCATGCGCAACCCGGCTTCGTGCGCGATGACGCCCGGACGCAAGATGTGGAGCGTCGTCGCGATATGATCTGTTTCAGATTGTCGCGGGCACGGCGCGCTTAGTTCGTGACGATCGCGATCGCCTGGCCTTCGGCGACAAGGTCATCGATCTCTACGAGCAGTGATTTCAGCGTGCCGGCTGCAGGCGAGGGCACCGGTATCTCCATCTTCATGGCTTCGACGACCACAACGTCATCGCCATCGGCGACAGTTCTTCCAACTTGCACGGGAGTCGCGCAGATGCGGCCCGCGACCTCCGTGACGATCTTAATTTCTGGCATGCCATCGCCTTTTTGTTGTCGTCGCAAAATGCCTGAGGTAGCGTCGCTCATAAAGTGGAATTTAATTCCGCAGAGCGGAACAAACGGTAGGGATCATGGGACGACGTTCGGAGCGGTTAAGCAGACAAGGTGCACTCGCTGGCGATGCCGGTGAAGGTGATGTGATCCAGGTGGTGTCGCGCGCGTTCGACGTGTTGCGATGCTTCGAGGGCCATGAGGCCCGACTCGGCAATCTCGAGATTTCAAATCGCTGCGGCCTGCCGCGCTCAACCGTGTCGCGCCTCACGCACACGCTGACGCGCATGGGCCAGCTCGTCTATCTGCCGCGCGATCAGAAATATCGCATCGGCCCGAGCGCTGTGGCGATGAGCGCTTCGATGATGAAGGGCGCGCAGCTGCGCAGCATGATCCGCCAGCGGCTTCAGGAAGTCGCCGAGCAATTGCCGGGCACCGTCGGCTTCGTCGTGCCGGATCGCTTCCATCTCGTCTATCTCCAGTTCGCGCGGTCGGCTTCTGCGCTCGGCCTGCACGAGGGCACCGGCAGCCGCATCTCGATGGCCTCGACCGCGGCGGGTGCTGCTTATACGGCGGCGCTGTCGCCGGAAGTCGGCGATGCCTTCATCAATGACATGGAGCGCGAAGCGCCCGAGGCTGCAAAGATCCTGCGGCCCCGCATCGAGGCCAACCGGCAATCGTTGCGCGAGCGCGGCTACGTCACCGCCTGCGGCCTCTGGAGCCCGCACATCAATGGTCTGGCGGTGCCGATCTGGTCGCCGCAGTATCAGACCTTCGTCGTCATCACGATCGGACTGCTGTCGGCGATGTATGACGAGCAGCGTCTGCATGCCGAGGTCGCGCCGTTGATGCTGACGCTCGGCCGCTCGCTCGGCAGTTTGATGGAAGGCGCCGAAGGCGACGTCTTCAACAACCGCATCTCGCGTAAACCGGTCGCAATGGCCGTGCATAACAATAATAAGCCGATCAATTCGGAGGGAGTGAATGAACTGGAAGCCGGAACTCGACGAGCTCGCCCGGCGCGAAGCCTTCGCGCGGGAGATGGGCGGCGTTGACAAGGTCAAGCGACAGCATGACCAGGGCCGGCTGACTGTTCGGGAACGCATCGACAAGCTGATCGACAAGGGAAGCTTCCACGAAATCGGTGCCGTCTCCGGCATCGGTGAGTACGATCCCAAGGGCGAGCTGAAGACCGTGACGCCGGCGAACTGTGTGTTTGGCCGGGCACGCGTCGACGGCCGCACGGTCGTCGTCGTCGGTGACGATTTCACCGTGCGTGGCGGCTCGGCGGATGCGTCGATCTCGGCGAAGCCCTTGATGGCGGAGGAGATGGCGCACGACTTCCGTCTGCCTATCGTCCGCATCATCGAGGGCTCGGGCGGCGGCGGCTCGGTCAAGACCATCGAGACCAAGGGTGCGGCGAACCTGCCGGGCGGCATCGGCGGCACACGCTGGTATCGCTTCACGACGGAGAACCTCTCGCGTGTGCCCGTGGTCGCGCTCGGCCTCGGCTCGGTTGCGGGGCTCGGTGCTGCGCGTCTTGCCGCGAGCCACTATTCCATCATGACGCGGAAGTCTGCGATGTTTGTCGCGGGTCCGCCGGTGGTGAAGGCGCTGGGCCAGAATCTTTCGAAGGAAGAGCTCGGCGGCGCCGACATCCAGACGCGCGCCGGCGCGGTCGATCATGCTGTCGACACAGAGGAGGAGGCCTTTGCCTGCGCGCGGCGCTTCCTGTCCTATCTGCCCTCGTCGGTCTACGAGTTACCGCCGACCTTGCCGTGTATCGACAATCCGGAGCGCACGGAAGAAGCGCTGATGAAGGCGGTGCCGCGCAACCGCAAGCAGGTCTACAAGGTCCGTCCGATCATTGAATCGGTCGTCGACAAGGGCTCGTTCTTCGAGGTCGCAAGCCAATTCGGCAAGCCGATCATCGTCGGCCTCGCGCGGCTCGAGGGCAGGGCGGTGATGGTGCTTGCCAGCGACAGTTTCCACTATGGCGGCTCCTGGACGGCGGATGCCTGCCAGAAGGTCGTGCGGTGGGTGGACTTCGCCGAGACCTTCCATTTGCCGATCGTTTATCTCATGGATTGCCCCGGCTTCATGATTGGCCTCGATGCCGAGAAGGCGGCAACCATCCGTCACGGCGTCCGCGCCATGGCCGCCGTCAACCAGACCACCGTGCCCTGGTGCACCGTGATCCTGCGCAACGCCTTTGGTGTGGCGGGTGTCGTGCATCAGCCGGCCGACCGCTTCTCGATTCGCTATGCCTGGCCGTCGGCCTATTGGGGCTCGCTGCCGCTCGAAGGCGGCATCGAGGCTGCCTATCGCGCCGATATCGACGCGGCCGAGGATAAGGACGCGAAGCTGAAGGAGATCGAGGAGCGTCTCAACAAGCTGCGCTCGCCATTCCGCTCGGCCGAAAAGTTCTGGGTCGAGGAGATCATCGATCCCAGGAAAACGCGCTCGCTATTGTGCGAGTTCGCGCGGCTAGCCGAACCGCTGCGAAAGGCGGGGCCTCCGGAGAACATGACGATCAGGCCGTAGGCCCAGCCGTCTCGGCAAACCACGGTCATTGCGAGGAGCTCTTGCGACGAAGCAATCCAGACTGTCTCCGCGGCGGGATTCTGGATTGCTTCGCTGCGCTCGCAATGACGAGTTTGTTGAGCCGTTCGTCGCCCATCACACCCGCAGCACCTTGCCTGGGTTCATGATGTTCTGCGGATCGAGCGCGCGCTTGATGGTACGCATGATGTCGAGCTCGGTCTTGGAGCGGTAGTGGCTGAGCTCGTCGAGCTTCTCGATGCCGATGCCGTGCTCCGCCGAGATCGAGCCGCCCATGGAGGTGACGAGATCGTTCACGGCCCGTGTGATCGCGGCGGAGTATTGGTTCAGCGTCTGCTGATCCATGCCGATCGGCCCCATGAACGAGAAATGTAGGTTGCCATCGCCGATGTGCCCCAGCGGATAAGGGCGAATGCTTGGGAGAATCTCGAGCGAGGCCTTGAGGCCCTTGTCGATGAACTCCGGAATTTTGGAGATTGCGACCGAGATGTCGTAGCTGATGCCCGGGCCCTCGGCGCGTGAGGCCTCGGCCATGGCTTCGCGGATGCGCCACATGTTGCGCGATTGGCTGACGGTCTGCGCGATGACCGCGTCGAGCACGCGGCCGGCCTCGAGTTGATCGGCGAGAAACGCTTCCAGCTTTTCCGACATGCCGTCGGCCCCATCCTGCCGTGCGCGCGAGGACGACCATTCAAGCAGCAGGTACCACGGCGTATCCGCCTTGATCGGATCCTGGACGCCGGGAATACGGCGCATGACGAGGTCGACGGCGGCGCGACTCAAAATCTCGCAGGACCCGACATTGTCCTCGGAAGCCGCATGCGCTTCGGAGAGGATCTCCAGCGCCGCCTGAGGATTTGGGATGGCCAGCCACGCGGTGCAGACGTCCTTGGGCGCCGGCCACAGCTTGAGGACGACCTTGGTGATGATGCCGAGCGTTCCCTCCGCGCCCATGAAGAGGTGCTTGAGATCGTAGCCGGTGTTGTCCTTCTTCAGCGCGCGCAATCCGTTCCAGATGTCGCCGTTGGGCAGCACCACCTCGAGCCCCAGCACGAGATTGCGGGCGTTGCCATAGCGCAGCACCTGCACGCCGCCGGCGTTGGTCGAGAGATTGCCCCCGATCATGCAGGACCCCTGGGCACCGAGGCTCAGCGGCAGGAAGCGGTCGTTTTCAGCCGCAGTCTCCTGCAGCGTCTGCAATACACAGCCGGCTTCGACCGTCATCGCGTAACCGACGGGATCGACGTCCAGCACGCGGTTCATCCGGCCCAGCGACAGTACGATGCCGGTGTGGGCCGGCCAGGGCGTGGCCCCGCCCATCAGCCCCGTATTGCCCCCCTGCGGCACGATCGCGACACCATGCTCATGGCAGAGCCGGACCACTTTTGAGACTTCCTCGGTGTTGCCGGGACGTATGACGGCGCCCGCGTTACCGGATAGCACGCCGCGCCAATCGGTGACGAACGGCTGCATGCCGTGCGCGTCCTCGATGAAACCTTTCTCACCCACGATGGTGCGCAAGGCATCGCGGAGCTGGGAGGTCAGGGGAGCGGTCGGAATGGTGGGGATGGGCGACGGGAAGGCGGTCGGCATCTTGTTTCCTCTGGCGCATCTTGGTGTGCACTGCGCGCGAAGCGCTTAGGCACCATTGTCCACGTTTGGGCGGTGAAGTCTAACGGCAATATCGGCAACACCCGGACAATTTCCCGCAACATCTCTCAACATCTTCGCCAACATCTTGCGCCTGTCTCGGCCTAGGAGGGGCCGAAACCTCAGCGATCAGGATTGGGTGATGCGATTGAATCTCTCGGCGATATGTTTAGGCGCGGGCGCAGCCTGCCTGGTGCTAGCAAGCATCAACCCGGTGCGCGCAGAACCGGTGTTCGATGGCCTCGGCGGTACATGGTCGGGCAGCGGCACCATGAAGCCGTCGGACGGTCCGCGTGAGAAGGTTCGCTGCAAGGTGGCGTACAACATCACCAAGCCCGGCCGTTCCGTGAGCCTCGACCTGCGCTGCGCGAGCGATGCCTACAAGATGGTGTTGTCGGCGAATATCGATCAGAGCGGCACGGAGCTTTCGGGCAACTGGTTCGAGCATGAATACCGGCAGGGCGGCAAGGTCACCGGCACGAACAAGGACGGCCTGATCGAAGCTCGTATTGAAGGCAACACCGTTGCTGCGCTGGTGACAATCCAGACCAAGGCCAGTCATCAGTCGTTCCTGATGGAAGCACCGGGATCCTGGATGTCGGAGGTCGCGATCGAGCTGAACAAGGACACGCGATAGCGTTGATGCGTAGTCTTACGGGCAAACGCCATTGCGTTAACGCAAGTGGGACTGCACCGCCTCGTCTAGAAACTGGCTTCGTGTTGCTGTCCTGGAGCCTTGGTTTGTTGACGTTTGCCGATTGCCGCAGGCTTGCGGAGCACTACAAGAATGAAGCCGCGCAAGCCGGGATCACACCAAGAAGGTCCACGGTTCTCACGAACATTTCCCGAAGCTATGTCACTTTGGCACGCCAGCTTGAAATCCTCGTCTCCATAGCAAAGGAAGAAGACCGCTGAGGAGGTCGGCGCTGCGTCGAACCATTGATCTGGATCAAGCGGACTTGCGCACGGCCCATTTTGGTGCTGGTTGCACCCGCTGACCACCTCGACATTGAGGCCGGCAAGAGCAAGTACCAGACTGTCCCGGACCGTAGGGTGTGCGCCGGGAGGAGAGCCGGATGCATCGACGGGGCCGTATCGTCGCCTACCTGCGCGTCGCAGCTATCTTGCTGACGGTCCCGGCCTGCTCGTCCTGCACTATGCGTCCTCTGCAAGGCGCGCTTGTCCCAAGCAGCGAGGCGGTTGAAGCGACCTCCCAGGTCCCGATCCTGATCGGAACGACCCGCGCGCGGTCCAGCAGCGATCCCGGCGAGATGTTCAGCCGCGAGCCGTCCAGCGAGATGGCTTACGCTCAGGTGACGGTGTCGATTCCGCCGGATGGATCGCGCACGGTCGGCGAAATCCAGTGGCCGCTGTCACCGCCAGGCGACCCGCGCAAGGAGTTCGTGACGACATCGGCCGGCTATCTGGATCGTGCCGAATTCAATGCTGCCGTCAGCAACGCGGCAAAGGCCAGGCGGCTGAACAAGGCGATGGTCTTCGTCCACGGCTTCAACAACCGTTTCGACGACGCGGTGTATCGCTACGCCCAATTCGTTCAAGACGGCCGGCTTCCCGTCATTCCCATCCTGTTTTCATGGCCATCGCAGGGGGCGGGTAACCTCGGGTCGTACGATCATGACCGCAAGGTCGCGGGGCAATCGGGAACGGCATTGGCCGAGTTGTTGGACACGGTGAACGCCAATCCCGCCATCAAGGAGATCACATTCGTCTGCCACTCCATGGGCTGCCTGGTCACGCTCGACGCGTTGCGGAACAGGGCGTCACGCGGCGGGTCGGTGTCGAAGCTGAAGAATGTCGCACTTGTCGCGCCCGATATCGGGTTCGACGAGTTCATCAGCCAGGTCGGAGCGGTGGGACCACGGCGTCCCCGCATCGGTCTGTTTCTGTCTCAGGATGATGTCGCCCTCAAAGTATCGAAGTCTCTCGCCGGAGGGACGGTGCGTCTCGGCGACATCAATCCGCAGGATGAGCCCTACAAAAGCACTCTCGCGCAGCAGAAGATCCAGGTGTTCGATCTCACGCATCTCGGCGGAGACGATTCCCACTCCAGAGCCTTCGACGAAGTGGGCTCGGTCATGGTAATGATCAAGCAGCGGCTCGCACAGGGCCAGCAACTCGGCGAGGATGCGTCCCGAACGGCCTCCCGCTAGCGCGCCTTGGGCTTGGGCATCTTGATGCCGAGCGCGCTCTCGGCCGCCGACATCACTGTCGCCTGCGGCGTGGTCTGGCAGGTGTCCTTCACCGCCTTGGCGGCTCTTGCGAACTGATACAGGTCGATCACGCTGTTGCGGACGCTGGCGTTGTAATAGCCGCTCAGCCACATCGTCAGGCCGGCGAAATCCTGGAAATCGGCCTTGATCAGCTCCCGGCAGGTCAGCTTGCTCATGTCGACGACCAGCTTGTCTTCCGCCATCGCGGGTGCCCCGAGCGCGAGCAAAGCAACGATCGTCAACACTGGCTTGTTCATAGGGTCCCCCAAGACTTGTCCGCGTCGGCCGAGCCTGAACCTGGCTGCAGTCGATGGCTCCCGAAATCGGCCATGCCCGACTTGCCGACTTTGATCTATGTCAAGCCTGCGATGAGGCCGATCCGGCCGCCAGACACCCGTCAATGTCAGTTTTGCGATACCGGCGATGCCTGAATCTCGATGATCGCATTTAATCGACATTAATGATGAGGTCTCAATCTGACACAGCACAATCCATTGCTCGCGGTGTTTATCAATTTCCGCAAGTTCTGAGTAAGCAGCCAAAATCCATAGTTCCATCCGCTGACGAGCGAGAGTGACCGACGACGATGTCGGGCAGTTACGGTCGTCCGCATAGATCCAGGGAAGTGTCGATACCGCAACGACGGTCATCAGGATGAGAGTTATGCTTCGCCGCCCAGTGCATCGTTTCGCGAGAGATCAGAAGGCCAACGTCGCCATCATCTTCGCGCTCATGCTGGTTCCCATCGTGTTTCTGCTGGGTATGGCACTTGATTACACGCTGGCATTGCGAAAGCAGGAGCAGTTGAACGCGGCCGCCGACGCAGCGGCAATCGCGGCGGTCAGGCCGGCGATGCTGACCCAATCCGATGACAGCGTTGTCCAGGCGACCGCGGCGACTGTGTTTGCGGCCAAGGCGAACCTTCCCGGCCTTTCGGTGATCCCGACGCCGACGGTCAACGTCGTCGATTCCGGGCTCGCGCGGACCATCACCGTTTCGTATACCGCCCAGTCGATCAACAATTTCCCCGGCGTGCTCGGCAAGGGGACTTGGCAGATCTCAGGCTCGGCGACGGCACGCGCCTCCAGCGCGCCCAACATGAATTTCTACCTGCTGATGGATGACTCGCCATCGATGGGAATCGGCGCGACCGCGACCGACATCAGCAATCTCATCAAGTACACCGCTTCGACCTACCAGTCGGCGGGAGGTTCGCAGAATTGCGGTTTCGCCTGTCATCAAACCAACATCGCTCACGATGGCGGCACCCAGGATAATCTCACGATCGCGCGCAATAGAAATATCACCTTGCGGATCGATCTCGTGACGAGCGCCGTCAACCAGTTGCTCAATTCGTGGTCGAACTGCCCGCAGTCCGGCGTTTCGGGCGGCGTCATGCAGTGCATGGCGGCCCTGAACAACACCACGTACAAGGCGGGGCTGTATACGTTCGACCTCGGTCTCAACACGCTGGCGTCGCTGACCACGCCGACGACTGCCGGAACCCAGGTTTCCAACATTGCGCTGATGCCGGTCGCCTACCAGAACTGCGTCGTAGTGACGACCAACTGCAAGACCGACAATGGCACGAATATCGCGGGCGCGCTCAACAGCATCAACAGCATCATGCCGGCCCCCGGGCTCGGCAGCAACGCGTCGGGTGATACGCCGCAGGAGGTGGTCTTCCTGGTCACTGACGGCGTTGAAGACAAGATCGTCTCCGGCGCCTCTGCCTGCCCCAACGCGAGCCTGGCCTCCAACAATCGATGCCAGCAACCGCTCGACACGACCATGTGCACGACCATCAAGAACCGGGGCATCAAGATCGCAATCCTCTACACCGAGTACCTGCAACTCAAGACGCCCAACGTGCCGGTTACGAACAGCTGGTACATGAGCTGGATTGACCCTTACGACGAGCCTACTTCCTCAACCGGTACGATCGCGCAAAACCTTCAGTCGTGCGCTTCGCCTGGCTTCTACGCCAGCGTTCAAACCGGCGGCGACATTTCCACGGCGCTGACGAACCTCTTCATCAAGGTTGCGTCCAGCACGGCCAGCCTCGTTCAGTAGAGAAAGAGCACCATGTTCGGACTGAACGCCGCATCAAGGAAGAGACGCCGCACTCGCTGCGCCACTTTCGCTGGGGATGACAAGGGGGCCACGGCCGTCGAATTCGCACTCGTCGGCGCGCCGTTTCTTGCTCTGCTCATCGCGCTCATCCAGACCTTTCTGGTTTTCTTCGCCCAGGAGCTGCTCGAGTCCGTTGTGCTCCAATCGTCGCGCCTCGTTGTAACCGGACAGGTCCAGTCGCAGCAGATGACGGCGTCCACATTCAAGCAGGCGGTCTGCAACCAGGTCGTGATCCTGTTCAACTGCAGCGGCCTGATGGTCGACATGCAGGTCGCCAGTGCATGGTCGTCGACGAATACGGCGATGCCGACGCTGACCTTCGACAGCAACGGCAACGTCACCAATACCTGGCAATTCAACCCCGGGAACTCCGGCGATATCGTCGTACTCCGGGTGATGTATGTCTGGCCGGTGGTCCTCGGACCGCTCGGTTTCAATCTCTCGAATCTTTCCAACGGCAACCGGCTGATCATGTCGTCGGCCGCTTTCCAGAACGAACCAGGAGCCAACTGATGATTGCCGGCCTGTCGTTTCGCGCACGGCGCCTGTGGACCGACGACCGCGGCGTCGCAGCGACGGAATTCGCCATCATCGTTCCGTTCATGCTGGTGCTGCTGGTCGGCGGCGTCGAACTCGGCAACGGGCTGGCGACCAACGTCAAGGTCACCGCAACGGCACACAGTGTTGCGGACATGATCTCACAGAACACGCAAGTGACGTCGTCCCAGATGACCGGCATCCTTCAGGCGTCGACGGCCATCATGGCGCCCTATGCCGTTACGGACAGCAACGGCAACTCCCTGATCACGATCACCATCTCCGAGGTCTCCACCGACAGCAGCGGCAAGGCGACGGTTCAATGGAGCAAGTCGACCAGCACGACGGGTGCAAGGCCGGTGGGGCAGCAAATGACCTTGTCGTCCTACACGTCCGGCACGGGCACGTCCAACGCCAACATTTCGCTGATTCTGAGCGAGGTGTCGTACGTCTACACGCCGAGCCTCGGTTATACGATCAGCGGCCCCGTCACGCTGTCCGACAGCTACTATCTGTTCCCGCGCTGCTCGACCAACAGCCCCGCCAATTCGAGCTTTCCGTACTACGACGTGAAATATCCGGCAACTACGGGATGCACGTGCATTCAGCACCTGCAACAGAAGAGCTGCTAGACGACATTTCTCACGCCATCGCGGGCTTCGGTTGCGGCTTGGGCTGTCGCGACAGCGTCAGGACGATCAGCGAGGCGAATACGCAGAGCGCGCCGGCAATGAAGAAGGCGGGCAGGTAGCTCTGCAGCAGCGTCCGCGAGAGACCTGCACCGAAGGCGGCTGTGCCGGCGCCGAGCTGATGGCCGGCGAAGATCCAGCCGAACACCAGATTGGCGCGCTCCGGTCCAAACTTCTGCGCCGTCAGCCTCACTGTCGGCGGCACGGTCGCGATCCAGTCGAGGCCGTAGAACATCGCGAAGATCGACAGGCCGTAGAACGAGAAATCGCTGAACGGCAGGAAGATCAGCGAAAGCCCGCGCAGGCCGTAGTACCAGAACAGCAGGTAGCGATTGTCGTAACGGTCCGACAGCCATCCCGACATGATGGTGCCAAAGAAGTCGAAGATACCCATCGCCGCCAGCAGGCTCGCGGCCTGCACCTGCGGGATACCGAAATCGAGACACATCGGAATCAAGTGAACCTGCACGAGGCCATTGGTCGAGGCGCCGCAGACGAAGAAGGTCGCAAACAGGACCCAGAACGCGCTCGACTTCGAGGCGTCGCGCAGCGTGCCGAGCGCCACGGCCGTGATCGAGCCGTGGTTTACGGGCGGCACGGGCAGGGGTTCGCTGCCTTCGTCGCCGAAGGGACGCAAGCCGAGATCGCTCGGCCGGTCGCGCATCACGAGCGCGACGGCCGTTGCGGAGACGCCGAGCATAATGCAGACGAAGCCGAGCGCCAGGCGCCAGCCGAAGCGTTCGGTGAGGCTCGCAAGCAGCGGCAGGAATACCAGTTGGCCGGTGGCAACGCTCGCTGTCATGACACCGATGACGAGACCGCGCCGGGCCGCGAACCAGCGCGTGGCGATGGTGGCGCCGAGCACCAGCGCGGTCATGCCGGTGCCGATGCCGATCACCACGCCCCATAGCGCCACGAGTTGCCAGACCTGCGTCATCCCGAGCGAGAGCACGAGCGCCGAGACGACGATGAGCTGCGCGGTCAGCGTAACATTGCGCAGGCCGTAACGATTGAGAAGCGCGGCCGCGAACGGCGCCATCAGCCCGAACAGGATGAAGCGGATCGAGAGCGCGGAGGAGATTTCTGCCGTGCTCCAGCCGAACTCCTTCTGCAAGGGAATGATGAACACGCCGGGCGCGCCGACCGTGCCGGCGCTGATCAGCGCGGCGAAGAAGGTCACGCCAACCATCACCCAGCCGTAGTGGATGTTGCGACGGCCGAGCGCGGCGGAAAGCCAGTTCGAGATCATTGTCCTCAATCCAGTTTTGGCGGGCTACGGAAGACCCGCGTTATCGTTGCAGTCTGTCACTAAAACTGGAAGTCTGAAATGACAGACTTCCCTCATTATCGGACGTCGATTACGTCAGTGCGTGAGACGTTCCACTGCGATCGCCGTGGCCTCGCCGCCACCGATGCAGAGCGCTGCAACGCCACGCTTGAGGTTGTTGGCCTCGAGCGCATGCAGCAGTGTCACGATCAGCCGTGCGCCGGTGGCGCCGATGGGATGGCCGAGCGCGCAGGCACCGCCATTGATGTTGAGTTTTTCGCGCGGGATGCCGAGGTCGCGCTGCGCCGCCATCGCGACGACGGCGAACGCTTCGTTGATTTCGAACAGATCAACGTCACCTGCGCTCCAGCCGACCTTGTAGAGCAGCTTGCGGATTGCGGGGATGGGCGCGGTGGTGAACCATTGCGGCTCCTGGCTGTGCGTGGCGTGGCCCTTGATCTCGGCGATGGCTGGCAGGCCGTTCCGATCGGCGAGCGAGCGCTTCGTTAGCACCAGCGCGGCGGCGCCGTCGGCATTGGCGGAGGAGGCCGCCGGCGTGATCGTGCCATTGGCGCGGAACGCCGGCTTCAGTCCGGGGATTTTCGCGGGATCGACCTTCAGCGGATGTTCGTCGTTGGCGACGACGCGCGGGCCTGCCTTCTCGGTCAGCGTGATCGGCGCGATCTCCGCCTTGAATGCGCCGCTCTCGACGGCCTTGCGCGCGCGGCTGAGTGTCTCCATCGCATAGGCGTCCTGGTCCTTGCGGGTGAATTGATAGGCTTCGGCCGTGGCCTCGCCAAAGTCGCCCATCGAGCGGCCGGTCTCGTAGGCGTCCTCGAGGCCGTCCATCATCATGTGGTCGATGATGCGGTCATGGCCAACGCGATAACCGCCGCGCGCCTTTTGCAGCAGGTAGGGCGCGTTGCTCATGCTCTCCATGCCGCCGGAGACGACGATCTCGGCCGAGCCGGCGCGAATGATGTCGTGCGCCAGCATGGTCGCCTTCATGCCGGAACCGCAGACCTTGTTGACGGTGGTCGCGCCGGTCGCATCGGGAAGGCCCGCGGCCCGCGCTGCCTGGCGCGCGGGGGCCTGGCCCTGGCCGGCTGGCAGCACGCAACCCATGAAGACCTCGTCGACTTTCTCGGGCGCGAGTTTGCCGCGTTCCAGCGCGGCGTTGATCACATGGGATCCGAGCTTGTGCGCGGCGAGCGGTGACAATTCGCCCATGAACCGGCCGAGCGGGGTGCGGGCGGCGGAGACGATGACGACGGGATCGGCGGCTTCGGCCATGACAAATTCCCTGCGATGACGGATAAGATTATATCCATCATATGATGCGGCGCAAAAAATGCAACCGCGCCCCGCATGAGAAATTGTCGTGGTTCGGATGAGAAATGGTCGTTCGAAGGGAGGAGGGCCTACCGCTTCCTGTTGACGAACGCGCCCATCAACCGCGTCGGCTCGTCCGTCAGGAACGACTCGCCGAACACCTTGACGCTGAGGTTCACTGACTCCGTCAGCGGCAGTTCCTCCCATTGCCGTAGCAGTGCCTTCTGCGAGCGTAGCGCCTCGGGGCCGCATTCGAGCAGCGCGCCAACGAGATGCTCGATCTCGGCATCCAGTCCGCCCGCTGGCGCGACCTTGTCGACCAGGCCCCAGGCCAACGCCGTTGGCGCGTCGATGTTCTCGGCCGTCATCACCAGCCAGCGCGCGCGGGCCCAGCCGATCAGGCGCGGCAGCAGTGCGGCGTGGATCACCGAGGGGATGCCGACACGGACCTCGGGCATGCCGAAATGGGCATCATGTGAGGCGACGCGGAAGTCGCAGGCAGCCGCGACCTCGAGCCCGCCGCCGAGGCACCAGCCGGGCATGCGCGCGATGATTGGGGCAGGGAATTGACGCACGGCCTCGCAGAGATCGCGCAGCCGGCTGATGAAGGCCTCGGCCGATGTCTGGTCGAGCTTCGCCATCTCCTTGATGTCGGCGCCGCCGATCATGCTCTTCTCGCTCTGGCCGCGCAGCACCACGATGCGAATGCTGCGGTCGGATGCGAGCTGCTGCAGGCCTTCGCGGACCGCGTCGGTCACGGGCGAGCCCAGGATGTTCAGCGAGCCGGCATTGCAGATCGCGACATGAACGACGCCGCGCGCAGCGCGCGTCACGCCGCAGTGGTTGTTGAGCATTTCCATCGGGGCATCTCGAAAGTTTCGTGGACGGGCGCGAGGCGCGCCGGTCGTCGCCACTTCCGGGCCGAAACGTTGCGCTTGTCAAGCGGGCGGGCCGGAGTTGCCAGCGCGAAGTCCGCAGCATAGTATGATATACATCATATAACGAGGCATGCCATGACCGAACTCGCACAACTCGACCTGTTTTCACCCGCGCAGCGGCGCGAGCGCGTTGTCGACTGGCAGGTCCCGGCACCGGTCGCGAGAGTAGCGATGGGCCTGTCTGGCATGGACGCCATGCTCGGCATCCGCGACGGCCGCTTGCCGCCACCGCCTTTCGCCAAGCTGATCGGCTTCACCGTCGGCGTGGTCGAACCGGGCCGGATCGTGATGGAACTGGAGCCGCGCGAGGACCTGGAAAACACCATCGGCCTCCTGCACGGGGCGACGGCTGCCGCGCTGCTCGACACCGCGATGGGCTGTGCGATTTCGACGCGGCTCGAGGCCGGGCAGTCGTCGGTTACGCTCGATCTGAAGATGACCTTCCTGCGCCCGCTGTCGGTCCGGTCGGGGCTGATCGCGGCCGAAGGCAAGGTCATCAAGCTCGGCCGCCAGACCAGCTACACCGAAGGCTTCGTCCGCGACGGTAAGGGGGCACTCGCAGTCCATGCAACTGCAACCTTTTCCATGATCGGCAACAATTTTACCGGGAATTAATGCGCCGTTCGGGCGATATCCGTGTTATGAGATGACCTCCGACATTCAATGAGAGCCGCATGCGCTATTCTCGGGAACACAAGCAGGAAACCCACGACCGCATCGTCAAGAAGGCGTCCGTGCGGCTGCGCGAAAAGGGGGCTCACGGCATCGGCGTTGCCGACCTCATGAAGGAGGCGGGCCTGACCCATGGTGGCTTCTACGCGCATTTCGATTCGCGCGAGGCCCTGGTGATCGAAGCCTTTGACTACGCCATGAACCGCTCGATGGAGCACTGGCGCAAGCAGTCCGATCAGGTCGCGCCCGAGAAGCAGCTCGCGCAGATCGTCGAGACTTACCTCTCGGCGTTGCACCGCGACAATCCCGGCCACGGCTGCTCCATCCCCGCGCTCGGCGCCGAGATCGCCCGCGAGAGTCCGAAGACGCGCAAGGCGTTTGCCGGCAAGCTCGACGAGATGGTCGAGATGATGACCAATTTCATCCCCAATCTGCCGCGCAAGGCCGCGCGCAAGCAGGCAATCGCGACGCTGGCCACGATGGCCGGCACCATGCTGCTGGCGCGCATCGCCGGCTCCAGCGAGCTCTCGGACGAGGTGCTGAAGGCGGGCAAGGACAGTGCGCTGGAGGGGACCAAGCGGGAGCCGAAGGTGACGGCAGCGAAGAAGGCGAAGCTAAGCTAGGCGAGATGCCGTAGCAAAATATTGTAGGGTGGGTTAGCGCAGCGTAACCCACCTCTTTGGTATCAGCGGAGGCAGAAGTGGTGGATTACGCCTCCGGCTAATCCACCCTACGGGACCACGGGAGTGGTGCTATCGCCCCGCAAACAACGCCCGCTCTCGCTCTACGATCTCACCAACGTAATCCGCCACCGCCCGGATTCGCGCGAGATCCTTGCTGTCGGCATGCATCAGCATCCAGAATGTCCGCGTGATCGAGATCTCCTCGGGCAGCACCGCGACGAGCTGCGGATAATCGCTCGCCATGAAGTGCGGCAGCACGGCGATGCCGAAGCCAGATAGCGTGGCGTTGAGCTGCGCGATCAGATTGGCGCTGCGGAAGCGCGCGGAGATCCGCGGCGACACCTGCGGCAGATAGTCGAGCTCCGGCGTGAACAAGAGCTCCTCGATGTAACCGACGAAGCGGTGCTGCGGCAGCACATCGCGCGAGGTAATCTTCGGGAAGCGATCGAGATAGGCCGGCGAGGCATATAGGCCGAGCCGATAATCGAGCAGCTTGCGGCCAACGATGCGGCCTTCCTTCGGCATGGTCAGGCTGATCGCAATATCCGCCTCGCGCTTGGAGAGGCTGAACAGCCGCGCCGTCGCCACAAGTTGCAGATCGAGGTCGGGATAGCGGTCCGCGAACGGCGCCAGCCGCGGCGCCAGGAAGGCGGTGCCGAACCCGTCCGGCGCGCCGATCCGCACCGTTCCTGTCAGCCGCGCTACCGAGCCGCCGACCTGCTCCTGGTTGGCGACGATGGTCGATTCCATCGCCTCCGCGCTGTCGGCGACGCGCTGGCCCGCTTCGGTGAGCAGGTAGCCGGTCTTACGCCGGTCAAACAATTTGGCCGAGAGGTGCTTCTCCAGCCGGTCGACGCGGCGGATCACGGTCGCATGGTCGACGCCAAGGTGTTTTGCCGCAGCCGACACCGAGCCGCCCCGCACGATGGCCAGCACGAAGCGGAAGTCGTCCCAGTCGATGGTGCCTTGATCCAGCATTTTCGCACATCTATGGTGCATTATCTCAGACTTGAATCCTATAAAATGCAGGTCGATAGGATTTGTCAAAGCGATCAGACCGGGACCTAAGGAGTTCTTTCCATGCGCGCAGTCGGACATTTCATCGGTGGCAAGGAGGTCAAGGGTACCTCGGGCCGCACTGCCGACGTCTTCGAGCCGATGACCGGTGACGTCCAGGCCAAGGTCGCGCTGGCGTCCAAGGCCGAAGTCCGCGCCGCCGTCGAGAATGCCCGTGCCGCTCAGCCGGAATGGGCCGCGACCAACCCGCAGCGCCGCGCACGCGTCATGACGAAATTCGTCGAGCTGGTGCAGCGCGACTACGACAAGCTCGCCGAACTGCTCGCGCGCGAGCATGGCAAGACCGTGCCCGACGCCAAGGGTGACATTCAGCGCGGCCTTGAGGTCGCCGAGTTCGCTTGCGGCATTCCACACCTGATGAAGGGCGAATACACCGAGGGCGCCGGTCCCGGCATCGACATCTACTCGATGCGCCAGCCGCTCGGCGTCGTCGCCGGCATCACGCCGTTCAATTTCCCGGCGATGATCCCGATGTGGAAATTCGCCCCCGCGATCGCCTGCGGCAACGCCTTCATCCTCAAGCCGTCGGAGCGCGATCCCGGCGTGCCGATGAAGCTCGCCGAGCTCATGATTGAGGCGGGTCTGCCGGCCGGCATCCTCAACGTCGTCAACGGCGACAAGGAAGCCGTCGACGCCATCCTCGACGATCCCGATATCAGGGCTGTCGGCTTCGTCGGCTCCACGCCGATCGCGCAGTACATCTATGAGCGCGCCGCACAGACCGGCAAGCGCTGCCAGTGCTTCGGTGGCGCGAAGAACCACGCCATCATCATGCCGGACGCCGACATGGACCAGGCCGTCGACGCGCTGATCGGCGCGGGCTACGGCTCGGCCGGCGAGCGCTGCATGGCCGTCTCGGTTGCCGTCCCCGTTGGCAAGTCCACCGCCGACCGGCTGATGGAAAAGCTGATCCCGCGCGTCGAGAGCCTCAAGATCGGCACCTCGATCGATCCGTCGGCCGATTACGGTCCGCTGGTGACGCGCGAGGCGGTCGAGAAGGTCAAGGGCTACATCGACATCGGCATCAAGGAAGGCGCGACGCTCGCGGTCGACGGCCGCGGCTTCAAGATGCAGGGCTATGAGAAGGGCTTCTATCTCGGCGGTTCGCTGTTCGATAACGTCACCAAGGACATGCGGATCTACAAGGAAGAGATTTTTGGTCCCGTGCTCTCGGTCGTACGCGCGCATGACTACAAGGAAGCGCTGGCGCTGCCGTCCGACCACGACTACGGCAATGGCGTTGCGATCTTCACCCGCGACGGCGACGCTGCGCGTGACTTCGCCGCCAAAGTGAATGTCGGCATGGTCGGCATCAACGTGCCGATCCCGGTGCCGATCGCCTACTACACCTTCGGCGGTTGGAAGAAGTCGGGCTTTGGCGATCTCAACCAGCACGGCCCGGACTCGATCCGCTTCTACACCAAGACCAAGACGGTGACCTCGCGCTGGCCGTCCGGCGTCAAGGAAGGTGCCGAGTTCTCGATCCCGCTGATGAAGTAGGGCTGTAGCCCAGCCCGTCATTGCGAGCGCAGCGAAGCAATGCAGAATCTTTCCGCATAGATAGTCTGGATTGCTTCGTCGCTTCGTTCCTCGCAATGACGAGGAAGGTGAGGAGCCCAGCATGCAGTTCGCTCTGAACGAGGATCAGGTCGCGGTTCGCGACATGGCGTTGGCGTTTGCGGCGGAAAAAATCGCGCCGCACGCGCTGCGCTGGGACGAGGAGAAGCATTTCCCCGTCGATGTCATGCGCGAAGCCGCAACGCTCGGCATGGGCGGAATCTACATCCGCGAGGATGTCGGCGGCTCCGCCATGACGCGGTTCGACGCGGCGCTGATTTTCGAAGCGCTGGCGACAGGCTGTCCGACCACCTCGGCCTTCATCTCCATCCACAACATGGCGAGCTGGATGATCGATGCTTTCGGCAGCGACACCCAGCGCCACAAATGGTTGCCGAAGCTCTGCTCGATGGAGCTGATCGCGAGCTACTGCCTGACCGAGCCGGGTGCCGGCTCTGATGCGGCGGCGCTACGTACGCGTGCCGTGCGCGAGGGTGATCACTACGTTCTCAACGGACAGAAGCAGTTCATCTCCGGCGCCGGCGGCACTGATCTGCTGGTCGCGATGGTGCGCACTGGCGGTGACGGTCCCGGTGGCATCTCGACCCTCGTCATCGACGGCAACACGTCTGGCGTCTCTTTCGGCGCCAATGAGCGCAAGATGGGCTGGAATGCTCAGCCGACCCGCGCCGTTATCTTCGAGAATGCCCGCGTGCCGGTTGCGAACCGCCTGAGCGAGGAGGGTGTCGGCTTCAAGATCGCGATGGCCGGCCTCGATGGCGGTCGCCTCAATATCACAGCGTGTTCGCTTGGCGGTGCGCAGACGGCGCTCGACAAGGCGCGCGCCTACATGAAGGAGCGCAAGGCCTTTGGAAAGCGCCTGGACGAATTCCAGGCTTTGCAGTTCCGTCTCGCCGACATGGCGATCGAGCTCGAGGCTGCGCGCACTTTTCTGTGGCGCGCCGCTGCGGCGCTCGACCGAAAGGATTCTGATGCAACCATGCTCTGCGCGATGGCAAAACGCTTCGGCACGGATGTCGGTTTCGAGGTCGCCAACCACGCGCTGCAGCTGCATGGTGGTTACGGTTACCTCAGTGAATACGGCATCGAGAAGATCGTGCGTGATCTGCGCGTGCACCAGATCCTCGAAGGCACCAATGAAATCATGCGGCTCATCGTAGCGCGCAAATTGATCGAGGGCGCGCGATGAGTTCAGTGGAAGAGGGCGATCTCATCGTTCGCCGCGAAGGCGCCGCGGGCGTGATCCGCCTCAACCGGCCCAAGGCGATCAACGCCATGACGCTGGAGATGTCTATAGGCATCGACGCAGCGCTCGACCGCTTCGAGACAGATCCGGAAGTCGCCGTCATCATCCTGGAAGGCGCTGGTGAACGAGGCCTCTGCGCCGGCGGCGACATTCGTGGCCTCTGGGAAAGCTCGCGCGAGGGCGGCGATCTCGGCGCGCGGTTCTGGCGCCAGGAATACGTCATGAACGCGCGGATCGCGAAGTATCCGAAGCCGTATGTTGCCTTCATGGACGGCCTCGTGATGGGCGGCGGTGTTGGCCTGTCAGGCCATGCCAGCCATCGAATTGTCACCGACCGCACGAAGCTCGCGATGCCCGAGGTCGGGCTCGGCTTCTTCCCGGATGTCGGCGGCACCTGGTTGCTCTCGCGCTCGCCTGGCGAGATCGGGACTTATTTCGGTTTGACCGGCCAGACCATGAATGGCCCGGACGCGATCCATGCGAAGTTTGCGGATGCAGTTGTGCCGGCTGCCAAATGGCCGGAGCTGCGCGAGGCGCTGACCAAGGTTCGCGCTGGCGTGACTGCATCCGACGTCAGCAAGCTTATCAACGGTTTTGCGTCCGGCGACGCCGCTGGTCCGGTAGCTGCAAAAGAGCCTTACATCGACGCACTATTCGGCTTCGACCGCATGGAAGACATCTTCGCAGCGCTGAAGGACGACGGTTCCGAGTTCGCGCTGGCGACGCTGAAGACGCTCAACGAAAAATCCCCGCGTGGCATGGTGGTGACGCTGAAGCTCTTACGACTGGCGCGCAGCGCGTCGAGCCTCGAAGAGTGTCTGGTGCGTGAATATCGCGCCGCCTGCGAAGTCTTCCGCAGCGATGATTTTCGCGAAGGCGTGCGCGCAGCCGTGATCGACAAGGACCGCAACCCGACCTGGTCGCCGCCGCGCATCGAAGATGTGACGCCGCAAATGCTGGCGCCGTATCTCGCCGAGATCGGCGCTGACGAGCTGAAGTTCGACTAATCAATGAAACAAGCGGAGGAAACGACAATGGCCACGATCGCGTTCATCGGTCTCGGCAACATGGGCGGCCCGATGGCCGCCAATCTGGTCAAGGCCGGCCACAAGGTTGTGGCATTCGACCTCGTCGAAGCCTCGCGTAATCAGGCCAAGGCCGACGGCGCAGGTATCGCCGATAGCGCTGTGGGCGCAGTGAAGGGCGCCGATGTCGTCGTCACCATGCTTCCCGCAGGCAAGCACGTGCTCGGTGTCTGGAACGAGGTCGTTCCCGCCATGACCAAGGGTGCGCTGATCATCGATAGCTCCACCATTGATGTCGAGAGTGCCCGAGCCGCGCACGCGCTCGCTGCCAAGAACGGCGTGCTCTCGGTCGATGCGCCGGTGTCCGGTGGCACCGGCGGCGCCAAGGGCGCGACGCTCACCTTCATGTGCGGCGGCGAGGAGGGTGCGTTTGC
This sequence comes from Pseudomonadota bacterium, assembly GCA_023387695.1. GTDB lineage: Bacteria > Pseudomonadota > Alphaproteobacteria > Rhizobiales > Xanthobacteraceae > Bradyrhizobium. The sequence continues at coordinate 1,897 of JAEWHT010000452.1, read as the reverse complement.
GGCCGCCAAGCCCGTGCTGGAGAAGATGGGCAAGAAGATCGTCCATTGCGGCGGCGCCGGCGCAGGGCAGGCGGCCAAGATCTGCAACAACATGATCCTCGGTATTTCCATGATCGCGGTGAGCGAAGCTTTCGCGCTTGGCGAGAAGCTCGGCCTCTCGCATCAGGCACTGTTTGATGTTGCCTCGACCTCGTCCGGCCAGTGCTGGTCGCTGACCACCTATTGCCCGGTTCCAGGTCCAGTGCCGACCTCGCCGGCGAACAACGACTACAAGCCGGGCTTTGCCTCGGCACTGATGGTGAAGGACCTGACCCTGGCGCAGGACGCGGCGAAGGTCGCGGGCGCCGCGACGCCGCTCGGCAAGCATGCGCAGGAGATCTATCAGTCTTTCGACGCAGCCGGCCAAGGCGGGGTGGATTTTTCCGGAATTATCAAGCACGTTAGGGGCCTAGCCGGGAAAGCTTAATGACGACATTTCAGGAAGCGCGCGCGTTTCTGCTGCACAACCGCACGGATTACGAGACAGCGGTCAGGGATTTCCGCTGGCCCGATCCGGTTCCCTTCAACTGGGCGCTCGACTGGTTCGATGCGCTCGCGAAAGATGCGGACGCCAAGGACCGGCCCGCGCTCTGGATTGTCGATGCTGCGCAGGACAAGCAGACGAAGCTGTCTTTCGCGGCGCTCTCGAAGCGCTCCAACCAGGTCGCGAATTTTCTCCGCGCGCAAGGCCTGAAGCGCGGCGATCATCTGCTGCTGCTGCTCGGCAATGTCGTTCCGCTGTGGGAGACGATGCTGGCGGCGATCAAGCTCGGCGTTGTGGTGATTCCCGCGACCTCGCTGTTGACCGCGGATGAGCTGCGCGATCGGCTTGATCGTGGCAGAGCAAAAGCCGTGGTAGCGGCGCAGGACCAGGTCGCGAAGTTTGCGAGCCTTGGTGTCGAAGGCGTCTCGCGTATCGTGGTCGGCGAGGCGTCCGATGGCTGGCTCGCTTATGACGAGGCCGCGAAGGCGTCGGAGAATTTTGCGCCCGATGGCGCGACCAACGCCGACGACCCGATGCTGCTCTATTTCACCTCGGGCACGACGGCGAAGCCAAAACTCGTGCGGCACAGCCAGCGCAGCTATCCCGTCGGCCATCTCTCCACCATGTACTGGATCGGGTTGAAGCCCGGCGACGTCCATCTCAACATTTCGTCGCCCGGATGGGCCAAGCACGCCTGGAGCTGCTTCTTCGCGCCGTGGAATGCGGGGGCCACGGTGTTCGTGGTCAACCAGCCGCGCTTCGACGCCAAGGGCCTGCTTGCCACGATCGGCCGCTGCGGCGTCACCACGCTGTGCGCACCGCCGACCGTGTGGCGGCTGTTCATCCAGGAGAACCTGGCCTCGTTCAAGGTGGCCCTTCGCGAAGTCTGCGGCGCCGGCGAGCCGCTCAATCCCGAGGTGATCGACCAGGTGCAGGCAGCCTGGGGCCTCACCATTCGCGACGGCTACGGCCAGACTGAAACGACTGCGCTTGCCGGTAACTCGCCGGGCCAGAAGATCAAGGTCGGCTCGATGGGCCGGCCGCTGCCGGGCTATCGTGTGCAGGTCAGCGACGCCGACGGTCATCCGGCCAAGGAGGGCGAGGTGGCCCTGCTGTTGGGCGCTGATCGTCCCGCCGGCCTGATGCAGGGATATCAGGGCGACGACGGCAAGCTGTCGGGTGCCGAAGGCGAGCTCTATCGCAGTGGCGACGTGGTCTTCTCGGATGAGGACGGTTATCTCACGTTCGTCGGCCGCTCCGACGACGTCTTCAAATCGTCCGACTACCGCATCAGCCCGTTCGAGCTGGAGAGCGTGCTGCTCGAGCACGAGCTCGTCGCCGAAGCCGCGGTGGTGCCGAGCCCCGATCCTATCC
>JAEWHT010000447.1 GCA_023387695.1 Pseudomonadota bacterium | reverse complement strand
TGACACTAGGGTGAAACGGGCGCTCTCAAAAGGCAGAGAATTTCGTACATGTTGATGCCGTTTCGGCAACAGCTATAGTGGCGCCGGGGGTCCCATGCGCTTTCACTCACCGGCTATCCAGTACTTCCATGCCGTGCGCCGCACCGGTTCGATCCGCGCCGCGGCGCGCCTCCTGAACGTCGCCTCCTCCGCCGTCAGCCGCCAAATTGTCAAGCTTGAGCAAGAGGTTGGGTCTCCCTTGTTCGAGCGAACGACCCACGGTCTGACGCTGACGACGGTCGGCGAGATGCTGGCCCGCCACGTCATGAACGTGCTCCAGGACCTCGACCGCTTCCGCTCGGACGTCGCGTCCCTGTCCGGCACCTGGCACGGCACCATCAGCATCGCCTGCATCGAGTCCTTCACGGAGTCCGTGTTGCCGGATCTGATCGCCTCGCACCGCAGCCGGGCCCGGCGCGTCAGTTTCACCACCGAGGTGATGGGCTCATCCGACGTGCTCGAAGCCTTGCGCCGGGGCGAGGCTGATATCGGCATCGCCATCGCGCTCAGGCATCCGCCGGATCTGCGGCAAGTCGCGTTGAAGCGATTTCGCCTCGGCGCGCTGGTGGCGCGCGAGCATCCGCTGGCGCGTCGCAAGACGGTGACACTGGAGCAATGTCTCGCCTTCCCCGTCATCCATGCACTACCTGAGCTGTCGATCTATCATCTGCTGCAGCCTTTGATCGCGCAGCTCTCCGAAACACCGGAGCCCGCCATTCAAGCCAATTCGATCGATTTGATGCGCGAGCTCGCTGCGCGCGGCGTCGGCGTCGCGTTCCAGACCCAGCTCGGCATCAACAGGCTGTCGCGCGACGCGCAGCTCGTGTTCCTCCCGCTCGACAATGCCGGCAGCCCTGTGTGGTCTGATCTCGGCATCTATGTCCGCGCCGAGCGCACCCTGCCCGATTACACCGAGTCTTTCCTGCAGGAGATCGTTCGCGAATTGGGCGAACGCGAGCGACGCGAGAATGCAGCGTATGCGCGCATCGCCTGATTGCAAGCGTCCCGCATCGATCGCGGAGATCACCAACCGGCGCTGAGATGACAGTATTCTCCGGGATATCAACAGCGGTTGGCCGTATGGTAGTTATACGGGGTTCCACCCTGACATCCGTTGCACCTGGGATCCCGACATGCCGGTCGATCGGCTGAAGCCATCGCGCGTCCTGCACATCGAGCGCTTCTCGGATTTCTCTGAGTTTCGCGCCAACGAGGTGCTTGGTCTCGGCACCTCGACGCCGCTTCGGCCGCGCGAATTCTCGCTGTCGCGCGCGATCCTGCCGCTCCAGAACGGGCTCTTCGTGCTTCAACGCGCCTTTGCGCGGCGCTACGAGGCCGAGATGGGGACGGACAATGGCATCGGTCTTGTGGTTCCGCTGTCGTTCCATGCGATCAGCAATGGCAACGAGGTTGACAGTTCGACCATCGCCGTGATGCGCGGCAAGGGACCGGTTGAATCGATCGAGCAGCGTCCCAACACCTATCTTATGGTGCGCTTCAACTCGGATATGCGGCACCGCGGATGGGCGGACTTCAACACCGGACTCGCCTTTGTCCGCACGCAGAACGACCCGATGGCGCGCCTGCGCGCTGTCTTTCTGGAGATGTTCTCGCTGGCCTCGGCCTGTGAAAATGCCCGCGAGTTCGAGGCGTTCAATCGCCCGATCCAGGAATCGCTGCTTGCCGGCCTCGACGACGTCTTGCTGCCGGCAGAGGCGCGGACCGCCCGTCCCGGTTCATTCGACAAGCACCGCAAGCTGATCGCGCAGCTCGACGAGGTCGTCAAGATCTTCGGCAGCGAGCCACTGTACAGCCACGACCTCGCCACCGCGCTCGGCGTGTCCGCGCGCACGCTCCAGATCGCAACGCAAGCCGTGCACGGCGTGAGCCTCCATCACTATTTGCGTCTCAAGCGCATGTGGGCTGTTCGCGTCCAGCTCATGACTGGCGGCGACGGCATGACCGTGAAGGCCGCAGCACTCGGCAATGGCTTCTGGCACCTCGGCGACTTCTCGATGGGCTACAAGCGAGCCTTTGGCGAAGCGCCGTCCGAGACGCTGGCGCGGGGACGGCGTCCGTTTCGTCTGGCTGTCGGTGCCTGAGAGCGCGGATCGCGCTCAGGCGTGACCATTCTCCTTGCGATGCGCGCTCTCGCTGAGGCGGTCGACCCAGGCAATGCCGATTGCGGAAATGATGAAGGTCAGGTGGATCAGCACCTGCCACATCACGCCATTCTCGGTGAAATTGCTGCGCGCGGTGCCGAGATTGCCGGCCTCGATAAAGGTCCTGAGCAGCGAGATCGATGAGATGCCGACGATCGCCATCGCGAGCTTGATCTTGAGCACGCTGGCATTGACATGGCTGAGCCATTCCGGCTCGTCGGGATGGCCGCGCAAATTCAATCGCGAGACGAACGTCTCGTAGCCGCCGACGATCACCATCACTAGCAGGTTGGAGATCATGACGACGTCGATCAGGCCGAGCACGACCAGCATGATCTGCTGCTCGCTGGCGTCGAACGAATGCGTGACCAGGTGCCAGAGCTCCTTGAGGAATAGCAGCACATAGACTGCCTGTGCGACGATGAGGCCGACATAGAGCGGCAATTGCAGCCAGCGCGAGCCGAAGATCAGCCGCGGAAACAGGCCGATCGGCGGCTGCTGCGCAAGGCGCGCTGAAGGTGCTTTAGGCTCAGACGACATCGATCACTCCGGGAAGGCGAAGGTAAAAAAGACGAAGGCTTAGAGACTTGCGATGACCGGCGCGAGCTCGAGCGAGCCGCGATAGATCATCTCGAAGGCGACATAGACGATGATGGCGAGACCGACATAGGCGATCCAGCGCTGTTTCTGGAGCACGCGGCCGAGCAGATCGGCGGCGACGCCCATCAGCGCGACCGACAACACCAGGCCGAAGACGAGGATGTAGGGGTGCTCGCGCGCCGCGCCCGCAACCGCGAGCACGTTGTCGAGCGACATCGAGACGTCGGCTGCGACGATCTGCAATGCCGCCTGCCTGAACGTCTTGCGCGGCGCCGGTGCGCTAGTCGCACCACCGCCATGGCTGAACGCGAGTTGGCCGGAATGCGCAGCCTGCTCGCGCAACTCACGCCACATCTTCCAGCACACCCACAGCAGCAGTACGCCGCCGGCAAACAGCAGGCCGATCACCTGCAGGAGCTGGGTCGCGACGCCGGCGAAGACGATGCGCAGCGCGGTAGCGGCAACAATGCCAACGACGATGGCACGGCGGCGCTGATCGGCCGGAAGCCCGGCCGCCGCAAGGCCGATGACGACGGCGTTGTCGCCGGCAAGCACGAGGTCGATCAGGACGACCTGGAGCAGCGCGGTGAACGCATCTGCAGTGATGACTTCAATCATGATCGATTATTTTTCGAGGCGTCAGGATCCAGCCAATGCGGCTTGCGGCGCTCGATCCAGTCGAAAACTTTTGAGCGCGACGAGCGCAGCGCCGGAACGTCTTCGGCGAGCAGCGCGAGGCCGAGCGGCAGCATCCAGATGCCGAGCACCGGCAGGAAGGACAGCACGCCACCGACGACAAGCAGCGCGCCTGAGGGAATCCGGACCCAGCGGCTGGACGGTTGCAGGAGGTAATCGACGGTGCCGGCAAGGCGCGGCGGCAGCCGATGGACGAGCGCGTCGAGCCGCGGGTCGCCACCGGCAGGTCTGCCGGTGGTCCGCTCGGGTCTCGTCCTTTGCTCGTCAGAAGCTGCGCTCATGCTCACGCCTTGGCGGCCGCACTGACCGCAGCAGGTCCGACCTGCTTTGCGCGCGGCAGCACCAGCGTCAGCAGGCGCAGCAGCTTGATCGCCTGCACTTCGTGCGGGTGCACGTCCTCGTCCGCGGCAGCAACGCGCTCCGACAATTCGATCAGATGAGATGAGAGCGGCAGATCCGAGACCGGCCGCAGCGTCTCAATCACCACATTGGCGAAGTCAGGCTCCTCCAGCCGTTCGGCGAGCTCGTCGAACATCGAAGACAGACGGTCATCGCTGATGTGCGGCGCCAATTTGCGATCCCTGATGAAGCGGATCACCTCGTCACGCTCGACCGGCGAAACCTGCCGGTCAGCGACTGCGACCAGCGCGCCGGCGATCACCAGCGCCACCGCCGCCTGCTCGTTGAGGCTGAACGGCTCGGTGATCTCGATTTCGATCGGCTTGGAATTGTTGACGTCAGACATCGTTGCTCCTCGTTGTTGCGAAATGGCCGCGCGGAGCTGCGATGGGGACGATTGTGTCGGAGGGAACTCAAGAAGGCCCGACGATCGGCCAATCCATCGCATTCGCGCGGGACAGGTCATCCGACATCGCGAGGTTTTGCTGACATTGTCAGCGTCCTCGCCAGAGGGGCCCGGATTCTTGTTCTCTCCAGAGATAAAGATGGGTGGGTCGGAATCAAGGCGGCCAAGATGCGACCAGCCGCCGCATCGGTGTTCCATGTCGGCGGGTTTGGTTAAGCGATTATGCCCGTGTCCCGGACGCGCTGCAGCGTGCAACGCTGCTGCGCAGAGCCGGGACCCAGAAAGCCGCGCGCTCTACTGTTCCATGGGCCCCGGCTCTGCAGCGCATCGCCAAGTGGCGCTGCGCTGCGTCCGGGGCACGAGACTTGGCGCATGCGGCATCAACACCGCTCCACCAAATGCGCACGCGACGGTGCCGGATCGAACCGATCGCCGAAATACTGCGTTTCGTGCGCGACCAATCCGTCGCGAAATTCCATGATGCTGACTACATAGGATGGCACATCATCATAGGTCAGGACGAATTCGCTCACCCAGAGATCGCTGCCGCCGATGATCCGCCGCACCGTGAAGCGCTTTTTGTTCGGCTGCAGGAAGCGGCTCTGCTGAATGTTGCGACGGCCACGGATGCGCTCGCCGGACTGCGGATAGTCGAGCACGGCATCCTCGCGATAGATGTCGTGCTCGGCCTCGAAATCGTTCGCGTCCGACGCGTCCCAATGGCGCTGCAGCGCCGCAAGTTTGGCTTGGTCGTCCATCTCGATCTCCCGCTTGGCCGTTTCCGTTCCTAAAATCGACGCGCGGACGGCCGGCGGCAAGGCCACCTCGCAACGTCTAACAACGACTAACGTGCCAAAATGCAATCGCGGATACAGATTATCGTTGCAGCGATCCCGCATTCGCGAGGTCGCTAAGCCGCGCAGGCCACATCGGGGAACAAGTATGGCACGGTTGCTGTCCGTCAATGTCGGCCTGCCGCGCGACATCGCCTGGCAAGGCAGGACCGTCCACACCGGCATCTGGAAAGCCCCCGTCACAGGACGGCGCAGGGTGCGGCGGCTCAACATCGACGGCGACGGCCAGGGCGATACCTTCGGTCACGGCGGCGAGCAACGCGCCGTCTACGTGTATCAGGACGAGTCCTTTCGCTACTGGCAAAAACATCTCGGTCGATCGAATTTCGTTCCTGGTCAATTCGGCGAAAACTTCACCGTCGAGGGCCTCGCCGACACCGAGGTCTGCATTGGAGACCGTTACAGGATCGGTTCGGCCCTGGTCGAGGTCACGCAGCCGCGCGTCACCTGCTATCGCCTCGGCATTCGCCTGGACGTGCCTGACATGGCCGCGCTGCTGGTCAAGCATGGCCGGCCCGGTTTTTATTGTCGTGTGATCGAAGAAGGCGACGTTGAGGCCGGCGATGAGATCAGGCAGATCGCCAACGGCCCCGAACGCATGAGCGTGTCCGAGATCAACGCGCTGCTCTACCTGCCCCCTCATCCGCACGAGAGCCTTGAGCGTGCGCTAAAAATTCCCGCGCTGAGCCCTGGCTGGCAGCGCGCTTTCAAGGCAATGCTTGATCAAACGACGACAGCGGGAAATGCCGGGCTGGGCCCGCCCGCAAGCCCAACCCCGGCCTGGCGCGGCTTCCGGTCGTTCCGCGTCTCGCGCAAGATCGCCGAAACCAGCAATGTGACGTCGCTGATGCTCGAACCGGTGGACGGACGTCCCGGAGCCGTCGCTCTTCCGGGTCAATTCGTGACCATCAAGCTCCAGCTCTCCACCACGTCCGAAATCACGCGCAACTATTCGCTGTCGAGCCATGCCGGCGCGGCGTCCTATCGCCTCAGCATCAAGCGGGAAACGCATGGCGTCGCCAGTGCGTACATCGCCGATGAGCTTCAACCCGGCGACGTCGTGCAGCTGGGCGCGCCGCGCGGCAGTTTCATGCTGCAGCAAGGCACGCGGCCGGTCGTCCTGCTGAGTGCCGGCATTGGCGTAACGCCGGTGCTTGCAATGCTTCAGGCGCTCGCTGCGGAAGGATCACAGCGCGACGTCTGGTGGCTGCACGGCACCCGTAGCGGCCGCGAACATGTCTTTGCCGCGGAAGCGCGCGAGCTTCTTGCCCGGCTGGATCACCATCACAGCCACATCTGCTACAGCGCACCCGATCCCGGCGATCGCCCCGGGGTCGATTTTGACAGCGCCGGGCATCTGGATCGGCACCTGGTCCAGAGCCTCAATCTGCCGCAAGACAGCGACTTCTATCTCTGCGGACCAGCCACCTTCATGACCGATCTCACCGCGGCCTTGAGCGGATGGGGCATCGCGCGCGATCGCATCCATACCGAGATGTTCGGCGCCAGGCCATCGCTGACGCCCGGCATCGCGGCGTCAACGACGAAGCCCGCGCATGTGCCGGCGGGAGCACCGAGCCCGGGTCCCCTGGTGTCCTTCGCGCGCAGCGGCCTCAATGTCCACTGGGGACCATCTTATGCGAGCCTGCTCGAACTCGCCGAAGCCTGCGATGTCCCCGTGCGCTGGTCGTGCCGGACGGGCGTGTGCCACAACTGCGAAAGCGGACTCATCGCGGGCGACGTCGATTATCAGCCCGATCCGCTCGAAGCACCGGGGGACGGAAATGTCCTGATCTGCTGCGCGCGGCCGAAGGGCAATGTCGTGATTGATCTCTAGAACCGTCTGCCTATCCGCGACATATGGAGAGCCTCATGCGAACAGACATGGTGCCGGGAGCGACCTTCCCGGATTATGAGCTCAGCGACCACACTGGAAAGCACCGCAAACTATCGGAGCTGCAGGGCGGCGACCCCATGGTGCTCGTGCTCGGCCGCGGCGGATTCTGCCCGAAGGACCGTCGCCAGACCGAAGGGCTGTTGCAACTCCATCGCGAAATGGAGGTTGGCTATTGCCAGCTGGTCACGATCACCACCGACACCATCACCCAGACCAACGAATATCGCAGCGGCGCCGGAGCGCACTGGCCCTTCCTTTCCGATCCCAGGCGGATCGTGCAGAAGGATCTCGACATCGCCGAATACACTGATCCCGTCCACAACCCGATGATCCCGCATGTCATCGTGCTGGAGCCCGGCTTGCGCATTCACAAGATCTACAACGGCTACTGGTTCTTCGGTCGTCCAACCGTCGAGGAGCTCCGCCAGGATCTGCGAGCCGTCAGCATGATCTGTCGCCCGGATTGGGACATCACCGCGCCTAGCCTCAGGGCGCTCTGGGATCAGGGACGCAAGGAGCATTTTTATCCCTACGGCAAGGCTTACGTCGAAACGCTCGGCAAACAGGACTAGAACCGCATTCCGACCTCGTCGGCCGGCCCAATGCCGACCCGGAATGTGGATGATGCAGAAGAAAACCAACCCCCGCCCCACCCGCATGGGCGCTCGTCAGATCTACGAGGCGCTGCGGGACCAGATCTTGTCTCTCGTCTACGGCACGGACGGATTGCTGCCGTCGTTCCGGGCGCTGGCCGACGAGATGGGCGTGGCGCGCTCGACCGTCACCGTCGCCTATGAGCAGCTTGCGGCCGAAGGCTTTATCGAGACACGCCATGGCGCCCGGCCGCGCGTGGCGCGCGCCGTTGTCGAACGCGGGCGCACGCGCGTCTCGTCGCGTCCGTCAACGCGCAAGGTTCGGCTGTCGGCCTTCGGCGAGCGGCTGCGGAATGATCCGCCGCGCTGGACCGAGCCGCCGCACGGGCTCGTTGCGAACTTCCGCTACGGCGAGTTGTCGCCCTCCGACTTCCCGGTGCTGGTCTGGAAGAAGGCCGTGACCTCGGCAATGGCGCGCAAGCCCGAGCGGCTGGCTTATGACGACCCCTGCGGATCGCACCGGTTGCGAACGGCGTTGCAGGGCTACCTCTGGCGATCACGCAGCGTGCGCTGCGAGGTCGACCAGATCATCGTCGTCAACGGCTCGCAACAGGGCCTCGACATCTGCGCGCGCCTGCTGCTCGACGCGGGCGATCGCTTCGTGATGGAGGATCCCGGTTACCAGATGGCGCGGCACACTTTTGCAGCGACCGGCGCTGCTGCGGTGCCTGTCACGGTCGATGCCGAGGGTCTTCAGACCGAACGCCTCGATGGCGTCGCCGCCCGCCTTGCTTACGTCACCCCGTCGCATCAATATCCGCTCGGCGGCGTCATGCCGATCGGACGCCGGCATCAATTGCTGGCGTGGGCCAGGACAAACGACGCCTACGTGATCGAGGACGATTACGACAGCGAGTATCGCTACGACACCAAGCCGATCCCGCCGCTGCATGCGCTGGAAGGCAGCGACAACGTCGTTTATCTCGGAACCGTCTCCAAGACGCTGTCTCCGACATTGCGGATCGGCTATCTCGTCGTGCCGCTGGCGCTGCGATCGCTGTTCGCCGCCGCCAAGCAGATCATGGACCGGCATACGCCGCTGATCGAGCAGGAGGCGCTGGCCGCGATGCTCGAGAGCGGCGCCTATGACAGCCATGTCAGGCGCGTGCGTCGACGCAACGCAGAACGCCAGCAGGCGCTGATCGACGCCCTTCTCCGCCGCTTCGGCGATCGCGTCAGGATCGAAGGCACAGCCGCCGGCCTGCATTTGGTCGCGTGGTTCGACGGTCTGTCGCAGAAACATGAGCATGCGTTGGTGGAGGCGGCACGCGCCAAGGGCGTCGGCATCTATCCCGTGTCCGCGCTGTTCGTGGCCCCGCGCGGCGGGCGGAAGACGGTCGGCCTCGTGATGGGCTATGCGGCTCTGGAGGTCGCGCAGATCGAGCGGGGCTGCAAGCTGTTGGCGCAGGCGGTCGCCGAACTGGACTGATTCAATTGTAAAAAACTGGCAGTTTCTGACAGGCCAGATTCCGGCTATGTCCGTGACCAGAACGGAGACACGCCATGTACATCCCCCCGGCTTTCAAGGACGACGACATCGAGAGCATCCGCGCGACGATCCGCGCGGCCCGGCTCGCGAGCCTCGTCACGGCCACCAGCGAAGGCCCGGTCGCCACCCCGCTGCCGCTGTTCCTCGACGAAAGCGAAGGCGAGCGCGGTGTGCTTTACGGGCACGTGGCGAAGGCCAATCCGCAATGGAAGCTGCCGCCGATTGGCGATGCGCTTGCGATCTTCTCAGGACCCGACGCCTATGTAACGCCGTCCTGGTACGCGACCAAGGTGGAAACCGAGAAGGTCGTGCCGACCTGGAATTACATCGCCGTGCACGCCTACGGCCCGGTGGAATTCTTCGAGGCACCGGAGCGCCTGCTCGACGTCGTGACGCGGCTGACCAGGAAGCACGAAGGCACGCGCGCAAAACCCTGGGCCGTCAGCGATGCACCCGCAGACTTCATCGCGGCGCAGCTGCGCGGCATTGTCGGCGTGCGCATTCCCGTGGTGCGGTTCGAAGGCAAGCGCAAGATGAGCCAGAACCGGCCCGAGGCCGATCGCATCGGCGTCGCGCAAGGGCTAGCGGCGAGCGAGAATGTTGGTGACCGCGAAGTCGCGGCTCTCATTCCGTTGCCGGGCTGAGCGTCAGCGCAGTCGGATCAGGTATCGTCCTGCCCGCGCTGCCGATACGCGTATTCTGCGCCCCAGCCGAGGCCGAGCGTCACCGAGATGAGTGAGCCAAGCAGCACGCCGAATTTCGCGGCATCCAGCATCCTCTCGTCGGTGAACGCGAGCGTGGCGATGAAGATCGACATGGTGAAGCCGATGCCGGCCAACAGCCCGATGAGGCCGACGCCAGACCATGTCACGCCGGGCGCCAGTCGACATTTACCAACGCGGACAGCAAGCCAGGTCGCGCCAATCACCCCGATCGGCTTTCCCGCGCACAGCGCAAGCCCGATGCCGAGCGTCACGAATTGCGCGCCGCCGCTGAACGCCACGCCCCTGAGATCGACGCCGGCATTGGCCAGCGCGAACAGTGGCATGATGGCGTAGGCGACCCAGGGATGCAGGGCCCCCTCAACGCGGATGACGGGCGGGACGATCTCGGGTTTGGTTGAACGGACCGGCGTGATCAAACCCAGCACGACACCCGCAAGCGTCGGATGGACGCCAGCCATGAGGAAGCCCGCCCAGACGATAAAGGCCGGCACGACATAGGCAAACGCCGAGTTGAAGCCGAGCCGCTGAAACCCCAGTGCCATGAGCACGCCGAACGATGCGACCATGAAGCCGTTGGCATCGAGACCGCTCGTGTAGAACAGTGCGATCACGAGCACTGCAATGATGTCATCGATGATGGCCAGGGCGAGAAGGAAAACCCGGACATTGACTGGAATCGATCGCCCTAACAATGCGAGGACGCCGACCGCAAAGGCGATATCCGTCGCGGTCGGGATCGCCCAGCCCTGGCTACGGCCTATGGCGCTGTTGAAGCTCAAATAGATCATTGCAGGAACGAGCACTCCGCCGACGGCTGCCAACACGGGCAAGATGGCCTGATCGAACCTGCTAAGCGCGCCTTCGTGGATTTCGCGGCGGATCTCCATGCCGACGACCAGGAAGAACACTGTCATCAACGCATCGTTGATCCAGAAATGCAGCGACCTGTCGAAGACGAAGCCGCCGAGATGAACCGAGATCGGCAGGTTCCAGACGTCATGATACGAATGAGCGAACGGTGAGTTCGCCCAGAGAAGCGCGGCCGCTGCGGCAACGAGCAGCACGACGCCGCTGATGGCCTCGACATGCAGAAAGTGCTGAAGCGCCGAAAGCGCTCGCGCAACGAGGAATGGAGATTTGGGCAGGTGCCTGCCGGGCAGTTGATCATTCATGGGCACACGCATCCTGCGTGGCGGCCCGACCATCGCTGCGACCTGTCACTGCGACATGCAGTGAGCACCCGCGGTCCTTCTACACGGCGGGAGCGCTAAGGCAACCCCACTTCGCGCTCATCCGCGTCGAGCGGGTGGCCGGAACCGCGGCGAGTGAAGATCGTTGATGCACCTCATGACACTTTGCCGCACAGGAACCGCATGTGCCGCTGGATCGCATACCGGGGCGAGACTACCTCGTTCGAACCCTACGTCACTGAGCCCGAACATTCGCTGATCGCACAGAGCATTCGCTCGCTGCAGTCCACGGCGGGATCGAATGGCGATGGCTTTGGTCTCGGCTGGTATGGCGAGCATCCCGAACCCGGGCTCTATCGCGAGACGCGGCCCGCCTGGTCGGATGAGAATCTGCGTTATCTCTGCCGGCATCTGCGCTCGCATTTGTTTTTTGCGCATGTGCGCGCCGCTACCGGCACGGCGGTGACGCGACAGAATTGCCATCCATTTGCATGCGGCCAGTGGATGTTCATGCATAACGGCTTCGTCGGCAGCTGGAACCGGCTGCGGCGCAAGGTCGAAGCGCTGATCCCCGATGCCTATTATCCCTCGCGCCTGGGCACGACCGACTCGGAGGCCGTATTCCTCGCCATGATGGGCGCGGGTCTCGACTTGGATCCGCTTGGCGCCACGCAGACCGTGCTGCAGTCCCTCGTCGGCCTCGTCAACGAAGGCCAGCTCCGCGAGCGGCTACGTTTCACCAGCGC